>JAZNFH010000057.1:0-8506 GCA_045589055.1 Faecousia sp. | reverse complement strand
GTGCAGCGCAATGATGGAATCCCGGTCGGACACCGCGGCGATGCAGCCGGTGTTGGCACCGATGGCCTCGCACATCTGGGACGCAAACTCCTGTAAGTCCCCCATAGGAGAGTATTTCCGGAAAATCACGCCGCCATCCTTCTCGGTATAAATTTCCAAGGGGTCTCCCTCACGGATTTTCAAAGTTCTTCTAATTTCTTTCGGGATCACGATTCTTCCCAAATCGTCCACTCTTCTGACAATACCTGTTGCCTTCATAATATATCTTTCTCCTTTACAGACATTTGGCAGGGATAGAAAGGCCCCCTTGTGTAAAGGGGGCTGGCAAAAATCTCTGATTTTTGACTGGGGGATTGTCTGTATCGATACTTTGCAATCCCTCCGTCACGGCTCACGCCGTGCCACCTCCCTTTACACAAGGGAGGCTTTGACGGTGCAATCCACCGCCGCCCTACAATTATTTTACAAATTACGCTGTTAGTATCTGTAAACAAGAGAAGATTATACTTTACAAAACAAAATGAACCTACACTTTCTTTTGCGAAAGGTAGGTTCATCTTTTTTGAAATTCTTCGCCAGTAATCAGGTAATTGATGGATACATTAAAATATCGGGACATCGCTACCAACAATGCAAGGGATGGCTCTCGCTTCCCGTTTTCATAATAGGACAATGCTTCACGGGAGATATTCAAATCCATAGCAACCTTTTGCTGATTCAAGTTCCGTTGTTTTCGAATATTTTTCAGCCCAATCATTCAATCACCTCTTGCTTTTATTGTAACATTGTGTTACACTCTTTTATGTAACAGTATGTTACACAACCCTACTGATAACAGAAAGAAAAGGTGAAAGAAATGAAGAAACACAGAGCTATATCGTTCTTAACAATCTGTTTGCTCTTGATATTGTGTCTAGCGTCTTGCGCTCAAAACTGCGCGCATCGCTATGTAGATGAGATTGTTGTGCAAACTTCTTGTAGTGCCGCAGGCATACAAAAAAGTACTTGCAGTCTTTGCGGGTATTACTACGAAGCCACAATCCCTAAGGCGGATCACACATACGATGAAGGGAAAATAACAGCAGAACCTACCTATTTCTCTGCTGGATCAAAGCAATATACATGCACCCAGTGCGGTAACCATAAAAAAGAAACTATTCCAAAAATCAGCTTTGATGCAGAATACAACCAAGGCACATATAAATGTCCGGACGAAATCCCTGCAGGAGAATACATCCTGATATCCTCTTCAAATCGGGGTTATTTTTCAATTAATGCAGACCCTATGGGAAACGATATTATGGACAACGATAATTTTGGTCCGGTTAGCCATATTCGTATCGTCAGTGGCACATACCTTGAGCTGAGAAATTGTATAGCGATCCCCTATTCTGATGAGATTACGTTTGATATTGTCGATAAAGATTATATCAGTGGTACATATAAGGTGGGCAAAGACATCCCCGCTGGCACATATAAATTGACCGCTTTTTCCGGCGGATATTATTGTATTCAAAGCAAACCCCAAGGTAGTATTATTAAAAATGACTTTTTTGATGAGGGTTCTTGTTATATCACACTAAAAAAAGATCAGTATGTTACATTCAACAAAGTTAAAATAAATAAGGCGTAATGCCTAGATTTGAGGGAGTGGAATTTTCTGCTCCCTCATCATTATTCTCTGTATCTACTTACCACACTATGTATCGCCATGCAAAACCTGTCAATCGGTGTCAATGTTGTACGAGGGGGATCTCCTTCCCTTATCTTGAGTGTGCGTCTGATTTCCTTGGGAATGACAATACGCCCGAGGTCATCCACTCTGCGGACGATACCGGTTGCTTTCATATATATCTATCTCCTTATTTTACAAATTACGCTGTTAGTATCTGTAAACGAGGGGGATTTATGCGTTCAAAATTGCTGTGTATTTGGAAAGGTTGCCATTATAAATATATACAAATCTCATCTACGCGGATGGGCAAATATTGTTTTTTCTGGATAGTATGCTATAATAAAAATATATAGCTTTGCCTCTCAATCAGTACGGTGCAAAGATAACCACGGAGGTCTTTTATGTTTCACAAGGAAAGATAGTATTTCATCGGTATTTCGACAGTTTGGGATGTGTAGGATAACCCATCAATATCCACACTATAAAACAATAAGGAGATACCAACATGAATGAATACGAAGTTTTTATTGAAGATATCAATTCTTGCGGCGGCGAGCAGTATGCAAAGAAAGAACTGATTGAAGTTGAAGCAGACAGCCCTGAAGCATATGTCAGAGCAAATGGCAGATTTCCTATTATTGACATTTCAGAAAATGCCAATGGCGATACCGTTATTATAACAGGTGATGGTAACGGCAATTTCCTGAAATACACTTTCTCAGAATAATTGTACCCAGATTCTCAAGCAGAACGCTCCCGTGGTAAAATGCCGGGGGCCATGACTTTTAAAGGGATTTCCATCATACCTTAGCTTTCAGCTTATAGGTAGGAACAATCTGCGCCACCAATTCCTTAATATGGGGATCCTCTGTCCGGTATGCAGCTTCCAAGCAGGCAAGCTGCTCCTTGAACCGCTGGTCATCCATCTCAATGGGCTTGCCAATGTGGATCAGCTTGTTGGCCGTACTCTGCAAGCCTTCTTCCTTCATCAGAAGTTCCTCGTACAATTTCTCACCGGGGCGCAGGCCGGTATACTCCACCATGATATCCACATCCGGTTCGTAGCCAGAAAGCCGGATCAAATTCCGCGCCATGGTGTCGATCTTTACAGGCTCGCCCATATCCAGCACAAAGATCTCGCCACCTCTGGCATAATACCCCGCCTGCAGCACCAAGCTCACAGCTTCGGGAATGGTCATAAAATACCGGATAATATCCGGGTGCGTAACCGTCACAGGCCCCCCTGCATCAATCTGCTTTTTGAACAGTGGAATGACAGAGCCGTTGGATCCCAGCACATTACCGAACCGTACCGCCACAAACTCGGTTTTGGACTCCCGGTTCATCATTTGTACCACCATTTCGCACAGGCGTTTGGATGCGCCCATAATATTGGTGGGATTGACGGCCTTATCGGTGGAAATCAGCACAAACCGTTTCACGCCATACTTGGAAGCTGCCTGTGCCATTTTATAGGTACCAA
Organism: Faecousia sp.; assembly: GCA_045589055.1. Taxonomy (GTDB): domain Bacteria; phylum Bacillota; class Clostridia; order Oscillospirales; family Oscillospiraceae; genus Faecousia. Next base: position 5,348 of record JAZNFH010000057.1, on the reverse strand, counting down.
ACACATTGTTCTTTATGGCTTCGTTGGGGCTGTCCTCCATCAGCGGTACATGCTTGTGGGCCGCCGCATGGAATACCAGTTCCGGCCGGTATTGGTCCAGTACGGAATCCAGTCTGGCAGTATTACGAACTGAGCCGATGAGCACTTCCAGGTTCAGCTCCGGATATTTGCGGGTCAGCTCCATCTGGATCTCATAGGCATTATTCTCATAGATATCGAAGATAATCAATTGCTCTGGATCGGCCTTGGCAATCTGGCGGCACAGTTCGCTGCCGATGCTGCCACCGCCGCCGGTCACCATAACTACCTTACCGCGGATATAGGCAAATATCTCCTCCATATTGACCGTGATCGGATCCCGGCCCAACAGATCCTGCGGATCCACATTCCGGAGCTTGCTGACGCTGATTTCGCCGGTGACCAGTTGGAAAACACCGGGCAGAACCTGCACCGGGCAGCCGGTAGTTGCGCAGATATCCAATATCTCCTTTTTATCTGCGGCGGAAGCCGTAGGGATTGCAAAGATAATCCGGTCTACTTCAAAATTCTTCACTGCGGCAGGTATTTGACTTCTGCCACCCACAATGGGGATTCCGCACAGGCGTTTTTTTCTTTTATAAGGGTTGTCATCAATCACACATACGACCCGGTTGTTGATATACGGGCTATTCTCAATTTCATTGGTCAGCAGTCTTCCGGCCTCTCCTGCACCAATGACCATGACCCTGTCCCCTCTGCGTTTTCCGGATATGGCATTGATTTGATTCTGCAGACCACGGCCCAGCCGGTAACCAAACCGGATAGCCACTGTGCAAACAAAATTCAGTACGCAGCCCAGAATGAAAAAGGATGTAGGCATATCAGGTTTACCAATCAACAGGTATCCGATACCGATCCCTATCAGAATTCCATAGGCCAGCACGATCCGGATCAACTCATCCACACTGGCAAACCGCCAGATACTCTGGTACAGGCCGCATATCGCATACACAAGCAAACACACCGCTGTCCATGCAACGGAGAATTGCAGACAGCCGGTTAAAAACTCATAGGGGATGGACAAAAAATTAAAATTGTAAAGCAGCCATAACCCACCGAAAAAGGATGCAGCTGTACCCAGCACATCCATTACCGCAAGGAGCATCATGCGGCGGATCATCGCAAGTGAAGCGGTTTCAAACAGTTTCCTTAGCATTTCAAACATATTCCTATCTGTGATTATCCTTCAACATACGCATCATTTTAAAAAATCCGACACGGTTTTTGATAGTATCACAGAAAATCAGAAATAGCAAGTGGATAAAGATTCCGTTCCTTTGCATGACTGTAGGTGTTACAATTCTGATATTTCCATATATATTTACCAGAGGATGCTCCTCTGCCAAAAACCAACCCGGAATTTGGTCGTAATGCATATCTGCCGGTTTCCTGTTCATTCCCATACCCACCATTGCGATCTCTGCTCCCTGCAAGGACAGTTCCATCCCACAGGCCATTGCCGATGAATCTCTTGATATGTTTTTTGATTTGATGGAAAAACTATTTCGCAGAGACCTTCATAACTTTCATTGCATCATTATTTCCAAAATCTGCGTACCTTTCCTTTAAGAAACAGGTGTATTGTTTTCTTCCCGGGTAAAAATACACCTACGGAAACAAAAAGCGCTTTCTTCGGAAGGCGTTTGTTCCGGAGAAAGCAAAAAGGAGAGAATGAAAATGAGCAACAATAACAATCAGATCAATATCCCCCAGGCTCGCGAGGCAATGGACCGTTTCAAGATGCAGGCTGCACAGGAAGTTGGCGTTAACCTGACCAACGGTTATAACGGTCACCTGACTTCCCGCGAGGCCGGCTCCGTCGGCGGCCAGATGGTCAAGAAAATGATCGAGGCTTACGAGCAGGGTCTGCAGTAATCCCCACCAACGACCGCACTCAACGCCATGTCTTCATGCCGGTGGCTGTTCTTATTGATTTTGTTCCAGATGCCGTTTAATTGCTTCGAAGGAAGCATCCGAAATGGCGTGTTCAATTTTACAGGCATCCTCTGCCGCTGTTTCCGGATCCACGCCCAACCGAATCAGCATACCGGAGATTACTGTATGACGCTCAAATATTTTTTCTGCCAGCCGGACACCTTCCACGGTCAATTTGATGAACCCATCCTTGTCGATAACGATGTACCCCTTCTCTTCCAGAAGATGCACTGCACGGCTGACACTGGGCTTGGAATACCCCATATGCTCAGAAATATCCACACTGCGAACCTGCGAGTTCGCCTTATTCAGTACATAAATTGTTTCCAGATACATCTCGCCGGATTCCTGCAGGGCCATAGTTTCCACCTCACCTTATATTGAGAACAGTATACCACACCCGCCAGCACAATGCAACGCCTCTTTTAATGTTGCTTTCTGTGGTTTTCTTCATTTTGATTCTTCCCAATCCCAACAAAACAATCAAAAAATGTTGGTTTGTTTTTTATTGCCTTGACTTTTTCCGCCATCTGATGTATTCTTATCATGAGATTTTGTGGGGAGGTGAGGGCGCTTGCTGGCAGCAGAAAGACGCCGGGTGATCTCGGAGCGAATCCGGGCCACAGGTCAAGTCGTAGTGTCTGCTTTGAGTACAGAATTCCAGGTTTCCGAAGAAACCATCCGCCGGGATCTGGAGTCATTGGAAAAGGAAGGCATTGCCACCAGAATCTATGGCGGCGCAGTACTGCGCGGCAACGACCATGCCGCTCCACCTTATTCAATCCGCAAAAATACCAACATTGAACCCAAGGTCACCATCGCCCAGAAGCTTTGTGAACTGGTAAACGATGGTGATACCCTGATGGTGGACGAAAGCTCCACTGCCACCTATGCGGTTCGTGCCCTGCGTCAAAAGAAAAACATCACACTCATTACTAACTCTCTGGAACTGCTCCGGGAAATGACCGGTCAGGACACCTGGCACATCATTTCTACCGGCGGCAGTCTTAAAACCGATGTACTGGCCCTTGTTGGCCCCCACGCACTCCGAACGGTTCGCTCCTACCATGCAAGCTTCGCCGTTCTGTCCTGCCGGGGTATCAACGAGCAGCTGGGATTGGCTGACAGTGATGATTCTGTGGTGCAGATCAAGCAGGCAATGATCGCCTCCTGCGACCAAGCCGTCCTGCTTGCCGACCACCGGAAATTTGACCGCAGCGGACTGGTCGCCCTTGGTTCTCTTGACTTGGTAGACAAGCTGATCACCGACTGCACACCCTCCGCCCTTTGGCAGCAGCGGCTGGCAGAAAACGGTGTGGAGCTTCTTTGCGGAGAATCTATTTACCACGCGCTTAAAAAATAATGGGCGGATTATCCGCCTGAAAAAATGGAGGAACAAACATGGCAAATGGTGTTCTGATGCCGAAGGCCGGCATCACTGTTGAATCCTGTATCATCGGCGAATGGCTGAAGCAGGTTGGCGATCATGTCAATGTGGGCGATATTCTCTTCACCTACGAAACTGACAAGGCCTCCTTCGAATGCGAATCCACCGCCGAAGGCGAACTGCTGGAAATCTTCTACGGTCCCGGCGATGAAGTTCCCTGCCTGATCAATGTCTGTGCCATCGGCACTAAGGGCGAAGATGTTTCCGCTCTGAAGGGCGCCGGTGCTGCTCCCGCTGAGGAATCTCCCGCTGCTGCTCCTGCTGCCGCCGCTGCTGCTCCCGCCGCTGTGGCCTGCAACACCAAGGCTCAGGCTGTTATCATGCCCAAGGCCGGTATCACTGTCGAAAGCTGCATCATCGGCGAATGGCTGAAGCAGGTTGGCGACGATGTCAAGGTCGGCGACATTCTCTTTACTTACGAAACCGATAAGGCTTCCTTCGAGTGCGAGTCCACTGCCGAAGGCAAGCTGCTGGCCATCTTCTTTGCCGACGGCGAGGAAGTTCCCTGCCTGGAAAATGTCTGCGCAGTTGGTCCCGAGGGTGAGCCCACCGATTGCCTGAAGCCCGGCGCCGCTCCCATGGCTGCTGCTGAAGCCGCTCCCGTTGAGGCTGCTGCTGAAGTCGCTGCTCCCGTGGAAGTCGCTGCTCCCGTCAAGGCCGGCGCTCCCGTATCTCCCAGAGCTGCCAAGCTGGCTGCCGCTCACGGTCTGGACGCTTCCGCCATCGCCGGTACCGGCCCCAATGGTCGTGTTGTTGAAAAGGACGTTGAGAAGGCTATCGCTTCCGGCGTTGCTGCTCCCAAGGCCGCTGCCGCCGCTGTTGTGGAGAACGAGTACGAGGATGTGAAGTTCAGCGGTATCCGCCGCGCCATCTCCAAGTCCATGACCACTTCCCTGCACACCATGGCTCAGCTGACCCACAACACTTCCTTCGATGCTACTGCTATCCTGAACTACCGTAAGGCTCTGAAGGCTGCCGGCGGCGATTACGCAGGTATCACCATCGGTGATCTGGTTCTGTACGCCGTTTCCCGCACCCTGCTGAACCATCCCGACCTGAACGCCAACATGCTGGACGACAACTCCATCCGTCACTTCAAGCATGTCAATCTGGGTGTTGCCGTTGATACTCCCAGAGGCCTGATGGTTCCCACCATCTTTGCTGCTGACACCATGAGCCTGCTGGAGATCTCCAAGGCCGTTAAGGAACTGGCTGCCCAGTGCCGTGACGGCGCTATCAGCCCCGACAAGCTGTCCGGCGGCAGCTTCACTGTCTCCAACCTGGGCAACCTGGGTGTTGAGTCCTTCACTCCCGTTATCAATCCTCCTCAGACCGGTATTCTGGGCGTCTGCGGCACCATCGACCGCGTTCGCAAGGCTGCTGACGGCTCCATCGAGCTGTATCCCGCTATGGGTCTGAGCCTGACCTACGACCACAGAGCTGTTGACGGCACTCCCGCTGCCAAGTTCCAGAAGGAGCTGTGCGCTAACCTGGAGAACTTCGTCACTCTGCTCGCCAAGTAATGACAAGGAGGAGATAGAATATGCCTAAGAGTTTGTTTGTGGATCCTTCCGTAGTGCGCGCACCCGCGAAGGTTACCTTTAACGAGATCCCCGTAAACCAGTACAACAAGACCATTGCCGAGGAGCTGGCTTCCGGCAAGTACACCAAGGAAGATCTGGTTCGCATTTTCCGGGACATGACCGTTCTGCGTGAGTTCGAGACCATGCTGAACCTGATCAAGACCCAGGGCGGCTACAACGGCATCGACCATACCTATCCCGGCCCCGCCCACCTGTCCATCGGTCAGGAAGCTGCCTGTGTCGGTCAGGCTTACCTGCTGGATGAGAATGACTTTGCTTTCGGTTCTCACCGTTCCCACTCCGAGATTCTGGCCAAGGCTCTGTCCACCATCAACAAGATGAGC
>JAZNFH010000056.1:0-16890 GCA_045589055.1 Faecousia sp. | reverse complement strand
TCCCGTATCTTCCCCGCTCTGGTAGAGCAGAACCAGAGAGCCGATGGCTCCATCGTTGTCCCCGAGTGCCTGCGCAAGTATCTGGGCGGCCTCGAGATTATTGAAAAGAAATAAACATTGGAAAGGACGATCCCTATGAAGAATCCTGTTAAAAAGCCCTCCTGGTGGGACGAATTCAAGACTTTTGCCATTAAGGGTAACGCTATGGCACTGGCTGTTGGTACCATCATCGGCGGCGCTTTCTCCACCATCACCAAGAGCCTGACCAACGATCTGATCATGCCCGTCGTCAACATTTTTCTGGGCGGCGCTGATTTTAGCGAAGCAAAGATTGCTCTGCCCCGGATGCCCTGGGTAGAACCCACCTACGAAACCGTTGTCAACGAAGCCGGTGAAGTGGTTGTCCAGGAAGTGCTGAACTATCTGACCTACGGCAACTTCATCTCTGCTGTTATCAACTTTGCCATTCTGGCTCTGGTCGTCTTCTGGCTGGTCAAGGGTCTGAACAAGCTGGCAGAAATCGGCAAAAAGAAGGAAGAAGAAGCCGCTGCTGCCGAACCCCCCGCACCTCCCGCTCCTTCTGCTGAAGAAGTTTTGCTGACCGAGATCCGGGATCTGCTGAAAAACAAGTAATCCTTTTCAATATGCCCATGGTGTAACACCTGCACCATGGGCTTTTCCTATAAATTGCCTATTGCAATCGCTGGGTAATATTGGTATAATGTATGGTGGAATGTAAGGTGTCGGCGTATGCCCAAAACGACGCCAAACACCAGAATAGAAAACATAAGGAGTGAATCACAATGTGCTGCAACCATGAAAGTGTGGATCTGTCTTTACTGAAGGACGTGCTGGACAAGTACGCTGATGTTAAGGGCAGCCTCATTTCCATCCTGCAAAAAACCCAGGAGATCTATGGCTACATTCCTATCGATGCAGTCTATCACATCTCCGAGCGCACCGGTCTGACCCCCGCTAAGATCTTGGGCGTTGCCACATTCTACTCTCAGTTCCGCTTTACCGCTGTCGGTAAGCATCTGATCATGGTATGTAAGGGCACTGCCTGCTACGTCAACGGCGCAGAGCGTATCATTGATGCCATTCAGGAAGAGCTGGGTATCGGCAACAACGAGACCACTGCTGACGGTCTGTTCAGTCTGAGCATCGTTTCCTGCCTGGGCTGCTGCTCTCTGGCACCTGTTATGATGATTGACGAGGATACATACGGTTCTCTGACTCCCGATAAGGTAAAGAAGATTCTCCGTGATATCCGTCAGAAGGAGGGCATGTAAATGAGCGCACGTATTGTAGTAGGCCAGGGCAGCTGCGGTCTTGCAGCCGGTGCCGGTGCTGTTTACAGCGCGCTGGAAGCCAAGCTGAATGCTGATGTCGCCTCTTTGTCCATTGCCGGTTGTATCGGTATTTGCTATCTGGAGCCTATCGTTGATGTGTACGCTGCCGACGGCACTCTGTACCGCTGTGTACAGGTCAAGCCCGAGCATGCCGACACCATCGTAGAGGCTGTTGCCAAGAACGACTACTCTCTGCTTGCCGATCTGGTCATTAAGGAAGACGATGCCCAATTCCTGAGCAAGCAGACCCGTATTGCTCTGCGTCACTGTGGTATTATCAATCCCGATGAGATCGATGCTTACACCGCTGACGACGGCTACAAGGCTCTGGAAAAGGTGCTGAAGACCATGACCCCCGAGCAGGTCATCGAAGAGATCAAGATTTCCGGCCTGGGCGGCCGTGGTGGTGCAGGCTTCCCCACCTGGTTCAAGTGGAATGCTGCCCGTCAGAGCGCCGGTGAGGAGAAGTACCTGATCTGTAACGCTGACGAAGGTGACCCCGGTGCCTTCATGGACCGTGCTGTCATCGAGTCCGACCCCCACAACCTGATCGAAGGTATGCTGATCGGCGCTTACGCCATCGGTGCCAAGGAAGCGGTTGTGTATGTTCGTGCAGAGTATCCTCTGGCTATCGTCCGTCTGACCAACGCCATCAAGCAGGCCGAGGAGAAGGGCTACCTGGGCGAGAACATTCTGGGCACCGGCTTCAGCTGCAAGATGCGCATCAAGGCCGGCGCCGGCGCATTCGTCTGCGGCGAGGAAACCGCTCTGATCGAGTCCCTGGAAGGCAGCCGTGGTATGCCCCGTCTGAAGCCCCCCTTCCCCGCGCAGGCCGGTTACTGGCTGAAGCCCTCCAACATCAACAATGTTGAGACCTTCGCCAATATTTCCTGGATCATTAATAACGGCGGCGCCGCATTCTCCGCAATGGGCACCGAGAACTCCAAGGGCACCAAGGTCTTCGCTGTTACCGGTAAGGTAAAGCGCTCCGGCCTGGTCGAGATCCCCATGGGCAAGACCCTGCGTGATGTTATCTTCGGCATTGCCGGCGGCATCCGCGACGGTCACGAGTTCAAGGCTGTGCAGCTGGGCGGCCCCTCCGGTGGCTGTATCCCCGCTCACCTGCTGGATACCGTTATCGACTACCGCGCTCTGGGCGCTACCGGCGCGATCATGGGCTCCGGCGGTATGGTCGTTATGGATGAGACCACCTGTATGGTCGGTATCGCCAAGTTCTTCCTGGAGTTCACCACCCGCGAGTCCTGCGGTAAGTGTGTCCACTGCCGTATCGGCACCAAGCGTCTGAGCGAGACTCTGGAGCGCATTGTTAAGGGTGAAGGCAAGCCCGGCGATATCGAGCTGCTGGAAGAGCTGTGCCTGACCATCAAGGACGGCGCTCTGTGCGGCCTGGGCCAGACTGCTCCCAACCCCGTACTTACCACCATCCGTTACTTCCGTAACGAGTACGAGGCACACATTAACGATAAGAAGTGTCCCGCTAAGGAATGCCCCGCTCTGCTGACCTACTCCATTGATGCAGAGAAGTGCATCGGCTGCGGTCTGTGTGCCAAGAAGTGTCCTGTCAGCGCTATCTCCGGTGAGCTGAAGAAGACCTTCAGCATTGATCCCAACGTCTGCATCCGCTGCGGCCAGTGTATCCACTCCTGCCGTAAGGGCGCAGTGGTCGTGGAATAAGGAGGACCAGAAGATGAGTGAAATTAAGATTACGATTAATGGCAAAGAGTGTGTTGGCCAGAAGGGCCAGACCATTCTGGAAATTGCCGAAGCCAACGGCATCTTTATCCCCACCCTGTGCCATCTGGCTGAGGTCAAGCACTACGGTGCCTGCGGTGTCTGCGTTGTGGAAGGTGAAGGCCTGCCCAAGCTGATGCGTGCCTGCTCCACCGTGGCAGCTGACGGCTGGAAGATCAACACCGAGTCCAAGCGTGTTGTCCAGGCCCGTAAGGTTGCTCTGGAATTGCTGATGAGTGACCATGACGGCGACTGCAAGGGTCCCTGCGGCCTGAACTGCCCCGCTCACACGGATGTTCAGGGCTATGTGAAGCAGATCGCTCTGGGCAACGATACCGAGGCTGTTAAGATCATCAAGGAGAAGATTCCTCTGCCCGCATCCATCGGCCGTGTCTGCCCCCACCCCTGTGAGGACAAGTGCCGCCGGGCTCTGGTAGAGCAGCCCCTGTCCATCGCTTTCCTGAAGGCATTTGCCGCTGATAACGATATGAAGTCCGAGAACCCCTTTAAGCCCGAAGTAGCTGCCGCTACTGGCAAGAAGGTGGCCATCGTCGGCGGTGGCCCCGCCGGTCTGACCGCTGCATATCAGCTGGCTGTTAAGGGCCACGCTGTTACCGTGATGGACATGATGCCCGAGATGGGTGGCATGCTCCGCTACGGTATCCCCGAGTACCGCCTGCCCAAGGCTGTCCTGGCTGCTGAAGTTGCTGCCATTGCCGCTCTGGGTGTGGAAATGAAGAACAATGTCAAGGTCGGCACCGATGTCACTCTGGATGATCTGCGGGCTAACTACGACGCCGTTCTGGTTGCTGTTGGCGCATGGAAGTCCACCGGTATCGGCTGTGAAGGCGACAAGCTGGAAGGCGTTCTGGGCGGCATCGACATGCTGCGGGAAGTCAATCTGGGCGGCCGGCCCGACCTGGGCAAGAATGTTGCTGTGGTTGGCGGCGGTAACGTTGCTATGGACGCCTGCCGTACCGCAGTCGGTCTGGGCGCTGAGAATGTCTATGTTATCTACCGCCGTACCCGCGCGGAAGCTCCCGCTGAGGATCTGGAAATTGAAGAAGCTCTGGAAGAGGGCGTTGATTTCAAGTGGCTGACCAACCCCGCTGAGATTATCGGCGAAAACGGCAAGGTCACTCAGATCAAGCTGCAGGTCATGGAACTGGGCGAGCCCGATGCTTCCGGCCGCCGCTCCCCCGTGCCTGTTGAAGGCAAGTTCGAGATCCTGGATGTGGACACCGTTATCTCCGCCATCGGCCAGCGCTGCAATCTGGCAGGCTTTGAGGCTCTGACCCAGACCCGTAAGGGCACCATTGAGGCCAGCGAGAACAACGGCGCTACCAACATTGAAGGTGTCTTCGCTGTGGGCGATGCCACCAACCGCGGTCCTTCCATTGCTGTCCGTGCTATCGGTGAAGCGAACGATGCCGCTTTCGCCATCGACGCTTACCTGAACGGCAAGGACACCAAGGTTCGCGCTCCCTACTACTCCGAGCGCAAGGTCACTGCCGAAGAGTTTGCTGACCGTGAGAAGATCGCCCGTGCTGAGATGCCCTGCAAGGATCCCGCATACCGCAAGGGTAATTTCGATGCTGTGATCAACGGCTTCTCCGATGAGCAGGCCCGTGCAGAAGCTCTGCGCTGCCTGGAGTGCGGCTGCCATGACTTCCACGACTGCAAGCTGGTGCATCATACCAACCTGTACGAAGTCAATCCCGCTCGCTTTGCCGGTGCAAAGCGCCAGAGCGGCAGCGAGAAGAAGCTGGTTGTAATCGAGCGTAACGAAGGCAAGTGCATCCTGTGCAACCTGTGCGTGCGTACCTGCGAAGAGGTCGCCGGCGAAGGTCTGCTGGGTCTGGTTGGCCGTGGCTTTACCACCGTCATCAAGCCCGAATTCCGGGATACCGCCAAGATCGCCAAGTGCGCAACCTGCCTGAAGTGTGCAGAAGCTTGCCCCACCGGCGCTCTGAAGATCCTGAAGTAATTTCCATACACCAACGCCCCGCACCACATGGTGCGGAGCATTTTTATCGTAATCACCGCATAGATTGTCCTTAGGAGGGGATTGTTCATGCGAAGAAGGTATATTTTTGCGCTGGTATGCGCTTTTCTTGCCATTGCCGGCCTTATTTTTTCTCAATTCACCTATAAAACTATTGAAACCGGCGCATGGGGCCTCAGCTTCCGGCAGGAGCATACTGCCCCCATTGGACCAGCCAGCAGCGAGGAACTGGCCCGGTTTAATGCCGCATATATTGGAGATACCCAAAATAAGACCATTTATCTGACCTTTGATGCCGGTTATGAAAACGGATGCACCGAAAAGATCCTGGACGCACTGAAAGCCCACAATGCCCCGGCAGCTTTTTTCCTTGTAGGAAACTATATCGAGAAAAACGCCGATCTGGTACGGCGGATGGTGGAGGAAGGTCATATTGTTGGCAATCACACCATGCATCATCCCGATATGAGCAAGCTTTCCACAAAAGATGCCTTTTCCAAAGAACTGACCGATTTGGAAACACTCTTTAAAGAAACCACCGGCAAGGAACTCCCAAAATACTACCGCCCACCCCAGGGAATTTACAGTAAGGATAATTTGCTAATGGCGAAAGAACTGGGTTATCAAACAGTCTTTTGGAGTCTTGCCTATATGGATTGGAACAATGACGCACAGCCTACCGCCGAAGAAGCCTACGCAAAGCTGCTGCCCCGAATCCACGACGGCGCTGTTGTGCTGCTGCACTCCACCTCCCAGACCAATGCCGCAATTCTGGATGACCTGCTGACCAAGTGGGAAGAAATGGGCTATACTTTTGCCAGCATTGATCAGCTGTTTTCTTAAAACGAACCCATGCCTTCCATCAGCGCCAATTCTGTATCAATCTCAGCGATTTGCTTCTGTGCTCTGGAGATCGATTGCTGCAGTAATTTTCTTCGCAGAAGCAAATCCTCTTTTCTGGATAAAAACCACCGCTTTCCTGCGGAGTCGCAGTTATAACAGGATTGCGCAGCACATGTCCGGCATTCCTCCGGAATCGGATCCGCATTGTTCCAATTCACACCCACACCCCCAATATTTTATAGTATAGGCAAATTTTTGCTAATATTCAACCCCCATCTTTCGGTAGATAATAGATACATCTCACAGGGAAAGCGGTATATGTATGATCAGCTATGAACCATTATGGCAAACCATGAAAGACAGGGGCATCACAACCTATACACTGATCTATAAACTAGGCTTCAGTGCTTACACAGTTACAAACCTGCGCCGCAACAAATCCATTACGATGCACACACTGGAAAAACTCTGTTCTGCTTTGAATTGTACACCAAATGATGTGGTGAAATTTGTCGAAAAATAGAAAAGACCTTGCGTTTTCAAAACGCAAGGTCTTTTATTATAAGTCTTTCTTACTTCGCTGAAGAGGTGGAGCGAAGGGTAACATCATGGGCGCCGCCTTCCACAATGGACACAGAGGAAACCAGCGTCAGTTTTGCTTCACGCTGCAGGTCGGGAATGGTGATCACACCGCAGTTGCACATGGTACTCTTCACCTTGTACAAGCTGGCTTCCACATTGTCGTGGAGGGAACCTGCATAAGTAACATAAGAATCAACGCCCTCTTCGAAGCTCAGCTTGGAAGAGCCACCCAGATCGTAGCGCTGCCAGTTACGGGCACGGTTGGAGCCTTCGCCCCAGTATTCCTTCATGTATGCGCCATTGACCAGCACCTTGTTGGTGGGGGACTCATCGAACCGGGCAAAGTAACGGCCCAGCATCATGAAATCGGCACCCATAGCCAGAGCCAAAGTCATGTGGTAGTCATGGACGATACCGCCGTCGGAGCAGATGGGCACATAGATACCGGTTTCTGCGAAGTACTCGTCACGGGCAGCAGCGACCTCGATCAGTGCAGTCGCCTGACCACGGCCAATACCCTTGGTCTCACGGGTGATGCAGATGGAACCGCCGCCAATACCGACCTTTACAAAGTCAGCACCTGCCTTGGCAAGGAACATGAAACCGTCCCGGTCAACGACATTACCGGCACCGATCTTAACGCTTTCACCGTAATGCTCACGAACCCACGCAATGGTTTTGGCCTGCCAGCAGGTGTAGCCTTCGGAGGAGACGATACACAGCACATCGGCACCGGCTTCCAGCAGGGCGGGAACACGCTCGGCATAGTCACGGGAGTTAATACCGGCACCTACCAGATAGCGCTTCTTGCTGTCCAGCAGTTCCAGGGGATTTGCCTTGTGGGAAGCATAGTCCTTACGGAATACAAAATACATCAGATGGTCGTTTTCATCTACGATGGGCAAGCTGTTCAGCTTATGCTCCCAGATAATGTCGTTAGCAGCCTTCAGGGTAGTGTCAGCAGGAGCGGTGATCAGCTTTTCCCGGGGTGTCATAAAGGTGCCAACCTTTTCATTGACATCCATACGGGAAACACGGTAGTCACGGCCGGTGACGATACCCAGCAGCTTACCGGTAGCAGTGCCGTCCTCGGTAATGGCAACGGTGGAGAAGCCATTCTTTTCCTTCAGTGCCAGTACATCCGCCAGCGTGTTCTCGGGAGTCAGGTTAGATGCAGAAACAACGAAGCCTGCCTTGTAGCCCTTGACCTTGGCAACCATAGCAGCCTGGGATTCAATGGATTGGCTGCCGAAGATGAAGCTCAAGCCGCCTTCCTTTGCCAGTGCAATGGCCAGCGTATCGTTGGAAACGGACTGCATGATAGCAGAAACCATAGGAATATTCAAAGAAATTGCGGGTTCTTCCTGACCCTTGCGGTACTTGGTCAGCGGTGTGCGCAGAGATACCCGGTCGGGAACACACTCCTCAGAGGTGTAGCCGGGGATCAGCAGGTACTCACTGAAGGTGTGGCTGGGTTCCTTGTAAAAGTACGCCATTGGGAATTACCTCCTAAATCTTTCTGTAAAATATGTTTATGTTATAGTTCGTTATTCTATAATATAGCATAGCTTTTTTCAAGGGTCAATACCATTTGAAAGCTAATTTTTGTATTTATTTTTCAGAAAAATTTCGTAAATTTTCACCAAATTTCTTGCAATTGTTTTAGGCATATGTTATATTTTAAAGTTGAGAGAATGCGACACCTATAAAACGAAGGAGAATCCGTTATGGCAGCTCAGGAAAAAACCCGTAATATTGCCATTATCGCCCATGTCGACCACGGCAAGACTACTCTGGTGGACGAGCTTTTGAAGCAGGGCGGCATTTACCGTGAAAACCAGACCACACAGGACCGGGTCATGGACTCCGGTGATTTGGAGCGGGAACGCGGCATTACCATTTTGGCAAAAAACACCTCTGTTCATTATAAAGATTATAAGATCAATATTGTTGATACCCCCGGCCACGCCGATTTTGGCGGCGAGGTAGAGCGTATCCTGAAAATGGTTAACGGCGTCATTCTGTTGGTAGATGCCGCGGAAGGCCCCATGCCTCAGACCCGTTTTGTTCTGCAAAAAGCATTGGAGCTGGGTCACAAGGTAATTGTGGCGGTCAACAAGATCGACAAGCCCGATGCCCGAATACATGAGGTCATGGACGAGGTTCTGGAGCTGCTGCTGGATCTGAATGCCACCGACGAGCAGTTTAATTCCCCCACCGTCTTCTGCTCCGGCCGGCAGGGTACCGCTTCTTACAGTCCCGACGAAGTGGGTACCAATCTGACTCCGCTGTTTGAAACCATCATTCAGTATATTGATGCCCCCCAGGGCAATGCTGACGAGCCTCTGCAGCTGTTGGTTTCCTCCATCGACTATAACGAATATGTAGGCCGTATTGCTGTGGGCCGTGTGGAGCGGGGTTCCATCCGGGTGGGTCAGGAAGTGATGATCTGCGATTACCACAATGCCGAGCTTCGTCAAAAGGGCAAAGTCGTTGCACTGTACGAGTTCGACGGCCTGGGTAAGAATCCGATCCAGTCTGCCTCTGCCGGTGAGATTGTAGCGCTGTCCGGTATGGCGGATATCACCATCGGCCGTACCCTCTGCGCCCCCGATATGGTAGAGCCGCTGCCCTTTGTAAAAATCAGCGACCCTACTATCGAAATGACCTTTGCTGTTAATGACTCCCCCTTTGCAGGGCGGGAAGGCAAATTCGTCACCTCCCGGAATCTCCGGGACCGTCTGGAACGGGAACTTTTGAAGGATGTTTCCCTCCATGTCACCGAGCAGGGTACCGATTCTTTCAATGTAGCGGGACGCGGTGAGATGCACCTGTCCATTCTGATGGAGACCATGCGCCGGGAAGGTTACGAGTTCTCTGTTTCCACCCCCCGTGTGCTGACCAAAGAAATCGACGGAAAGCTCTGTGAGCCCATCGAGCGGATGGTCGCGGATGTCCCCGAGGAATGCATGGGCAGTGTCATCGAGAAGATGGGCCGCCGGAAAGCAGACTTGCTCAGTATGACCCCCATGGGCAGCCGCTACCGTCTGGAGTTTTTGGTTCCCTCCAGAGGTCTGTTCGGCTACCGCAGTGAATTTTTGACCGATACCCGTGGTGAGGGAATCATGTCCTCCGTTCTGGAAGATTATGCCCCCATGAAGGGTGAGATTGAACGCCGGCTCACCGGTTCTCTCATTGCTTTTGAAAGCGGTGAAGCCGTCACCTACGGTCTGCACGGTGCCCAGGAGCGCGGTGCTCTGTTCATCGGACCCGGCACCCCTGTGTATGCCGGCATGGTCGTTGGTATTTGCAGCCGCAACGAGGATATGACCGTCAACGTCTGCAAAAAGAAGCAGCTGACCAATATGCGTGCCTCCGGTTCCGACGAAGCCCTCCGTCTGACCACACCGAAGATCTATTCTTTGGAGCAGTGTCTGGAATTCCTTGCAGATGACGAGCTGCTGGAATGCACGCCCAAGTCTTTGCGCATCCGGAAGCGTGTTCTGGATCACAGCCAGCGTATGCGCGAGCTGATGAAGAAGCGGAATCAGGAGTAAGTATGAAAAGCGTCCTTTCCATTCAGGATCTTTCCTGTGTTGGCCGCTGCAGTCTGACGGTTGCTCTTCCGGTGCTCAGTGCCATGGGCTGCCGGTGCAGTGTGCTGCCGACTGCTGTACTCAGTACCCACACCGGTTTTCCCAATCCGGAGGTAGTCCCCCTCACGGAACAGATCCCCGCTTTTTACGATCATTGGAATTCTGTGGGTATCCGGTTTGATGCCGTCACCACCGGCTATATGGCAAATGCTGCCCAAGCAGAAGTGGTTCTTCCTCTGCTGCACAGTTACAAAGAGCAGGGCAGCGCAGTTGTTGTGGATCCTGCCATGGGTGATCACGGCAGGCTTTACCGCCGGCTGGATCAGAAGCATGTAACGGCCATGGCCAGGCTGTGTCGGGAAGCAGACATTCTTCTTCCTAATGTAACGGAGGCTGCCCTTCTGACAGGGATGTCCTATCAGGAAAAAACAGATGAAACCTATTTACAGCTGCTGACGAAATCGCTGCTGCAAACATACGGTGTACAATCCGTCGTGATCACCGGCGTTACCGGGAAAGACGGCACCATCGGCTTTTTCGGTGGTAACAAACGAGACGAATGCTTCTCCTACCAAACCCCTGTGGTTCCCCGGCAGTGCCACGGAACCGGTGATCTGTATACCGCTGTGTTCACCGGCAGTCTGATGCGTGGTTTGTCTGAATATGACAGCGGTGTGTTGGCAGCGGACTTTGTCCGTCGCTGCGTCGCTAATACTTTGGAGGTTTCTCCCCACGGTGTAGCCTTTGAATCCCAACTTTCCTATCTTTTTGCCTGAAATTGTGAAAAAAGTTATTGACCTTGTTGCCTTTTTGGGTTATACTGGTCTAGCATGACCAATTATGGTCTTTATTTTGTGTTGCTGCGGCCGATTTTCGGCTGTTGAGCATTATTGATTTTTGACAGGAGGTGTACTCATGAAGCGTACCTATCAGCCCAGCCGTCGCCAGAGATCCAAGGTTCACGGTTTCCGTAAGAGAATGGCTACTTCCAATGGCCGTAAGGTTCTCGCCCGCCGCCGTGCTAAGGGCCGCAAGGTTCTGTCTGCTTGAGCACCGACTCGTGGGTGACCACAATCAGGACAGCTCATTGCAAAACGGGAGTCTGTGCGGGGCGAATGAATGATTCGCCCCGCTCCCTTTTTTATTTTTGCGTAAGCAAAAATAAAAGCGCCTACGGCGCCTTGCGGTCAATTTTGGCTGTAAATGCGTTACAGCTTTTTGAAATACACAAAGTATTTCTGCAAAGCTGCGTCTTTTTACACCTAAAATATCCTCGCAATCCGCTCTTGTCGTTTTATTTTCACTTGCGCTTGTGTAGCTATTTCAACAAAGCTGCAACCGGGAGAATTCTATGAAATTTTCAAGCAGTCTGAAAAAGAATCATATTTTCCGAAAGCTTTACAGCTCGAAAGGCGTTGCAAACAGTTACCTTGTGCTTTACGCAAGGCAAAACCGCACCCTGTGCAACCACATTGGCATTACCGTCAGCAAGAAGCTGGGACATGCTGTTGTCCGCAACCGCACCCGCCGCAGAATTCGGGAAGTCTACCGTCTCAACGAGGAGCGATTCGCGCCCGGTTGGGATATCGTCGTGGTAGCCAGAACCCGAGCGGTCACTGCTGATTTTCAAAAGCTTACCGGTGCCTATTTGTCTTTGGCCCAGAAGCGCGGCCTGCTCCTGCCGGAACCGGAGGTCTTACCTTGAAACGGATTCTGCTTGCCTTGATTCTTTTTTACCGGCGTTCCATTTCTCCCGCAACCCCTCCAAGCTGTCGGTTCACACCCACCTGCTCTGCTTACGCATACGAAGCAATCCAAAAGTATGGGGTCATAAAAGGCGGCTGGCTCGCCTTCAAGCGTTTGATGCGCTGTAACCCTTTCTATAAGGGCAGCCCTTATGACCCAGTTCCCTAAGGAGGAATATCTATGATTCTCGCATTCCAACTTTCCGATCTCGTCACGGTTCCCTTCGGTTGGTTGCTGGGGCAGCTGTACCAGTTAACCAACAACTATGGTGTTGCCATCATCATCTTTGCCGTTCTGGTAAAGATCATTCTGATGCCTGTCACCGCCAAGAGCAAGAAGAGTTCTATGAAAATGTCCCGTCTGGCCCCCCGCCAGAAGGCCATTCAGGAAAAATACGCCAATGATCCCCAGAAGCAGAACGAAGCTATGCAGGCTCTTTACAAAGAAGAGGGCGTTTCCATGGGCGGCAGCTGTCTCTGGAGCTTAATTCCCCTGTTTATTCTGATTCCCCTGTTCACGGTTATCCGTCAGCCCATCGTCTATATGCTGGGTGAGGATCTGGCCGTGGCCGAAAAGGTCGTTGAGGTCATCAAGGGTCTTTCCGCCGAAGGAATCTTCTCTAATAACAATTACTATGATCAGGTGATCGCCGCAAAGTATATTCCCGATTTCCTGCCCCAGCTGGAGCAGGCCGGCATCGTGCTGAGCGAAACTGCCAAGGCCGGTGTAAACTTCAACTTCCTTGCTATTGACATGGGTCTGATTCCCCAGTTCAATGTCTTTGCATGGGATGTCTACAACTGGGCAACTATCGGTGCATTCTTAATCCCCCTGCTGTCTGCCGGCAGCCAGGTTCTGAGCATGCATATATCCATGAAGATGAACAACTCCGTCGTTACGGATGAAAAGGGCATTCAGGATAAGGATACCGCAAAGAACTCCCAAGCGAACCAGTCCGGCAAAATGATGATGTGGATGATGCCGCTGATGTCTCTGTGGATCGGTTTTACCGTTCCCACAGCACTGAGCCTTTACTGGTTCGTTCAGGGTATCATTGCAATGGTTGCCGATGTATACCTGACCAAAAAATATCGTAAAATCTACGATGCCGAGGACGCGATCCGCCTGCAAAAGGCACTGGAAGCTGAGCGTATTGAAGCGGAGAAAGAGCGTCTGCGTGCTGAGCGCCGCGCTGCCAATCCCGACGGCATCACCGAAAATACCAGCAAGAAGAAGCTGCAGCAGAAACAGCAGCGGGAAGCGGAAGCCGCAAAGGCTGCCGCCGCTAAGGAATATGCTGCGAAAAAGGGAATTGTAGAGGAAGAGAAAAAAGAAGAAACTACCCTCTCCGGTATTTCTGACCGTCCCTTCTGTAAGGGCCGGGCCTATGATCCCAGCCGCTACAACCAGTCCACGGAGGAATAATCAATGGAAAAGACCATCATTACCACCGGCAAGACCATTGAGCTTGCAATTGAATCCGCTCTGACCCAGTTAGGTCTGGAGCGCGACGATGTATCCGTACAGGTCTTAGCGCAGGCAAAAGCCGGTTTTCTGGGTTTCGGTGCCGCACCTGCCAAGATTCAAGTAACCTATGAAGCACCCGATCCCATTCCCGAAGCACCCAAGGTAGCGCTTTCTTCCGCTTCCCGTTCCAAGCCCAAGGCCAAAAAGCCTCAGGCACCCAAGGAAGAAGCACCCAAGGTTGAACCAAAAAAGGAAGCACCGAAGGCTGAACCGAAGGTAGAAGCTCCCAAGGCCGAGCCGAAAAAAGCTGAGTCCAAGCCTAAGGCACCCAAGGCTGAAAAGCAGCCCAAAGCACCCAGAGAAGAAGCACCGAAGGCTCCCAAGGAGCCTAAGACCTATGCCCCCGCTGAGCCCGGCAGCACAGAAGAAACCATTGAGCAGTTTCTGAAAGGTCTGCTGGAACACATGGGTTCCAATGCGGTTCCCCACGCATGGAAGACCGATAAGAATACTTATAAGGTAGATCTGGTGGGTGACGATCTGGGTTACCTGATCGGCCGTCGTGGCGATACGCTGGATGCCATTCAGCACCTGTGCAACTACTCCATTAAGCGCGGTGATGAGGGCCATATCCGCATCAATGTAGACGCAGAGGAGTACCGTGAAAAGCGTGAGGATTCCCTCCGCCGGTATGCCCGGAAAAAGGCACAGCAGGTTCTGAAGAACCGCCGCCGCACCACTCTGGAGCCTATGAACGCCTATGAGCGGCATGTGATCCACGCAACACTGCAGGAGATGGAGAATATCACCACCCACTCCACCGGTACCGAGCCTAACCGCCGGGTCGTTATTGAATATGTCCGTTAATTGTAAAACCGTCCTGCCATTCGGCAGGACGGTTTTTTCTCATACCGTTATAAATGACACAGGCTCTTTCTTTTTTCCACAGTTTGTGATAGAATACGATATCATATGTATTTTCCCTTCGATTGGAGGTATTCTTATGGCACAGCCCCGCCGTCGCCGTAGACGCAGACGCTTGAATCCACGGTTTGTTATTCTCGTAACAACCCTTGCAGTATTGTTGGTCCTGCTGATTTCCGTCATGGTTTCCTGTTCCCAGAAGCAGCCGGGCAACAAGGAAAGCACCGCAAATACCGGAGGTCCCGCGCCCCACTCCGGCTGGTTTGAAGAAAATGGCCGCAAGTATTACCTAAATGCCGATGGTTCCCGGCCAAAAGGCTGGTTTGATTTGGACGGCAAGCGGTATCTTCTGGACGAAGAAGGTTTTGTCAAACCCGGTTGGTTTGAAGAAAACGGAAACCGTTATTACATAAAGCAGGACGGTTCCATAGCCACCGGTACCGTCCAGATTAACGGTGTCAATCATCACTTTACCTCTGCCGGTATTCCCATTCTTCTTGTCAATCCATGGAACGCGGTTCCGGAAAACTACACGCCGGATCTGGTTACCCTAGGCACCGATGTCAGTGTCGAAGGGAGCCAGGTAGACCGGAGCTGTTACGATGCACTTATGGAAATGATTGCTGCCTGCAATAAGGCCTCCCCAAAGGTCTGCGTTGTTTCCAGCTACCGTACCCAGGAATATCAGACAAATTCCTACAACCGGAAGGTCCAATCGTATCTGGACAAAGGGTACTCTCAGGAAGATGCAGAAAAAGAAGCTGCTACCATCATTGCAAAACCCGGCACCAGCGAGCATCAGCTGGGACTGGCTGTGGATATCATTGACACCCGCTTGTGGGCGTTGGAAGAAGAGCAGGAAACACTCCCCGCTCAAAAATGGCTCATGGAGCATGCCTGGGAATATGGCTTTGTTCTCCGCTATCCCAAAGGAAAGATCGATAAGACCGGTATTATCTACGAGCCTTGGCACTACCGTTATGTAGGAAAAGAAGTCGCGAAAGAACTTCACGATTCCGGCCTTACGCTGGAAGAGTATTTATCGAACCTAAGCTGAAAGGAAGACCCTTATGAAACATCCCGTGTGGATACTGGTATTGGCCTTTTGTGTCATACTGTCCGGATGCAGTCCGATAGAACCCACTGTTCCAACAACCTTCCCACAGGAAACGACCTCCGAACCCACAACCATTCCTACCACCACCGCGCCGCCCCTTACCGGCTGGGTAGAGGATCAAGGAAACCGGTACTATTACAGCGATGACGGCATCCCTGTCACGGGATGGCTGGAGTTAGAAGGAAGTACCTACTATTTCCGGGAGGACGGAACCATGGCAACCGGCGAAGTGATCATCGATGGTACTCCCTGTCACTTCACCGCCCAGGGAAAGCGGGTCATTTTAGTCAATCCCTGGAACTATGTTCCTGCAGATTATGAACCGGAGCTTGTGAGTTTGACTTCCGCCCATGGCGTACAAGGCAGTCTGGTAGATAAAAGCTGCTACGACGCGCTTACAGCTATGATCGACGATTGCAATAAGGTCTGTCCCCAGGCCTATGTTGTCTCCAGCTACCGTACCCATCAGCAGCAGGTGGATAACTACAACCGAAAGGTTCAATATTATGTAAACCAAGGACATGACCGGGCAACAGCAGAGAAAGAAGCCGCCACCATCATTGCCATCCCCGGTACCAGTGAACATCAGTTAGGTTTGGCTGTAGATATCGTTGACACCCGCCTATGGGCACTGGAATGGGAGCAGGCAGATCTGCCTGCCCAGAAGTGGCTCATGGAGCATTGTTGGGAGTACGGTTTCATTCTCCGATATCCCAAGGATAAAATTGATGTCACCGGCATTATCTACGAGCCTTGGCATTACCGCTATGTGGGCAAAGAACTGGCCGCCGAACTCCACGAATTGGGACTTACTTTAGAAGAATACATCCATTCTTTGACTGACGCAGTTGGCTAATAACAAAAACGATCCGGCAGATTTCTCTGCCGGATCTTCTTCATTATGCATGTACAGGAGCTTTCGAAAAGAGGATTTTTAGGCGGGGAGCGAGTAATTTCGGTTCAGGTCTGCGTTAAAAACCGCAGAAATACTTTGTGTATTTCAAGGTTTTTATAAGCGAGAGCTGGGCAGAAAGAACCGCTCATCCGGCAAAAATCATCTTTGAGGAAGCGACCAGCTTATTACAGCTGGGGACCAGCGGCGACCAGAGCCTTGCCCTCGTCATTGCCGGTGTACTTCTCAAAGTTCTTGATGAAGCGGGCAGACAGATCCTTAGCCTTCTCTTCCCAAACGGAAGGATCAGCATAGGTATTTCTGGGATCCAGAATATTGGTGTCTACGCCGGGCAGAGCGGTGGGAACTTCGAAGTCGAAGTAGGGGATCTTCTTGGTCTCAGCCTTCAGGATGGAGCCATCCAGAATGGCGTCGATGATGCCGCGGGTATCCTTGATGGAGATACGCTTGCCGGTGCCGTTCCAGCCGGTGTTGACCAGGTAAGCCTTTGCGCCGGACTTTTCCATCTTCTTAACCAGCTCTTCGCCGTACTTGGTGGGGTGCAGCTCCAGGAAAGCAGCGCCGAAGCAAGCGGAGAAGGTGGGAGTGGGCTC
>JAZNFH010000055.1:0-8123 GCA_045589055.1 Faecousia sp. | reverse complement strand
CGTCAATGGGGGAGGGGAAGGAAGCGGCAACGGCGGTGTCCACAGGCAGCAGCAGGTTTACGCCCTTAGCCTTTGCCTTAGCCATCATTTCCTTGCAGAAGTCGGATCGTAGCCATGTCGTTCTGTGAGCCAAGGAGTTGGGTCTAGTCATTGTCTTCCTAAGACCGCTTGGCCTCCGACTTCGTCAATGGGGGAGGGGAAGGAAGCGGCAACGGCGGTGTCCACAGGCAGCAGCAGGTTTACGCCCTTAGCCTCAGCCTTGGCCATCATTTCCTTGCAGTAGTCGATCTTCTCGTTGTCAACCAGAGACTTGCCCACGCCGTAACCCTTGGCGGCCAGGAAGGTGTAAGCCATGCCACCGCCGATGATCAGGGTGTCCACCTTCTCCAGCAGATTGTTGATAACGTTCAGCTTGTCGGAAACCTTAGCGCCGCCCAGAATGGCAACGAAAGGACGCTCGGGGTTAGCCAGAGCCTTGCCCATGATGGAAACTTCCTTCTGCACCAGATAGCCGGAAACAGCAGGCAGGTAGTCAGCTACACCAGCGGTGGAGGCGTGAGCACGGTGAGCGGCACCGAAAGCATCGTTGACAAAAATGTCAGCCATGTCAGCCAGAGCCTTGCTCAGCTCGGGGTCGTTCTTGGTCTCGCCCTTGATGTAACGGGTGTTTTCCAGCAGCATGACATCGCCGTCTTTCAGAGCAGCGGCCTTCGCCTTGGCATCCTCACCAACAACATCGGCAGCCATGATGACTTCCTTGCCCAGCAGCTCACTGAGGCGGGCAGCCACGATCTTCAGGCTCAGCTCGGGCTTCCACTCACCCTTGGGCTTGCCCATGTGGGAGCACAGAATAACCTTTGCACCCTTGTTCACCAGATATTCGATGGTGGGCATGGCGGCAACGATACGCTTGTCGGAAGTGATCTTGCCTTCCTTGGTGGGGACATTGAAGTCGCAGCGGCACAGAACGCGCTTGCCGGCTACTTCGATGTCTTCAATAGACTTCTTGTTGTAGTTCATGTTCATTCCTCCATATTGGAATTTATTTTTTCATTTTTCCGTGATCCAACAGTTGGGGATAATCCAACTGCCGCAGTGCCTCGTAGACCGTAATGGCTACGGCATTGCTCAGATTAAGACTTCGTGCTTCCTGACGCATGGGGATGCGCACGCAGCGGTCAAAGTTTGCGTCCAGAAAATCTTCCGGGAGTCCCTTGGTTTCCTTGCCGAACAGCAGATAACAGCCGTCGGAGAAGCTTGTTTCCGTATAGCACCGGGGGGCCTTGGTGGAAAGACACCAGAATTCCTTGACATCGTTTTTGGAAAAGAAGTCTTCCAGATTGTCGTAGACCCGGACATCTACCAGATGCCAGTAATCAAGACCTGCCCGGCGGACGGCCTTTTCGGAAATGTCAAAACCCAGAGGGCGGATCAAGTGCAGCACAGCGCCGGTGGCGGCACAGGTGCGGGCAATGTTGCCGCAATTCTGAGGAATCTCCGGCTCATGCAATACGATATTCAGCAAAATGTTTCACCTCGAAAACCTGAGCGTGGATTATTCCCGGACGCTCACCACCCTATTGTATTGCAAAAGTGTTGTAAAATCAACCCAAAAAAATCGGGTTTTTTCAACTTTTACAGTATAACAATAAAAAAAGCAATAATTTGTGAAAATTTGTGAAAAATGCGAAAACCAAACTTTTTCAGCCGCTTTCTGCCCCTGGGCCTGAAACGGAAAAATGCGGAAAGGGGAATATATCTGCGGGAAATGATTGACATTTGGTATTTTTTATGCGACAATGTATCAGCTAAACTATAATTTTAAGGGGATATCGTTATGCTCCAATCCAGAACCCATAATTGTGGCCAGCTGCGCTTGTCAGATGCCGGCAAGCATGTTACCATCGTCGGTTGGCTGGAAAATGTCCGTGAAGTGGGCGCTAATTTCGCTTTCTTGGTTCTCCGGGATTTCTACGGAACCACGCAGGTGGTGGTAGAAACTGAAGATATGATGCGCGTAATCAAGGGCATCAATAAGGAATCCACCATTTCCGTTACCGGTACTGTCCGGGAGCGGGAAAGCAAGAATCCCAAGCAGGCCACCGGCGAGATCGAAGTGGTGCCGGAAGAAATCTCTGTGTTGGGTAAGTGCTGGCACAACCAGCTACCCTTTGAGATCAATAAGAGTAAGGATGCAGATGAGAATACCAGACTTAAGTACCGGTATCTGGATCTGCGGAATCCTGCTGTGAAGCAGAATATTATTCTGCGCTGCCAGGTGGTGGCGGACATCCGCCGCCGCATGACTGAGAAGGGTTTTTTGGAGATCACAACACCTATTTTGACTGCCTCTTCTCCTGAGGGTGCCCGGGACTATCTGGTACCTGCCCGTAACCACCCCGGCAAGTTTTACGCCCTGCCCCAGGCTCCCCAGCAGTTCAAGCAGCTGCTGATGACCTCCGGCTTTGACAAGTATTTCCAGATCGCCCCCTGCTTCCGTGACGAGGATGCCCGTGCGGACCGTACCCCCGGTGAGTTCTATCAGCTGGATATGGAAATGGCCTTCGCAACCCAGGAGGATGTGCTGTCCACCCTGGAAGAGGTGCTTGGCCCTGTGTTCCAGAACTTCGGTAAGTATGAGCGGGTTTCCCCGTGGCCCTGGCGTCACATCGCCTTTAATGATGCCATGGAGCGCTATGGCTCCGACAAGCCCGACCTGCGTATCGATCTGGAAGTCCAGGATATCACCGCTGAGGTTCAGGGCTGTGGCTTCGGCCCCTTCGAGGGCGCTACCGTTAAGGCAGTGGTCGTGGATGACTTTACACAGGCCCGTAAGTGGATCGACAAGCTGCTGAGCGATGTGGAAGTGCAGACCGGTAATAAGGCCTGCTGGGTCAAGGTGGACGAGAACGGCCAGCTGACCGGCGGTGTTTCCAAGTTCCTGGTTGACTACACTGCGGTTCTGACCGAAAAGCTGAATCTGAAGCCCGGCAGCTTCGTATGCATGGCCGCGGGCAAGAAGACCGCCGCCCAGAAGACCGCAGGCGTGATCCGTACCATGCTGGGCAAGCGGGTACCCGGTCACTTTGATGAGAACCAGTATGCTATGTGCTGGATCGTGGACTTCCCCATGTATGAAATGGGCGAGGAGTCCGGCGAGCTGGAATTCTGCCACAACCCCTTCTCCATGCCCCAGGGTGGCAAGGCTGCTTTGGAAGCTGCCGAGGGCGATACCGAAAAGCTGCTGGCTATCAATGCCAACCAGTACGATTTGGTGGTCAACGGCTATGAAAGCGCTTCCGGTGCTGTCCGTAACCACGACCCCGAGATCATGATCAAGGCCTTCCAGATGGTTGGCCTGGGCGAGGCGGATGTAAAGGCCAAGTTCCCGGCCATGTACAATGCCTTTACCTACGGTGCACCCCCCCATGCAGGTGCAGCTCCCGGTATTGACCGCATTGTGATGCTGCTGTGCGGCGAGGAGTCTATCCGCGAGGTTATTACCTTCCCCATGAACAAGAACGCACAGGATCTGATGATGGATGCACCCACCACCGTTTCTCAGAAGCAGCTGGATGATGTGCATATTCTGATCAACGAGGCACACCTGTAAGATGCCAACCCCGGACAAAATCTTGTCCGGGGTTAATTTTTTGCAAAGATTGGGGGAAAAAGTCGAGGATTTTCCTGCATTCAAAGTAAATTCACAACTTAATCCCTTGACATATCCTATCGAAACTGCTATAATACGCCGCGAAGAGGGAGTAGTCGCCGCATGTTTTGCGGGGCCGGTCAACATCCTGGGGGAGACCCCTGGCCGAGCCTGAAATGACGAGACTTGAACATGGCGCAGCCTCTTCGCAGAGGACTTTCGCGCCGCTACGGTGCGGAGGTCGATTTTTTTGGGAATCATAGAACTGCTGCTGTTGGCCGTTGGCCTCAGCATGGATGCCTTTGCAGTTTCCATCTGCAAGGGTCTTTGTATGCGGAAAGCAGATCTGCGGGCACAAGCTATTTGCGGTGCGTGGTTCGGCGGTTTTCAGGCATTGATGCCGCTGATCGGTTTCTTTCTGGGAACGCTTTTTGCGGAAGCCATCGAAGCCTTTGACCACTGGGTCGCCTTTGGCCTGCTGGCATTCATCGGAATCAATATGCTGAAGGAAGCCTTCGAAAAGAAGGAAGACAGCTGCGATGCCAATGAAGCGGATCTTTCGCCCAAGACCATGCTCGTGATGGCTATTGCAACCAGCATCGATGCGTTGGCAGTTGGCATTTCTCTGGCCATGGCCGGTGATGTCAATATCCTGCTGGCTGTGCTGCTCATCGGTGTAATCACCTTTATCCTGTCTGCAGTGGGTGTAAAGGTGGGCAATGTGTTCGGCAGCCGCTACGAAAAGAAGGCGCAGTTCTGCGGCGGAGCCATTCTGGTTCTGTTGGGTCTGAAGATCCTGCTGGAACATCTGGGGGTAATCGGATGATCCGGCGCACCCGTGGCAGGATGAGACTGTGCATCTGCCTGCTGATGGTGAATCTGGCATTCATCTGGGGCAATTCCCTGCTCCCGGGGGAAGTTTCCGGTGCAATCAGCGGATGGGTACATATGCTGGTCCAAGCCATATTCCCCGGCAGTGGCGAAATGCAGGAAGGACACGGACTCCTGCGAAAAATAGCACACTTTTCGGAGTTTTGCGCTTTGGGAATGGTGCTGAGTTGGCTGTTTGCCATGCTGAAAGAGAAAAAATGGGCATTCGTTCTGCCAAGCTTGGCTTGCGGGTGTCTGGCGGCCTTTGTGGATGAGACGCTGCAGCGCTTCGTTCCGGACCGCGGTCCCAGTATCAAGGATGTTGGGATCGATTCTGCCGGTGTGATCCTGGGAATCGGTCTGCTTTGTCTGGGATATACTATTCATCAAAAAAAGAAAAAACATTCATAATTTTGGAGGAAACAAACATGAAGAAAATTATTGCACTGCTGCTGGCCCTGACCATGCTGGCTGCCTTTGCCGGCTGCAACAACGCCAACACACCCGAGACCACCGAAGGCACCAAGCCTGTGGAAACCACAACTGCTCCCACCGAACCCACTCCTGTGGCTGCTTCCGCGTTGGAAATCCTGCAGACTGTCTGGGCTCAGTTTGGCGAAGACGAGAAGTTCTTTGTCATGGGCGGCGACTTTGATAACATGGTCGACGGCGCTCCCGGCAAGGTCACCAATACCGATTTTATGTCCAGCAACCTGGTCGTTCCCGCTGAGCAGGTAGCTAACATCACCGACGCTGCTGCTTTGACCCATGGTATGAATGCCAACACCTTTACCTGCGCTGCTTACGCTGTTGCGGATGCAACCGCTTTCGCTACCGCTATGCAGACTGCTATTCAGGGCAACCAGTGGATGTGCGGCTTCCCCGAGAAGCTGGTCATCGCGGAAGTGGGCGGCTATGTTGTGGTTATGTTCGGCCACGGCGATGCTGTGAATCCCTTCCAGACTAAGCTGACCGCTGCTTACCCCACCACCAACATTCTGGTGAATGAGGCCATTACCGCTTGATTGATGAAACAATAAAAAAGGCAGCGGTTTTCCGCTGCCTTTTTTCGGAAGAGGAATTGTTATGCTGTTTTCCAGTATTCCCTTTTTATACTATTTTTTGCCCGCGGTACTGATCCTCTATTTTCTGGTACCGAGGGTGCTGAAAAATACAGTTTTGCTCCTGTCCAGTCTGGTGTTCTACGGCTGGGGAGAACCAAAGCTGCTGTTTTTGATGATTTTCACCATTGCTCTGTTTTATGGCTGCGGCTTGGCCATCGGCTACTGCAAGGCGCAAAAATGGAAGAAGCTCTGGCTGGTGGTGTCCATTGTAATCAGTGTGGCGCTGCTGGGCATCTTTAAGTATGCGGACTTCTTTATTGATTCTTTTAACAGTGTTACCGGTCTCAGTGTGCCGCTGCTGAAGCTGGCACTGCCGGTGGGCATCAGTTTTTATACCTTCCAGTGCCTCAGCTATACCGTTGATGTGTACCGGGGTAATGTGCCTTCCCAGAAAAATCCCATCAGCTTTGGCGCCTATGTGGCGCTGTTTCCGCAGCTGATCGCCGGCCCTATCGTGCGTTATATCGATGTAGCACGGGAACTGAACGAGCGGACTCACAGCTGGGATGATGTGGCGGTAGGACTGCGGCGCTTTCTGGTGGGCCTTGCCAAGAAGGTCATCATCGCGGATAATTTTGCGCTGCTGATGAAACTGTTCCGGGAGTCTGGGGAAAAGAGTGTACTGTTTTACTGGATGTATGCTATCGCATTTACACTCAATATTTACTTTGATTTCTCCGGCTATTCCGATATGGCTATCGGCTTGGGCCGGGTCTTCGGCTTCCACTTTATCGAGAATTTCAATTATCCTTACCTTTCCAAGAGTGTGGCGGAGTTCTGGCGCCGCTGGCACATGAGTCTTGGCAGCTGGTTCCGGGACTATATCTACATTCCCCTGGGCGGCAACCGGGTCAGCAAGGGCCGCTGGGTGTTTAACACACTGGTGGTCTGGATGCTTACCGGTATGTGGCACGGCGCGGCATGGAATTTTGTGCTGTGGGGTCTTTTATACGCAGTGTGCCTCATGGCGGAAAAATGGATTCCTGCTTTGCAGAAGCTTCCTACGGTTCTCCGCCGGGGCTATACCCTGCTGGTGGTGGTTCTGGGCTTTGTGCTGTTCAATGCCGAGAATATGGCCCAGGCGGGCAGCGACATTGCCGGAATGTTCGGCTTTGGCGGTGTACCGCTGGTCAGTGCGGAAACTTTGTACTATCTGAGAAGCTATGCACTGCTGTTTGCGGTTGGCTTCATCGGTGCGACACCGCTGGTGCGGGATGCTGCCAACCGGCTGTACAGGCACAAGCTTGTGGCGGTTCTGGAGCCTGTTGTATTGATTTTGCTGCTGCTGGTGTGCAGCGGCTATCTGGTGGATGGGTCCTTCAGTCCCTTCCTGTATTTCCGGTTCTAAGGAGGTGGCACGAATGAATAACAAGAAAATTCGCGCCATCGGCGCAGGAGCTTTGGTGGTGCTATGGGTCGTATTGACGGGTTTTGCATGGTTCGGCCCTACCAAGGATATTTCCGAATCGGAGCGCCGTCCTCTGGACCAGATGCCGGAGATCTCCGTGGAGACCCTCTTAAACGGTAAGTTTATGACAGATTTTGAAGGGTTCACACTGGATCAGTTCCCTTTGCGGGATACCTTCCGGCAGATCAAATCCCTGTTTCATTACTATGTGTTGAATCAAGCGGATAATAACGATATCTATGTGGCCGGCGGCTATGCAGCCAAGCTGGAATATCCGCTGAATGAGAACTCTGTAGACTATGCGCTCAATAAATTCCAGTTCGTCTATGACAAGTATTTGAAAGAAACGGGTAGCACGGTCTTTATGACAGTGGTTCCGGACAAGGGATACTATCTGGCAGAGGAAAACGGCTATCTGACCATGGACTATGCCGCCATGTTTGAGGCATTTGACAAGAGAATGCCTTGGGCCACTTATGTGGATCTGACCGATACCCTGACGGCTGAAAGCTACTACCGCACAGATACCCATTGGCGGCAGGAGCATTTGCTGGCTGCGGCTAAAAAGCTGTGCGACGCCATGGGTGTCCGTCCCTTTGAAGCGGGCAGTTTTACCCAGACAGCGCTGGAGCGGCCCTTCTATGGCGTCTATTACGGTCAAGCGGCGCTGCCCATGCAGCCGGAGACCCTGTATATCATGGAAAACGATCTGCTGGCGGACTGCAAGGTCTATGACCATGAAACGGACACCTATCTGGATGTGTACAACATGGCGATGCTTAATAGTAAGGATCTGTATGATGTTTTCCTCAGCGGCGCCAAGTCCCTGCTGACCATCGAAAATCCCAATGCGTCCACGGACCGGGAGCTGATCATCTTCCGGGATTCCTTTGGAAGCAGCATTGCTCCCTTGCTGGTAAGAGATTATGCCAAGGTGACCTTGGTGGATATCCGGTATCTCAGCAGCCAGCTGTTGGATAGATTCATAGAATTTAACGGACAGGATGTGCTGTTCCTGTACAGCACCTTGGTCCTTAATAACAGCAATACCATTAAGTAATCGAAAACG
>JAZNFH010000054.1:0-5870 GCA_045589055.1 Faecousia sp. | reverse complement strand
GCGCCGCATTTGACCTTGCAAATCTGGCTGCATCGTAAAAAAGAACCAACACCGAATGGTGTTGGTTCTTTTTTGGAGCTGCTAGCCAGATTTGAACTGGCGACCTCATCCTTACCAACTATTTTGGAGCGATTTTTGCTTTGCGCTGCTTATCGTAAATTATTGGATAAAACCCTTGTGTATCAAGGACTTTTCGGATTTGCTTGTTGCTGCTTGCTGTAGCTTGCGGTGGGTGTTTTGTGTCGGTTTTTCGGGGTCCGTTACGGTTTTGTGTCGGTTTCTACGCCTGCTTAATTGCGTCTCTAAAGATCTGACTTGCTCGTTTTATGCTCTCCTGATCGGCGTGGGTATACATCCGGAGTGTAACAGCCTTATCGGTGTGTCCCAGTTTTTCCGAAACACTGGCAATGTCTGCGCCGTTGGTGATGGCGATACTGGCAAAGCTGTGCCGGAGCTTGTGAGGGTGCAGACCCTGGACACCATACTTCCTTGCAAAGTTCTGCAGGTAACGCGCCGGGCTTTGGGGATGTATCGGCTCGGGACTGCCTTCTTGGGTGAATACATATTGGCTGATGGCTTTCTTGCTCTGCTCAAGCCGAAGCTCACGCAACAGCGCAATGATTTGCGGATCGACATCAATGGTGCGGTTCCGTCCGTTTTTCGGCGTATCCAGATAGATGCCCTTATCCGGGGTATAACAGAGGTTGCCGCAGATGGTGATGGTATTCTTTGTAAAGTCCACATCCTTCCACTGCAGTCCGCAACACTCTCCCCGGCGGATGCCTGTGTCAATCAGCAGGCGGATCATTGCCCGCCATTTCAGCGGCTCCTGGGATAGGCAATTCCAGATGTGCCGGATCTCCTCAACAGTATAAGCCTCCGCCTCTTGCGATTTCACTTCGTCCTTTCGGGGTCTGGGACGCTGCACCTTGTCCATGGGGTTGCGGTCAATCAGATCTGCCAGATATGCCATTTTGAACAGCCCTTGCAGAACCGTATACACTTTGATCACCGTGCTGTGGCTTTTGTTTTGTGCCTGTATGGACAGCAGCAGAGCAGTAATTTGCGCGGCAGTGACCTCCGGAAGCTTGAAATCCCCTAATACCGGATATATCCACTTGTTCAGATTGCCTTGATAGCTCGTCCGTGTGTTCTCAGAACAGTGGATCGCCAGAGAAGGCATATACACCGTTTCGCCATACTGCTTTAGGGTTTTTATCTGCGCGGCTTCCAACTCTTTCCGGTAACTCTCTATGCGCTCTTCCTGCCGGGTAAGTACTTCGCCGGCTTTGACCTTCTGCTCAAACTCCACGGCCACCTTGACCAGCTCACGGTCAATAGCTTTTTGACTCCAACCTGCAGGTGGATACCATCGTGTGGTAAGGCGGGGTATGCCCCTGCCCCGGGAGACGGAGATCTCGTAAAAGGGAGTGCCGTCCTTCGTATTCAGTTTTCTTGTGGATGCCATAAGTATACTCCTTTCTTGACAGTGCGCCTGAAAAAGGGTATAATATGGGCGCACTGATGCCTTATAATTTGAACGTTGTGGGTGTTTGTGTATTTGCCGTCTGGGTGTTGGCGCACTCAGGCGGCTTTCTTTTTATCCTGGATATTGGCGTATCCATTTTTGGCGCTTAGCCTAAACTCTTGAGATAGGCCTTTAGATTTTTGGTTGGCTCTTTAAGCTCATTTATCTGATAGTCTTTAGATATTTCATCTAAAGTTCTCAATATAAGCTTTACTTGACTCTTGCTTGGTGTGCAATTCTTCATTACATGGGAGGCTAAAGTTTGACAAATGGGTGTAAGGAGATTTATCGCAGCACGCTTTTTCTGTGCTCCCAAACGGTTATCGAACATTGTGTTGTTCTCTATTTCATTGGCTATATTCAAAAGCTGGTTCGTAATCTCATTCAGTGTCATAGTCAGCACCATGCTATGCTCTAGTGTTGTTAGCGCTGGAGCATTTTTTATAAGTAATTCCCTTTCATAAAAACAATTTTATTCGTCTTCTTTTAATCCATTGTCAAAAAGGTATTTTTGGATCTGTTCATCTCTGGGGTCGGTTTCAAACCATCCGCCGCTTCCGTCATCGAAAACTTCAGTCGCTTTTGCCATCATTTCCTTAAACTGAAATTTTGCGTATGCTTCAATAGTTTGCTCTATCGTATCATGGTACTCCTCGCTATCAAGAAGATATAGCCTTTTGCGGTTGTAATCGATTATCAAGGTGTGACTATGTGTTTCATCGGAAGAATCCATTGAGAATACTTCCCCTAAGCTGCCGTCACCACCATCTGTAATCAGCTCGTAACCCAATGAATGAATATAGGCATCAAAGTGGTTGCTTCGGTTTGTTTCGTCGTAAGCCGCTTCCGGGGTTAGATACTTGATGGGGGTAGAGCCGGGAAGAAGAAAGGCAAGGATAGAGATATTTAATGCCTGGCAAACCCTAGCAAGAATCTCATATTTCGGCTCTCTCTTGCCAAGCTCATATTGTTGGATGGTGCCTGTTGCTACCCCTGCAGCTTCAGCAAGTTGTTTTTGGGTCATTTTTCGATATTTTCGGGCTTCCTTTATGCGTTCACCAATCGTCATATGATCACCTCGCATTCAATATAGCATATCTTTTCTGAAAAAGTAATCAAAAATATGTGATTTTTAGTAATGACACATTCAAACGAGTGTGTTAAATTAAAACACAATCAAATGAATGTGCTTTCCGCAAACTGAGCAAATACAGAATCAGTATACGAGAAAGCAACATTCTGATGGTATGCCAAGAACAAGAAACGAAATTGCAAAGGAGGCTTAACGATGCAAAATAAAACACCCACTGGCGTTCCCTTCCAGAAGATCCAGGATGCGTGCGCGACCACCGGCCTTTCGAGGTACTTCCTTCGTAATGGCTGCAAGGATGGCTCTGTCCCCCACATCAAAAGCGAC
Source organism: Faecousia sp. (assembly GCA_045589055.1). Lineage (GTDB taxonomy): Bacteria > Bacillota > Clostridia > Oscillospirales > Oscillospiraceae > Faecousia. Next base: position 2,925 of record JAZNFH010000054.1, on the reverse strand, counting down.
GGGGTATATTACATCAATATTCCCGCACTACTTAAGAAGCTGGAGGCAACACAATGAAAACAGAAATATGCCGTTCGGGCAAGGCAGGCTCGGCAGAACCAAAGAATCACCGATAACCGGGGTGAGGACTTTCCTGTGGAGATAGAGAGAATACACATCAGGTGATATGGTCAGGCTATGCCCGGTCGTATCACCTGATTTTTATATATTGCGAGAAAGGAGGAAGCAAATATGAAGTGCTTATTGAAATACAACTGGGTCAAGCTACCCCGGGAAGAGATCCCAAAGTTGAAGGGCAATCTAGGCTTTTGGCTACATCTTGCTGAGCACGCAGCTTTTCGCAAGGGTATCGCTACCTATTGCGGTCACCAGAATCCCGTAGATCCCGGAATGTGGTCCGGCGGCATCGTGGGTCTTAAAAGGATCCTGGGTGTCAGAAGCCGGGAGAAGGCTTTGCAGGTGCTAGATGCGCTAAAGGATATGGGATATATTTCCTACACACTGGAGGATACCAAGCAGCTGACCTATCGTATTACTGATTGGGTAGTGGAATGCTCCGGTGAGGAGTGTATGGATGGCACTGTATATACAACACCCGGCTACGGGTTTCTTTGCATACTCAGAAATATTACCGAGCGCCTTGTCGCTCAAGGGCACAAGTTCGAAGAGGCGGATGCCTGGTTGGATCTGTGGTGCCATACTGTCTTCCGGGATAAAGGCAATGCTTTCTCCTTTCTTTCTCCTGTAATCCAGTACGGGAAATACGGCTCCATGCTGACCCTGGAAAAGTTAGGGAAACGCTGGGGCTGGGAGAAAACCAAAGTGTGGAGATTCTTTCAAAAGTTTGCGCCCTATTTTCCTATCTACCGTTTGCCCGGTTCCTACGGCTGCGTGATCTACAGCCCGTTCTATCCTGAATGCGACGAAATTGAATTGCCCGAGAAAGAAACCGTTATGCGTATTTTCCGCGAAATACGTATTCGCTCCCAAAATACGCATACCGAGGGTAAGGTCAATGAAAAAGGCAACCGTTATACCGCGTGGAAGAGCTGCCGTGTGATCGCAGCGTTGGAGGAGCGTGAACAAAACCAGTATGGGGAAACTGCGCCCATTCAGGATGAGTCTGGTGCTGGCGTTGCACTTTCTGCCCTATATAATGCGCGTGTAATTTTCTCTTGTAGGAACTGTAAGAATAGTAGGAATTGTATTTATGCCTGCTGGGGTATGTATATAGGGAAACCTGTAGATTTATCAACCTATGCATTAAGGATAGTGCGTTCATACGAAGGTAGATCCTTTTTTGATCTTGACACAAGCTAAGGAGGTACACATGAAGCTACACGAAAACCAACTGAATCTGATCCGGCATCTGATCCGGTTCAATTTGATGACCTATGAGGACTGTCTGGAGATGCTGGACACGGATGGCAGCAAAAATCGTACCGCCTTGTCTTATGCCTTTCGACCCTTGACAAAGAATAAGTACCTGTCCAAAAGCAAGAAAGGGGTCGTATCTGTCCTCAAGAAAGGGAGAGAACTGTTTCCCGAGGAAGTGCCACTGATCTCCACAGCTACGGGAGTAACGACACAGCAGCGGGTATTGCAGGTATCTAGGGTAGCTATGTGGCTTGGAAAGTGCGGTGTTCCCACCTTTGCCGAGCAGCAGGACATCGAGGAACCCTACTTCATCCCCTCTGCCTGCTGGAGGAAGATTGCTTTGGGGATCCTGTCCACGACCCGGTTTGCAGGTATGCTGATGGCCTATGGCAAGCGGTACGCTGTTTATGACATTGGAGATGGAACTATGGAGTGGCAGGTACGGGCAGAAAGCTCTCTGTTTTATTACCGCTATGGGTCCTTTAAGACCAAAGCCCATGGAATGATCCTGATCTGCGAAGACTGTAGGCGCGATGAAATCGCCAAGCAGATCATCCGCCGACCATGTGGAGCCGAAAATCTCTGCTGAAGGAACAGTATTCCGAAACAAATAAGCCTGTCCGATATTCCCGCTCACCCATCAAGCTACAAGCCCAATACGAGCACGTGTATTTAACGATACCTGCGCTGCTCGCCACAAGCTTGAAGCGAATCTATGACGAAGAAGAAACCATTGAAACCACCATAGATGATGGTGAGCGCGCCTATAATCCCAAGGAAGGAAACTGGGTAGATTGGCCCAAGCGGTACTTTCTAAACCCGGCCTTTGACATCCTCCTGCTGGTGTATTTCTTCTCTGCAGCAAAAAATCTGCAGCATCTTTTGATGGGTGAATGGGCGGATCATTTTAGTGAGCTGGAATACGTCTTGTGTGTATACCGGGAGGACTTGGAGGTAGCACGAATGTATCCGGATGTTACGGAAATGAAGGAGGTTTTGATGTATGTATATAGACCTGATGAAGACACGGAGGAAGATTGAAAAGCTGGAGGGCCTGCCGCTGCCGGAGCAGCTTGTGATGCTGCACACCGAGGTCTTGAAGATCAACAGTCGATTCGGCCCTGCCAGTGTGTATATGTTCCTGAACCGGAAAACAGAATCCACCTCCGGAAGCTGGCAGATGCGGGATATGCTGAAGGCAAAAAATACCGAACTGATCGAAAAGGCTGTGGCAGAGGGCTTTTCGCTCAGTCCCGGACGAAAACCGGACAATATTTACTATGACATCAGCACCATATCCAAAGGCTGTATGGCAGACTGGTATATGACCGGGTTTGAAGATATTGCTGACCATGCAAAGAACATCCTGTCCCGGCTGATGCCATACCTGCTTTGAGCAAATACCTGCCATTGGCAGAATATATAGAACCGCCCTGAAGCGTAATGCTCCGGGGCGGTGTTATTTCAGTCAAGTATTTATACGATCCCCATGGACATCTCCACCAGCAAAGCGACGATCACTACCAGTGCCGAGATAATAAAGCCGTG
>JAZNFH010000053.1:0-33308 GCA_045589055.1 Faecousia sp. | reverse complement strand
GTTAGCGGCAATGGTTGCCATGGCCTTGGAATCCGGCGGACTGTTAACAGAAGCATACGCGGATGCTGCCTGCATTCAAAAATGGGAAAAAGCAAGAGATAAAGCGATCCTAAGCACTGTTTTGCTGGATGCTGAGCGTGAAAAGCTCCTTTGCTACTTTGAAGAGCAGGGAATCTGGTATGTGCCGCTCAAAGGCATTCTTCTAAAAGAGCTGTATCCCAAGCTGGGGATGCGGCAAATGGTGGATAATGATATCCTGTTTGATAAAGCCTATCAGCGTCAGCTGAAGGCCTATATGGAAAGCCGGGGGTATCGGACCATCAGTTTTCAGCAGGGCAATCATGATGTCTATCATAAATTCCCTGTTTTTAACTTTGAATTTCATACATCGCTGTTTTCCGATGACCGCTATTCCCAGTGGAGTGTTTTTGTGGAATCACCCAAAGAAAAACTAAAAAAAGATCCGGGGAATGGATTTGGATATCACTTCTCCGACGAAGACTTTTATATACATTTGCTGCTGCATGGGCATAAGCACTATCAACACAGTGCCGGCATTGGTATCCGCTTTCTTGTAGATCTTTATGTATTCCTAAAAGAAAAACAGGACTCTCTGGATTGGGAATATGTGAACAGGGAACTTGCTGTCTTGCGTGTACAAACCTTCGAAGCCGAGGCCAGAGCGTTGGCGCAAAAAGTATTTGACAAAAATGCGCCTGTCTGCATGACAGACGCAGATGATATGCTCTGTACGATCTTCCGTTCCGGCGCTTACGGAACCGTTTCAGGAGGGGTACAGAGGGCGCTTCATAATCTCCAAGAAGAAAACCACCTTACTATGGGAAAAGCGAAGCTGCGTTATATATGGAGCCGTGTCTTTCCGGATAAGGCGCGTATCATGCAGCGCTACCCATTCTGCCGAAAGCACCCGTGGTGCATACCCTTTTGCTGGCTTCTGCGGCTGATGCAAGCCGTGTTTTTGCGCGGAAAATACATATGGCATGAAATTAAGATATTTAATAAGATAAAATAAAACGGACTGCCTTTCCCGCACGAAAATATATGACCTGCGGCACGATAATGCAGCTGCCATTTTAAATTAAGAACAGGAGGAGAAAATATGAAAAAAGTCTATACAGAACCGGAAATCACCATTGAAACATTCATCATGGAAGATGTGATTACCACAAGCGGCCTGGATAGAGTCGAAACTCCCAGAATCCCGAACAATCCCAATAAATAATACAACGGGGCGGGCGCGCAAGAGCGCCTGCCCCACATTTATTATAGAACCAGGATAAAAGAAAAAACCAAGCGCGCAATTTTGCAACTGTGCAGTGCATATTGGATGTTTGCAAACAGGAACCATTATAATAGCAAGCACGCAAAGGTAATTTTTTATAAGGGTGCCCTTTTGGTGCTATTCACCATTTTTATCGTGAAAATTTTTAAATTTTTGCTTGCATTTTACACAATTCGTATGTACAATGAATTCGTGCATGCTTGTGTGGCAAAACTTCCATTGCGTAATCGGACTATGTGATGGGAATGGCAAGAAATTTTATGCAATAAATTGCATAAAAAACCGCTGTTGGCCTCCAATATTGGAAATAAATTACCCCAATAATGGTTGGAAGCCGTTTACCGCCGGTATGAAATACCATGAAAAGGGTTTTCGATGGCTCAGATACATACTATACCCCACCCGCACAGGAAAAGGGAAAAGCAAAACAGGAGAGAGCTTAGAGAATCGTTTGTAAGAAAGGAGGTAGCGATGGAACCAGGTCATTTTGGCGTCACCCAATGTTTTTAACTTTCATGGAAGTGTAAGAAAGGAGATCAACCAATGACGAGAAGAGTATTCGCTCTGTTTACAGCAATTTGTTTGTTGTTTGGACTGGCACTGGGCGGAATGGCAGTTCCTGCCTATGCTGCTGATGAAGACACGGAAGATGTACCCGTGCTCCCTGAAGGCTGGGTCGTTGAAAAAGTTAACGATAGCGATGCAGGGAAAGAACACGATCTTGTGGTCGTAGACGATCCGAATGAACCGGGTAATGAGGTGTTAATGTTTACCCAGCCAACCACTCTGGATAGCTGGTTTGGCTTAAAGTACATTATGGACCCCACCAGCCAGGTTGTTACTCTGGAGTACCGCTATAAAGTAGATCCCGCTACCTCAGGAGAAGTCCTCCTGCCTTCGTTTATGTATACTACAACGGATGGTTCACGCGTTTATCCGGCGCTGCTCAGAACCAAAGGTGGCGTAGTTTCGTATTCAAATAAAACTTCTGCCTCCGCCAAATGGGCTAAGGTGGCCGAACTGGAGGATGGTAAATGGCATACTGTGAAGCATGTCGTGGACATCGCCAACAAGACCTGTGAGCTGTATCTGGATGAAAAGAGATATGAACTGACAGAATCGGATAAAATCACCTTCGGCGATCAGTATACGGAGATATCCGGTGTTATGTTTGGCACGAAGTCTGCCACGAAAAATGCAATTGTCTATATGGATGATATGGTTGTGACTACGGGAGTCCCCGACGAAGAGAATCTCCTTGAATACTGGGTTCTTGCAAGAACGGAGAACGCTGGCGATCTAAGGAAAACCAGCCTTGCTGCCGCAGTCGATTCGGATGATCCGAGTAATAATGTATTATGCCTGAGCCAGGTGAAAAAACGGAACAGCTGGTATGGCATGAAGTATGTTATGGAACCCACCAGCTATATCGTTACTCTGGAGTACCGCTATAAAGTAGCTACCGGTACTACCGGAGATGTCTTCCTGCCTTCGTTTATGTATGCTACAGCGGATGACACACTCACTTATCCGCTGCTGCTCAGAACCAATGGCGGCACAGTGGCCTATTCAAATGCGACTTCAGGCTCTGCTGCCTGGACGACTGTGGATACGGTAACACTGGCGGATGGTGTATGGCATACTGTGAAGCATGTCGTAGACATCGCCAACAAGACCTGCGAGCTGTATCTGAATGGCACGAAGGTGGAACTGACAGACTCGTCTAAGTTCACCTTCAGCGATGAACTGACGCAGATATCCGGCGTTTTGTTTGGCTGTAGAAATACTGCCTTAGGTACTGCCTATTTGGATGATATGGTTGTGACTGTGGGACAGCGCTGCGAGAGTGTGACCTTTGAGAGCACCACTCTGAACATCCCCGCAGGTGCCGCTCTGTACCTGAAGCCTGTGTTCAACCCCGCCGATTCCTACACAAGAATTAAATATAGTTCCAGTAATGAATCCGTGGCAACTGTGGATAACCTCGACTTTGGTTTGCTGTACGGCGCCAAGGAAGGCACCGCTGTTATCACTGCAACACCGGAGCACAAGCATCTGCAGCCCGTCCGCATCACCGTAACCGTTGGTGCGTTGATTCAGGGAACCATCAGTGTTACTACCCCCGATGCTCTGGCCCTGCCCGTAGGCGGCCATGAAGATCTGAATGCAAGCATTGCATTTGAGGGTAATTTCATTGTAGATGACACTCTGCAGTATAAATCTTCCGCCCCGGAAGTGGCAACCGTGGATGAGTTTGGCGAGATCGTGGCCGTAGGCGCCGGTACCGCCAAGATCACCGTTTATTCTGCGGTGAACCCGGGCATCACCAAGGAAATTACCGTAACGGTTTCCAACCCCAGCGTAATGAAGACCATCTATGTCTCCCCCAACGGAACCGGAACCGGTGAGAACGCTGCTTCTCCCACCACCCTGGACGAAGCTGCCAAGCAGATCGCAGCCATTGACAAGACCCAAATGACCGGTAATATCGAGGTCATTCTGGCAGATGGCTACTACTACCGCACTCAGGCTCTGGCACTGACCGATGCCCACGGCGGCAGCAACCTCTACAGCGTCGTCTTCAAGGCGGCTGAAGGTGCAAATCCCACCATCGGCGGCGGTGTCTCCTTCAAGGGCGGTTTTGAGGAGTCTGATATCGAAGGCGTATATGTATACGACCTGAAAGATCTGGGCTTGTCCGCGCCTGTGGTTACCAGACAGATGTTCGTGGATAATGTCCGCGCCATCCGCGCCAGAAGCGAAGTCGTTTTCAAAACCGTGTTGGAGAACGGAGAATGGCTGCTGGATGCAGAGGGAAATAAGATCGGCTTAATCTGCGACAACGAAGAGCTGCTTGACATCAAGAGTCCTAAGGGTGTGGAATTTGTCACCTATAATAACTGGACGATTGTCAGATGCCGGGCGGAGTCTATCAGCGAAGTAGACGGCCGGATCCATATTATCATGGAACCGCGGAGCATGGCTGTAGCCACAAATGGTACAGACTATAATACCATGCGTCCGAATGAAGTCGTTTATTATGAAAATGCCCTGGAGCTTCTGGATGAGGGCGGCGAATGGTTCCTCGATGAAAAGAACCAGAAGCTGTATTACATGCCCAGAGCCTGGGAGGATATTAACAGTGTAGAAGTGACCCTTCCCATTCTGGACAACTGGGATCAGGAGAATGCCGGCAGTGTCGGCCTGGTCACCATTACCGGTACCGACACCCATCAGCAGGTCCAGAATATCCGCTTTGAAGGCATCACCTTCGCCGATACCACCTGGCTCAGACCGAACACTATGGGTCACGGAACGAATCAGAACAACTATCTGCGTGACGAGACCAGCGAGATGAAGCATGATTTCCTCGCGGATGCCGCTGTTACCGTAAGAATGGCAAACGGCATTCAGTTCCTGGACTGCACCTTTACCCGTCTGGGTATCAACGGCATTAACATGTACGATGGCGTACAGAACAGCCTGGTGCAGGGTGGTCATTTCTATGATGTCGGCGGCAGCGCGATTGATATCGGCGAGCCCGACTATGCTATTGTGGAGAACCATAATCCCACAGATCCCAAGATGATGATGAAGAATGTAGATGTCCTGAATAACTACATTCACGATGTCAGCGTAGATTACAGTGCCGCGGCTATTTCCGTAGGCTTTGCGGTAAATCTGGATCTGTGCAATAACGAAATCTTCAATATCCCCTATTCCGGATTCCATATTGGCTATGGCTGGAATACAAAACGCGAGATATACACAAGAGGTTTGAATGTTTCCGGTAACTTCATCCACGATTACATGCACGACGGCCTGTATGACGGCGGCGGCATTTACCTCAACGGTAATACCAGCGGCAGAAATATTGCCTCCAAAAACTACCTCAAAAACCAGGGCGAGAAGCACACTGCTTTGTATGCCGATACCGGCACGGACTGGTGGGCATGGCTGGACAATGTAATCGATGTTTCGAATGTCACGAAGGGCCCGATTTCCGGTGACTCCATCCTCTGGGCCAGCGGCTTGTCCAGTGATGTCAAGCATGACAACCAGGCCATCGGTAACTTCTACGCCGGTAATCCCAGAGAGTATTTCAGCGAAGAATCCACCAATACGATTTTTGAGAACAATACCCATGTAGCCGATCCCAGCAACTGGCCCGCCGAGGCACAGGCAATTATTGACGCTTCCGGCCTGGAAGCAGCATATGCCGGCCTGCGCAATAACCAGATGGAGCTAATTGTCACCAATACTCCCGATGACGGCGTAGACCTGAGCCTTGGCATGACCTTTGCGCTTCAGGTTAGCGGCACCGACGGTAAGGATAGACCGGTAGATTCCAGCAAGGCCATCATCGCATACGAAAGCCTGGATGAGTCTGTGGCCACCGTCGACGAAAACGGTGTCATCACCGCTGTAGCCGATGGTATCACCACGGTGCGGGTCCATGTTGTATCCAACGATATCTGGGATGTCGTGGAAATTTCCGTAAATGTCGGTGACGATGTTACTGAACTCAAGATGGTGAATGTTGAAGATGTTATTCCCCTCTTCGAAAACTCCAAAGACCAGGAACTGGTTGTTTACGGTGTAACAGAGTCCGGCCGTCAAGTATCCTTTGATGAGATTACCTGGTCCGTAGCAGACGAGACTGTTGCAACCGTCAATGAAAACGGCGTTCTGAAGGTAGTCGGTGTCGGTGAAACCACCTTGACCGTTACTGCAACAAAGGGAACCGTTACTAAGACTGTCACTTATAATGTCGTTGTCAAGAGCATGGGTCAGTGGGATGTGGACTATGTAGAAGACATCTTCGAGATAGAAAACGCAGCTAAGTGGCACCAGTACGACACTGTGGGCTACTTTGAAATCACTGACGGTGTGAAAATCGACGGTAAAGTCACCAACGGCAAGACCTATACCGGCAGAATGTTCAAAGACGAGCTGCTGACCTTCCGCCTGAGCGTGACCGACAAGGGCAACTGGCCCAGCATCGTGCTGAGAACACCCTCTAATGATGCGGCTGTCGGCCATGGAGGCACAGGCTATATTGTCGTCATGGGTCAGCAGGGTATTGAGCTGCACCGGTTCAACGGCAAGACCAGAACCCAGTTCTATGGACCGTTGGTCAAACCCGCCCCCATCCTCGGACCGTCGATTACTCCCAATCCTTTGAATGACGGAAACCTCCATGAAATTCAGGTCGGTGCCAGAAATGAGGACGACGGCGTCCGTCTGGTATTGTACATTGACGGTAACGAGATCTTCAATGTCCTGGATACCGGCGAGACCGCGATCCGCGAAGCCGGTTACTTCGGACTGGTTGGCGCCAACGGTGACTTGTTTGTACTTGAGAAAATGGAGCCCGCTGTCGAAGAAAAAATCGAAGTCAAGCACAATCTGACTCTGGATAGCTACATTGACTTCAGCTTCTTCGTCCCGAAGAAGGATGTGGCTGAAAGCGGTCTGACTGCAACCATCGTTCAGGATCGTCCCACTGGCTACGAAGACAAGACCGTCACTCTGGGACAGGCTAAATGGGAATCCTACCCCAGCGGCGACGGTGTGGAATACTGGCGTATTCGCTACACCGATATTGCTGCCAAGGAAATGACCGATAACCTGACCCTGACCATTCAGGATGCTTCCGGTATCGTGGTTACCGAAACCTATAGTATTGCTGAGTATGCAAAGGAGCGCATCGAAAACTCCACGAACAACAACATGAAGCCCCTGATGTACGCATTGCTGCACTACGGCGCGGCTGCACAGACCTACTTCGGCTACCGGACTGACGCTCTGGCAAATGCCGGTCTGAACGCATCTACCGCTTCTGCTATGGCTGCTGCCGCTGCTGCTGAATCCCTTGTCAAGCACAACCTGACTCTGGAGAGCAATATTGACTTCAGCTTCTTCGTCCCGAAGAGTGCTGTGGCTGCCAGCGGTCTGACTGCAACTGTTGTTCAAGACCGTATCGAGGGTCTCGAAGACAAGACCGTCACTCTGGAACAGGCTAAATGGGAATCCTACCCCAGCGGCGGTGTGGAATACTGGCGTATTCGTTACGCCGATATTGCCGCCAAGGAAGTAGGCGATACCCTTAAGCTGACGGTTTCCGACGGTTCTGGTGCAGTTGTTACTGATAGCTACAGTGTCCTGCAGTATGCACAGGAGCGTGTTCAGAACTCTACCAATGAGAATATGAAGGCCCTGATGCAGGCACTTCAGACCTACGGTGCTGCTGCGCAGATCTACTTCAATTACCAATAATCATTTGAAAGGATAAAACAATATGAAGTCTTACGAAATGCCCGAAATCCAGGTCGAGACCTTTGAAGTTGAGGATATCATCACCGCCAGCGGTCTTGGCGAAAATGATACCGAACTGGACTAATCCTAAAACGACCCCCGGCGGAAACGCCGGGGGTTTCCCCCTTAGAATCCCTTTGCTTTGGGGCTGCGGCATACCTTGTGCGCCGTTGCCCGAGAGCAAATGTTTCATACATTCCCGTATTCCTTCAACGCAAGCCTCCTCTTGTAAAGGGTCAGGCTTTTGTGCTGCCATTGCAGTTTGATATGGATTTTCCTTTCTTGACATTAACGGTGTTATCCAGTAAAATTAATTCGAAAATACATGCGCATGTGCTATATGCAGAAACTTGGCGCGGGTAATAACGGGAATGGTTGGAGGTAGTATGACACACTATTATAAAATTGCAGATCTGACTGTGGCCATGGACTCCTTTGGACGAACCGTGACGCAGGCACAGCCTTATCTCACGGAGTGCTGCGGCAGTGCGGATATTACTATCCAGTCCCATTGGAAAGCCCTGCAGGCTTCCCAGCCGCATCTGTCCGACGAGGACGCGGAATACCTCACCTCCGGCGGCAGCTTTTACCGGCAGCTTCTGTCTTTTGACGGAATGATGCTCCATGCCTCCGCTGTGGTTCGGGATGGAAAAGCCTATCTCTTTACGGCACCCTGCGGAACCGGTAAATCTACCCACACCCGGCTCTGGCTGGAAAGCTTTCCGGATGCTTTTATTTTAAATGATGACAAGCCCGCATTGCGTCTGGAAAACGGAACCTTTTACGCCTTTGGCACTCCCTGGAGCGGTAAAACCGCCCAAAACCGGAATGTCAAAGTGGAATTGGGTGGAATCTGTATTCTCGCCCGGGGGGCAGAAAACCGGATTGTCCCCTACTCCGGCAGCGATGCCCTCCACGATATTCTGGAACAGACCGTGCGGCCCCGAGATCCGGTACTGATGGGGAAACTGCTGGATATTTTGGATCGGCTGATGTCAATGGTGCCGGTTTGGAAGCTGGAATGCAACATGGAGCCCCAGGCGGCTTATGTCTCTTATCATGCGATGTCTGGAAAGGAAGTAAACCTATGAAACTGAAAGAAGGATTTATTCTGCGCACCGTAGCCGGAGAAACCGTGGTGGTTCCTACCGGCGATGACCTGGATCTGAATATGATGATCACCCTCAACGATACGGGTAAGTTCCTCTGGGAACAGTTGGCAAAGGGTGCGGAAGAAGCAGAATTGACAGCCGCTTTGCTGGCAGAATACGATGTGGACGAGCAGACCGCACAAAATCATGTGGCGCTGTTCCTGAAGAAGCTGAATGAACATGGATTCCTGCAATAAGCAAACCGCAATGGATGCTGCCCGCATGGCCTTTGTGGCTGAGCGGCTGGCGGCAGGTCAGAAGGTACGGTATCTGGGATTCCGGGGCGTCAGTATGATGCCCATGCTGCGGCAGGGAAAGGATTCCGTAGAACTTTCCCCGCTGCCACCAAAGCTGAATAAATACGATTTGCCGATATACCGCCGGGCGGATGGTCAGTATGTGATGCACCGGGTGGTTGCCGTGAAGCCGGATCACTATATCTGCCTGGGCGACAACACCTTGACTCTTGAGCATATTTACCCGGAGCAGATGATCGGTGTTGTTTCCGCTTTCAAGCGGGGTGACCGGCGAATTGAAACAAATGCGCCCGGGTATCGGGTCTACTGCCGGCTTTGGCGGTTAACATACCCATTCAGAAAGCTGATCTGCCGGCTGAAAGGCTGCGCCAGACACATACTTCGCCTATTTCGTAAAGGAAAGATATGAAACACAAGTGGAACCTTTCGACTCTGCGCTGGCTTTTCCGGGTGTCAGGAAAAGAAAAATGGAATATTGTGTTTCTGATTCTGGCACAGGCATTTCTGGGAATCAGCAGCATTCTGTTTGCGTGGCTTCTGCGCGACTGCATCGACAGTGCTGTTTCCCATGACTTGAACGGCTTCACTTATTATGCAGTAGCTATGGTTATTTTGGTGGCCTTGCAAATCACTGCTCGGGCACTTAACCGCTTTCTGGATGAATATACCAGATCCGGAATAGAAAATTGCTTCAAAACTCGGCTTTTGCAGCAGCTTCTGACCCGGGAATACGCCAAAGTGACCGCCGTCCACTCCGGAGAATGGATGAACCGGTTGACTTCAGATGTGGTAGTCGTTGCCGATGGCATGACGGGAATTCTGCCGGACATGATCGGCACATTGGTTCGGCTGGTGGGCGCTGTGACTGCTCTGCTGATTCTGGCACCGGAGCTGGGATACTTTATCGTACCGGGCGGCATTCTTTTGCTGCTGTTTTCTGCTGCTTTCCGCTGCGTTATGAAGAAAATGCATATCGCAATTCAAGAAGCGGACGGAAGCCTTCGGATTTTAATATCGGAGCGCCTTGCCAGTCTGTTGATTGTGCGAACCTTTGCAAAAGAAAGGCAGTCTCTAACCGAGGCAGCTGAGCAAATGCGGACCCATCGAAAAGCACGGATGAAACGCAACCATTTCACAAACCTCTGTAACCTGGGATTCTCTCTGGCAATGAACGGTGTTTATATGGCAGGCGTTCTGTATTGCGGTTATGGTATTCTGGTTGGTACGCTTAGTTACGGCTCCTTCACTGCAGTATTGCAGCTGATCGGGCAGGCGCAATCCCCATTCGCCAGTCTGACCAGCTATCTCCCGAAATTTTACGCCATGCTTGCCAGTGCCCAGCGGCTCATGGAGCCGGAGGCCTTTGGCGCAGCCAATCCGGAAGCCGTTCTGGAGCCGGAACAGATCAACCGGCTTTATCAGAACCGGTTTTCTGCCATTGGACTACAGAGGGCCAGCTTTACTTATCAGCCATCTGACAGCGGCGGTGATCATCCTCCAATGCCGGTGGTTTTGAAGGATGTGGATTTGAAGATAGCAAAGGGTGAGTGTGTCGCGTTTACCGGCCCCTCCGGCAGTGGAAAGAGCACACTGCTGAAGCTGCTTATGTGCCTGTACCCTCTGGACACCGGAAAGACCTATTTGGAAACAAAGGATGGCGCAGTGCAGCCATTGGATTCCCGATACACCCGGCTTTTTGCCTATGTTCCACAGGGAAATCACTTGATGCACGGCAGCATCCGTGAAGTGGTGGCTTTTTCAGACAGAGAAAAAATGGAAAATCCCCAGCATATACGCACGGCGCTGGAAATTGCCTGCGCCTGGGAATTTGTAGATGCCCTGCCCAATGGAATGGATACTGTTTTGGGCGAACGGGGTGCGGGTTTGTCTGAAGGACAGATGCAAAGAATTGCCATTGCCCGAGCTATCTGCGCAGGAAGTCCCATTCTGGTTCTGGATGAAGCCACCAGCGCCCTGGATGAAGCCATTGAACAAAAGTTGATGGAGAATCTGCGGAAAATGACGGACAAAACCGTACTTCTGGTAACCCACAGACCAGCAATGCTGAAGCTGTGCAACCGGCAGGTAGTGCTGAACAACAATCGCATTGAGGTGATTGATCGTGAATCATAACAAAACCGTGGAGGCAATGCTGTATCTCGTCCGATGCGCCTTGCATAACACACCTGCGCAGCCACTGGACCAGATTGATTATGAACAGCTTTATAAGCTGAGTGCCTTTCATTTGATAGAGGCGATGGTTGCGATGGCCTTGGAATCCGGCGGACTGCTGAAAGAAGACTATGCGGCCCCTGCATGTATCAAGCAGTGGAAAGAAGCAAAGGTTAAGGCCATCCGGAAGGTGGCTTTGCTGGATGCCGAGCGAGAGGAAATTTTCCGCCATTTTGAGGAGCAGGGAATCTGGTATCTGCCCCTCAAAGGAATCCTGTTAAAGGAACTTTATCCCAAACTGGGAATGCGGCAAATGGCGGATAATGATATTTTGTTCGATAAGGCCTATCAGCATGAACTAAAGGCCTACATGGAAAGCCGGGGATATCAGACAGATAGTTTTCAGCGGAGCAAGCATGATGTATATCTCAAAAAGCCAATCTACAATTTTCAGTTTCATACAACTTTGTTTGAGAGTAATTCATCTTCCAGACACGCAATGCCAGCTGTTAATTTCGAGATACGACGGCAGAAAGATCCGGAAAACGGCTTTGGCTACCATTTTTCCGACGAGGACTTTTACATCTACTTTTTACTGCATGCATATAATCACTACCAACATGGCAGTATTGGCATCCGCCTGCTAACAGATGTGTTCTTGTTCCTTGCCGAAAAGCAACAATCCTTGGACTGGGAATATGTTAGCAGTGAACTTACTGCCTTGGATCTGCAGACCTTCGAAGCCAACGTCAGAACTTTGTCACAAAAGCTGTTTGATAAAGATTCGGTGATTCCACAAACGGAAGCGGAAGAAAAATTGTTGGGAGATCTCCTCTTTTACGGCGCGTATGGAACTGTCTCAAGCAGGACGCAAAATACGCTCCGCAGTATCCAGGAAGAACAAAACCTTACCCCGGGAAAAGCAAAGCTGTACTATTTCTGGAAGCGTGTGTTTCCGGGTAGGGAAAGCATTCTTATTCGTTACCCGATTTGCCAGAAGCATCCGTGGTGCATACCATTTTGTTGGCTTCTGCGGGTGATAAGCGCGGTTGCTTTAAGCGGAAAACGGACATGGAACGAACTTATGGTGTTCCGGAAGACAAAATAGGACTGCATTTCACTCCCAGTGCCAGAGCCATGCTCAGCGAGGGGTGCGGTGTCACGGAGGCCTATAGGCGTGCCGGATTTACCGATTGCAGCAGCTTTTTGAAAACCTCCACAAGGGTGGTAGGGGTTTCACCCAAGAGATATGCCATGCGCTGTCACACAGTCTAGAAAAAAGCAAGTCCCTTCTGTTAAGAAGGGACTTCAGTCTGTCGAAAAAGCTCAGCGAAAGCTGGGCTTTTTCTATTTTGGCTCTACCCCAACTATTGACATAGAACCTCTTTCTACAGACTGAAACCGGCAGCGTTACGCTGCCGGTTTTTTTATGTTTTCTTGGATATCAAAGGGCCTGAATGAATTCCTCAATATCAACCACCTTGCCGGAAAGGCGGGATTCCTCAGCGGCAAAGACCAGAATATGGTTGTGGCAGGATTCTTCAATCAAGGGAATGGACTTGGACTGGACACCGTTTGCCAGATACTCATAAACTGCGTTGACAATACCGGCATCACCACCGCCGTGACCGCCCACGACACCGTCCAGCGCATGCATGGGAATTACGGATTCTTCCTTTGTCAGGAAGTCATAGACCTTGATGCTGCCGTCTTCCTCCAGAGAAGCATGCAGCTCACCTTTGGTACCCATGACATGGATATAGCGGCCACCCTTGTTGAATGCGCACATGGAGAAGGTTGCGGTAGCACCGCCCTCAAACAGGAAGTTGACGATCTGGTGGTCCACCACATCGTTATCACACTGGTATACGCACTTTCCGTACTGGGTATTGCGAAGAGCGGCTTCCACATCTGCGTCGGTGGGTTCCTGACACATGGTGCTGGTGGAGCGGAACCAGTAATTGTCCTTATCGTCCAGATACAGCTTGACGGCGTTGTAGGGGCAGGTTTCACCGTGGGGGCATCCGTCAATGCAGCGCTCCGGTGCACCGGCCGGGGCGTCTTTCTTTGTAAAGTAAGTAAGCGAGCCGAAAGACTGAATCTTTTCGCACTTTTTGCCCAACAGCCAGGGCAGCAGATCCAGATCATGGCAGGACTTTGCCAGAAGCATGCTGGCACTTCTGCTTTTGTTGCCCCAGTTGCCCCGGACAAAGCTGTGGGACTGATGGACATTGCCCACACACTCTTCGTGGGTCAGAGAAACCACATCACCGATGCGGCCGCTGTCGATAATATCCTTTACGGTGCCGAACAGGGTGGTATAACGCAGAACTGTGCAGACAATGACCCGGACATTGTTCTTGTGGGCTGCACGCATGATATCCACGCACTCCTTGGCATCGGGGGAGATGGGCTTTTCCAGAAGCACATCATAATGCAAAGCAATGGCGGCCATGGTGGGTTCGTAGTGCATCCGGTCCTGGGTGGAGATGATGGCAAGGTCTGCAATCTTGCCCTTTTCAAAGAGCTGGGCGTAGTTATCGAAGCACAGCTCATCGGGGATATTGTGCAGTGTTTTTACATGGTTCCGGCGGCTCGGAACCGGCTCCGCAACGGCAACCACCTGATATTTCTCAGGCAGCTTGTGCATGATATCCGTGTAGGTCTCACCGCGGTTTCCGGCACCGATCAAGACAACTTTTAATGTATCCATAAAAATACCCCTTTACATATAGATTCAACTATGTATAATTCTAATTGGAGGAAAACAAAATGCAAGTTGTTTTTCAACAAAGATTCTTTGATTTTTCGTCAAAAGGAGTAGAGTATGCTGAAATCCTTTGCAGTGAATGATTCCATACGGATCAGCCGGGTCTATTCGTTTTTTCAAACAGTCTTTGCGGGCGGTTATCGTTTCCCCGGGGAGCTTCATAACTTCTGGGAGTGTGTGTATGTCCTGCAGGGGGAAGTGTGCGCCATCGCAGATGGAAAGGTATATACCCTTACCCAGGGCCATTTGATCTTCCACAGGCCCATGGAATTTCACGGCCTGTATGTAGAGGAAGGAAAACAGGCAAAACTGTTGATCTTTTCCTTTGCTGCAGAGGAAATGCCGGAGGAATGCCACCATGACAGTGTTTTCAGTTTAGAGTCAGGGCAGATTGAAATTCTCAATTCTTTGGCCGATTATGTGGAACAGGCACATGCAAAAATGGAAACAGAGGATTCGCCGGATATCCATTGGTATCAAAAGTACCACCGGTTGTTTGAAGAGAATCCGAAAAGTCTGCAAATGACTGTTACCTACCTGTATCAACTGATTCTCTCACTGCCCAACAGTGAAAGAGCGATTGCCAACAGCACGCAGCCGGACGCTGAAGTTTTTCACCGGGCGGTGGAGTATATGCACTTACATCTGCATACACCGATGCCGGTGGCAGAACTGGCAAGGTATGTCAATGTCAGTGAATCCTCTCTTCTGCGTATTTTCAGAAAATATGCACAGACCAGTGTGCACAGGTATTTTCTGCTGATGAAGATCAAGGCGGCTGTGCAGATGCTGGAGTCCGGTATGGGTGTGGGGCAGGTGGCGGAGAAACTGGGCTTTGGAAACGCCTCCTATTTTTCCGTCTGCTTTAAACGGGAAACCGGAAAAATGCCCACGGAGATCCGAAAGAGTGAATAAATCAAAAAAGAGCGGCTAAGGGCAATGCTTTCTTATGGGGTGTTGCCCGTAGCCGCTCTTTGATACAACCAAGTTATACCCCGCGGCTTAGTGAAGTTGTAAGATAAAGGTAGATTACATGGTGGTTTCCATGTGTCTACCTTTATCTTACAACTTCATGTTTGCACTGGTGGCTGGAACTGTCCACCGGACAGTTCCCCTGCTATGGGTTCGCGTCCATTACCTTTACCAAATAAAAAAAGAGAGGCGAAGCCTCTCTTTTTTATTTGGTACGAGTGTTCATAACGGACTTTGTGTTGACCTGCCATGTATAACAGATCATAGTGTGTTAGATATCCATCCATCCGATATATCGACCCATTGTGCATCCGGACACAACGCATGAATACGCGACACGATTTCAGGTGTGTAGGGCAAATTGCAACAATCATCTCTTTTGACAGACCAACGCATCGCTTCTTTTGCGGCATATCGATACACTTGCAAAAGTTGATTGTCTTCTGATGTGGCTGCCTTTTCAGATATTTCTTCCAACGAGCGGACAGATAGAAATAATACGGGAAGATGATGCGGATAATACTTATCATATGATCTGAAAATATCCACACGTACAATTGATTTTATATTCTGCAGAAGAATTCTTCTTTTCATCTCTTTTTTTGTGTAAAGAACAACTGCGTCTTCATGAATCTCTACTGAGCAAGGGTCAATCGGCATCCAAAAACAGGGGGCCTTTGTCTTGCCAAAAAAAGGAGTCGCTTTGTAGCCAGTGATACCGGTATAGTTTTTGTATGGTAGATGTGCATAGAGCTTATGAATTTGATGCTGTACTACAGGATCCATCGCCATAAACAGCGTCTTCTTATCCCGAAAGATGCCCAAAGGACTTCTTCGCATCCGGTTTAAGTATTTTTTAGCAAGTGCGTCTGGCCAGTCGGCTTTTTTCTTCAAGAGAGGAACATCATATTTGGTAAAGTAATTGCGCAGAAGATGTTTTTCCTCCAAAAGAGCCATGGACTCAATGGTGCGGGAAGTTAGGCACAGTACATCCTCACGTTCATTTCCTACCGCACAGAAGAGCTGTAGCGTGTCCACAGAAAGTCTACGTAGAGGGATACCCAACCAAGACAGAACAACCATGCGCTCCGTCAGTGTGACTGTGTAGAACGAAAATAACAGATGCAGCACCAATAGCGCAAAACCAAACAGGCATGGAAACGCTACGATCCAGTGATTATTAATAGAAAAGAAATGCGTCAACGGAATCAGGAGCAGTAACCACGCCCACAATGAAGCAATATAAATAATGCTGATATAAAAAATTGACACTCCGGATAACCCAAATCCACGAGTTTTCAAAGTAGATGTATTATGGCTTCCCATACCGTCACCCCCGCAGCAACAGAACACTAACAAATATCTTTTCCTAAGTTTATCATAATGACCACACAAGGTCAATGTTGTCCGATACCGTAACAAGCAGGGAATTTGTATATACAAATTCCACCAACTTCTGAAAGAAGGCTTCCTTGTGCAAAGGGAGCTGTCAGCGAAGCTGACTGAGGGATTGCTTCACCGCAAGATCAATATATTCGCAGGCTCCGGAAAAGTTTTGGTTTACTTCATTGTTGGGAATTCTTAAAACACGAACATCGTACTGTTCAAGATAAGCTGTTCTCTCTGTGTCATATTCCATTCCTTTATCTTCATAATGCTGAGAACCGTCCAATTCCACGATCAGTTTTGCTTCAGCACAGTAAAAGTCTACGATATACTTTCCCAATATTTTCTGGCGCAAGAATTTGACTGGATAGAAGCGGAGAAAGTCATACCACAAATGCCGTTCCTCTTTGGCCATATTCTTGCGAAGATTTCTTGCGTTGGAAACGAGAGATTTATTATGCTTGTAATCCATTTGACAATCCCTCCGTCAAAAATCAAAGATTTTTGCCACCTCCCTTTACACAAGGGAGGCTTTTTAGATTGTACCATAACTGAAAAGAAAAATCGAGTGTCCATAACTGAAATCCGTTACGAACACTCGATATGGTGCAAGTGAGCAATCCAAATTCGAACCAGTATTCTTTTCTTCTGCTATTTTTGCGTCGGTCAATGTAATGGTGCGGTCACCATCTTTGAAGTTGAAAGTCAGCAGCAATTTATCATCGTGAACAAATACCGCATTGACGAATGTATCAATCAGCATTTGTCTGTGAGATTCTTTTGTTACATCGAGCTTGCGGAAGCGGTGCAACCAAAACCGCATAAAGTCCTCGGGAATTTTTGGTTTTTCAAGCTTTTCTTCCTCAATACGGATTTTGATTTCTTTTTCCTGTGCGTCCAGTTTTGCTAGCTCTGCCTGTAGCGAATCAGAGAGTACACCTTTTTTAATAGCAGCAATAATATTAGCGATCTCGGTTTGCGTTTGTTTAAGCTGCTTTTCGTACATTGGCAAGTCGGTGTTTTCTTCGTCTTGCAGCCGCATAAGCATAGATACGATTGCTTCAATGGCATCATCATCCATCAACATTGCCATTGTTTCCTTGACTACTAAATCTTCGATCCATTCCTTTTTTACGGATTTCTTCTTGCAATCGTTCAGTTTCTTCTTGACGGCATGGCACTTGTAGTATCTATGAATTGTTCCGTTGCGGCTCTTTCCGCTTTCTCCATTCATAGATGTGCCACAATGACCGCAGAATATCTTAGTGGCAAGCAAATATGCTTCCTCTGCCTTTGCTCGGGCAGGAGCTTTCTTGTTCTTCTCCAATTTTTCCTGCACTCGCTCAAACAGATCAATTGAAACAATGGCAGGTATGCCGTCTGGAACGATAATGTCACGGAAAGAATACTCACCAATATAGCGACGATTGCTTAACATGTGCTGGATCGTTCCGTATGTTATGGGTGTTCCTCTTGTGTTTGTTATACCCTTATTATTAAAGTGGTCTCGAATTTCGGTTAGAGTACAACCCTCGTCATATTTTTTGAATGCTTCAACTACATAAGGGGCAGTCATAGGATCTTTCTCTAATCTCTGTTCTTCGTTCACCACATATCCAAGGGGAACTGTACCGCCATTCCAAAGAAGTTTGTTGGCATTGACATTTAAGCCGTCAATAACACGTTCTTTCAGCTTTTTGGAGTAGTATTCCGCATAACCTTCCAAGACCGATTCTATGATAATGCTTTCGTCACCATCTCCCAAGGATTCGGTAGCAGACACCAAACGCACACCATTCTCCTTGAGCTTTGCCTTATAGGTTGCACTATCAAAGCGATTACGAGCAAACCGATCTAGCTTGTACACAAGAACCACATCGAATTGCCTGCGTTTACTATCTCGAACCATTCGCTGCAGCTCGGGGCGCTTATCATTTGTGCCCGACTTTGCTCGATCGGCATAGCTTCCAATGACTACATACCCATTTCGTTCGGCATATGCATTACAAACTTGCAGTTGAGCTTCAATGGATTCCTCGCGTTGGCTACTGGAGGAATATCGGGCATAAATCACAGCTTTTAATTCGGACATAAGAAATCCTCCTACGATATGTTGCAATAATCATATCATAGGAGGTATTCTTTAGTCAATTCTGCAGGTAAAAGTTTGAAGTCATCAGTTAGATAAATTGGAATTTGTCATTCATAGAATCAACCAAAACAATTACGGATGGTATCTTCTATGGTTTGGGAGCAAAAAGCTCTGGCTTCTTGAATGTCCTTCTGCGCTAACTGTGCAATGACCTCATTTTCTTCCAAATAAAAATTGCGTACCGCTTCTGTAAAAAAAGTACTGTCTTGTATAATATGCGGATATTTTTTGGTCAATAAGTGAAGTTTTTCAAAATCTTCTGTGTATAAATAGCTAAATAATAGGAGTCTGGAAACCTGCACGGGCGGGCAAAAAAAGAAGGGGCCTGCTAAATACTTCTTCTTCTCTATAACCTTTACTAATTTACTGGGAGTAGATATTTCTTGGAAGAAGGGAAATACGAACTTTTCCAAATAATAGCACAAAAGCTCACGCCAGACATTCAGTTCATCATCCGATGCACTTTTAGATAATGGCAACAATTTGGAATGATGAAGAGAACTTATCCTATTCCCATAAGTGTAATAACGATTTTGACTCGGAATGTATAGTGGCATCACAAAAAATGTCGCATATACCAATCCACTTGGCATATCAAATTGCAAACAGTATGCCATATCGTTCTGAATTTTATAAAAACACTTCTTAGAGAATGTGTAACCATATTCATTCATATACGGGCGAATTTGACTGGTTAATCTATGCAGTATTGACATAGTCTTTAAAACACATCCCTTCGCTAAATTCAAGTTTATCGGTGAATTCATTGTATCACCGATAAGTGCAAAAAGCAACTGCGGTTCTTGCCCTTGGCCGCAGCCACCCAATCCAATGACTCTGTCATTGGTAGTATTGGGTTATTGCCATTGGCAAGCTCCTTTGGTTTAATCGTCTATATTGTTCTTAAACCTTTTAAAAGGAGCATGACAATGGAAATTGAAAACGAAGTAACAATCGCAACCCACAACGGCAGCCAAGTGGCAAGGCAGCATAACCTCCGCAATCCAAAGGTAATCGCCAAGGAGGATCACATTGACCCCGACGGGCATTTTGAGGTGTGGTTGGATGAAGACCCGAAAGCAGCCTATGAACGCCTGTTCGGTGAAGCGGTCAAAGCCTACAACACCAAGCAGAAAAGAGAAGACCGCCAAATTACCGACTACTACAAGCAGATCTGTGAGGACAGCAAGAAAAAGCCTGTTTATGAGCTTATCATCGGTATCTATGGCAAAAAGGCAGACGGAACACCCATTTGCAGCAAAAATGACGGCAGACGAATCCTGCGAGCCTTCACCGAGGACTGGGAAAGACGGAATCCACATTTGAAGCTATGCGGCTTATATTATCATTGCGATGAATCCGTCGGCGTGAACGGCTCACAGGTTGGTCATGTTCACATTGACTATATTCCTGTGGGATCGGGGTTTTCTCGAGGAATGTCGATTCAAAGCTCTTTGACTAAGGCTTTGGAATTGCAAGGCTTTCAGACACAAGACATAAATAACACAGCACAAATGCAATGGGAAGCTCGAGAAAATCAGTTTTTGGCAACCCTCTGCGCCCACGCAGGCTTTGAGGTGGTGCGTGGCAAGGGTGGCAAGGAACACCTGGACACAACCACCTATAAAAAAGTTAAAGAGCTGCAGGAACTACAGGAACAACAAGCCGAACTGGCACAGAGCATTGCCAAGACAGAGCAGGAGTATAAGGAGCTTCAAGACAGCTATGAAACATTAAAGGCACAAAAATCTCTATCCCAAGCGGTTATGGAAGCCTATAATGGGGGTGAATTGGAAATTGAGGTGCAACGCACTCCAGCCAAAACCAACCCAATCACCAAGCAAACCACTCCCGCCCAAGTAACGATGGCAGAAGCGGATTATTTCGTGCTGAAGGAGCGAGCTGCCGCAAGCTCGTGGATTCGCAAGGCTATGGAAGATTTGAAGTACCTTGGTGCAAAGTTGACCCGAGAGCTTAACCAACGCCGCCGAGTGGCAGAGCTGCAGGAGCGAGCCGCATCAGCCGAGACAGCCGCCCGAGCAGCAGAGGTAAATCTAGCCAACGCAAGAGCAGAAATTGCCGATCTGCAACAGCAGGCTCGTGAACAGCAAGATTGGATGGAGCAGCAGACCACCAGAAGTGGCAAAACCATTTGGGAATTCTTTGTTGACTTCATAACTAAACAACGAGAGCGAGAATATTTTGAACGAGAAGATCGTTAAAAAATATGAGCAGGTGCGACTATTGAAGCGCACCTGCTCATTCTTTATGCGTTGGGACAGCTATGTGGGTCGATAGTGGGACACGGATATGGGTCAAAAAAAGATGGACAAGCCACTGCTTGACCATCAATTCCAAGGTCTTGAGTTGTGGATATTGGACATACTGCTCCCTTGATTTTTTCAAGAGAGCAGTACAAAAAAATAGACCTAAGGTCTTTGAGCGCCTCGTCCCCTGTGCGTCTATTTTAGCCGATTTCTGTGCGGCGAACAACTTACACAGGATTTGCTTCCCACTACTGCCCATACGTCTCTCGACGCATGGCGTAAGCCTTTTTACAATCGTCCGTCTGATTGCTGCTTTCGCTTTGCTTACTCCGTCGCATTGCTTATACCTATCACAAAACGACCATCGCACCCGAGAGCGTCGGCATGGTAACCGTGGCAACTCTACTATATGACAGTCCAGTCCGCCATATAGATTTGTCAATCGGGGTTCGACCTTTATGGATACCGAAAACTTTAACTTCCCCCATTTCAAGGGAATTTGCATGATTTTGTTTCCTTTTCATGCTGACACACCATGTGTACCACACTATTCAGGCTGCGTGGGAAGTGCAGCCAAGGGCATGAGGCTGATTTACTGCGGCGGAGCCTACCCTAGCAGTTTATAGAGGTGCTGCTTGCTCTTTATATTAGGACACGGGTTGACTATTGGCATATCAACCGACCTCAAATAACACAGCTATTAAGTCAATTGTCATTTATTTAAGTTCTCTGTGAAGTGTTCAACTTGAATCCTGTTAACATACTAATACGAGTCCCTATTCAGTTGTAACACTATTATAGACGATAAAAAATCAGCAAAATGAGAGGGCGAAAGACGTAGAAAATTTCCCCGATTTTCACCCAGTTTTTCTGCATCCGCAATCCCTGCCAAGCAGATGGCGTTTTGACTATATCCCTATTAGAAAATAAATTTTGATAGGAGATATAGAATTATGGGTAGAAAGAAGAAGCTGATCAACAACACAAATATTCCACAGTATGCAATTGAACGTTTTGCTCGTTGCGTGTTCGATGATATTCGGGCAGCATACGAGGATGAAGAAATCCAAAAGGAGTTTGCCGAGTGGCAAGCGGAACAGGCTGCAAAGAAAGCTGAATTAAAACTACATAAAAAAGCGAGAGCTGCCGACACGGCAGCTCTCGTTGTTATTTCTGCTTCTTCCTTTTCGGTCCTCTCGGTTTTGATTCGGGGCGTATCTTCCAACCATTCGCAAAATAGGTTTGGTCATATCTTGTGAAATAAACAATAAATCCGAACCCATTCCCAACAGGGAACAACTGGTTCGGATTATATTGTTTTGGTGCCGGTGGCCGGACTCGAACCGGCACGCTGTCGCCAGCGGTGGATTTTGAGTCCACTACGTCTACCATTCCATCACACCGGCAGGTGCTAAAATAGTATACAACATCTTTTTGAAAATAGCAAGAAAAATTTGCAAGTTTTATACATCTTGTTCGGCACCCAGAAAATCCAGTGTGTCCAGAACACTTTGCCCCCGGGCCGTCAGCGCCATGCTGCCATGAAGCGGCAGATGGGCATATGCGCCATAATCAAATCCCCGGAGCGGGGCATGATAATCCATGTCGATCAGCCCCTTCTTTTCAAGACACATCAGAATCAGACTGTTATCCGGGTTGTCGGTTTCCAGATAGACCGGGGTCATATCATCCGCTTTCCGAGCCACGGGAAGAAAGGGAATCTGGGAAAATGTGCGCAGCATGTCCAATTCAGATTGCGTCAGTGTAAGTGAATTGGCGCAGCCGCTGCAGGAAGCGCAATTGCCGCCGCAGGAATGACAGGTATGCATAAAAATCCCTCCTTAGGCAGTATGCCCTGAGTGGATTATACAAATTCGAAGTTGCTCTGTCAAGAAATGGTTGCTTTTGGCGGTTTTTTTGGTATACTGAAAGAAAAAACAAAAGGAGTGTTTGCTATGGCGATTCTGCATATCACAAAGGATAATTTTGAAGAGTTGGTTGTTAAGGCGGACAAACCCGTTCTGCTGGACTTCTGGGCACCTTGGTGCGGTCCCTGCCGCATGGTTGCGCCCATTGTGGAGCAAATTGCAGAGGAGAATGAAAGCATTGCCGTTGGCAAGATTAATGTGGATGAGGAAGGCCCGCTGGCTGCCCAGTTTGGGATTACCAGTATTCCTACCTTGATCGTTATGAACGGCGGGGAAGTGGCTGCCACTGCAGTTGGTTTCCGTCCCAAGGCTGACATCGAAAAGCTGCTGAATATTTGAATAACGGACGATCCCTCCCATATACTAAAGCAGTATGGGAGGGATTTCTATGAAGATCGATTGGAAGAGACTGCTGATCGCGCTGGGCATACCGCTGGCTGTAGGTGGCCTTGCGGCACTGCTTTCCGGAGGAATGACAAACTACGGTGCCATGAACAAACCGCCGCTGTCACCGCCGGGATGGGTGTTCCCGGTGGTGTGGACAATTCTGTATCTGCTGATGGGCTATGCTTCTTATCGGATATGGATGTCGGATGCACCACAGGAAGAAAAACGCAAGGCGCTCCTCCTGTATGGCGCGCAGCTTCTGGCTAATTTTATCTGGCCGCTGCTGTTTTTTGCCGGGGAGTGGTTCCTGGCGGCGTTGATCTGGCTGGTGGTGCTGTGGATTTTGATTTTCCTTACTATCCGGGCGTTTTCCAAAATCGATGAGCGGGCAGGAGATTTGCTGATTCCTTATATTTTATGGGTTACCTTTGCGGCCTATCTGAACCTGGGAATTTTTCTGCTGAACTGAAAAAACACTAGCCAAAGGCAAACGCATATGATATAATTTTTTTATCACCAATGAATATGAGGGGGATACATCCTATGGCAAACAAATACGCAGGCACCCAAACCGAGAAGAATCTGGAAGCCGCATTCGCCGGCGAATCCATGGCCAGAAACAAGTATACCTACTTCGCATCCAAGGCAAAGAAGGAAGGCTATGAGCAGATCGCTGCCCTGTTTCTGAAGACTGCCGACAATGAAAAAGAGCACGCCAAGCTGTGGTTTAAGGAACTGAACGGCATCGGAGATACTGCTGAGAACCTTCTCCATGCCGCTGAGGGCGAAAACTACGAGTGGACTGACATGTATGCCGGTTTCGCAAAGACAGCGGAAGAGGAAGGCTTCCCCGAACTGGCTGCCAAGTTCCGTCTGGTCGCTGCCATCGAGAAGCACCATGAGGAGCGCTACCGTGCTCTGCTGAAGAATGTGGAGACCGCTGAGGTCTTTGCTAAGGCTGGTGTCAAGGTCTGGGAGTGCCGTAACTGCGGCCATCTGGTGGTTGGAACGGAAGCACCGGAGCTGTGCCCCACTTGTGCCCACCCCAAGGCATACTTCGAAATCCACGCAGAAAACTATTAAGTAAACAAAGGAAAAGGCTGCATCATCCGGTGCAGCCTTTTTTTGCTCAAATATTCAGATATCCAACCAGAACCTTCAGCGTGTTGTAAACGCCGTCAATGTGGCTGCGCTCGTAGCCGTGGCTGGCGTAAACACCGGAACCAATGAGGCCATGACGGATATCAAAGCCTGCCCGCAGGGTCGCTTCCACATCGGAACCGTAGTGGGGATAGACATCCACTGCATAGTCGGCCTCCGTCTTTTTGGCAGCTTCAATCAGCTTGCCGACAACTTCGTAGCTGTAAGGACCACCGGAGTCTTTGGCGCAGATGGAAACCTGCTTTTCGGTGCATTGCAGACCGTCACCCACGCAGCCCATATCCACCGAAATAGCCTCTGTGACACCGGCAGGCACGCTGCCGCTGCCGCCGTGGCCTACTTCCTCGTAGACGGTCACATGGACATAGGTCTTCCGGGGCAGGGTGATGCCGTTGTCGGCAATGTACTTGGCAAAGCCCAGCAGAATGCCTACGCTCAGTTTGTCATCCAGAAAGCGGCTCTTGAGGTATCCGGAGGCGGTACGGCGGGTTCGGGGATCAAAACAAACGATATCGCCTACCTCAATACCCAGTGCCCGTACATCGGCAGCAGAGGAAACGGCTTCGTCCAGTACGATTTCCATGGAGTCCCAGCTGCGCTTGGCGGAGGAGTAGTCACCGTTGACATGGACAGAGGCGTTGCTCAGTTGGCAAGTGCCTTCGATGATTTTGCCACTGCGGGTATAGACCCGCACATTTTCCGCCTCGGCATTGTTGGGATTCATGCCGCCCAGGGCTGTCAGCTTCAAGCGGCCATTGCCCTTAATGGTCGCCACCATGGCGCCCAGGGTGTCGGTATGCGCTGCCAGCATCAGCCCGTCCTGAGCGTTTTCGCCGCCCAGATCTACCAGAACACCGCCTTTGGCGGTGATGGCTGCAGGAAATCCCAGAACTTCAAAGGCACCCTTTACCCATACGGCCGCGTACTTGGTAAAGCCGGTGGGGGAGTCAATGGACAGCAGTTGGGCAGTCTGCTCCCATGCGAAATCGGCATAACTTTTGTTAATCATAATGTCCTCCTCTTACTAAATAGAACCACACGGCTGCGACTTCACGCATGAGGTGGTTAACGAGCTGCGAAACATGGGTTGTGTGGGCGGGGATCCGCACGGGATGAATACCGCAATCGAGCGCCATCATGCCGGCCCGAAGCAGATGATATTCACTGGATACAATACCTAATTCTGTTGGACGGCTGCCGGTTTTGGATTCGATCAGATCCAAAGAATAGTTTAAATTGGCCCAGGTGGAGGCAGCTTGATCTTCCAACCAGATTCGATCCGCATCGATACCCAAGGCTACCAACTGCTCATACATACATTGTGCTTCAGTCATGGGTTCGTCAGGGCCTTGACCACCGGAAACCACGGCAATGACTTCCGGGTGCTCTGACATGTAATCGTAAGCACCTCGGATGCGCTCCATCAGTGCCACGGAAGGGGCATCGTAACGAACCTTGGCACCCAGTACGACAATATACTGGCAGTGTTCTGCGGGATCGCCCAGGCTTGCGCGGATAATAAATCCTTCCGTCACAGCGGCGACCAGTAAGCCAATACACAGACATATGGACACGGTGCGCCGTATGACCTTGACTGTCTTGGGGAACCTCCGGGAGAGAATGTTCATTAAATTATAGAACAGCAGAATGCCGATGATACCGCACAGCACCAGTGCGGTAAAACCGTAGCCTGCCATCATAAACTTAAAGAAAAATGCAGCCAGCGCCAGCGGAATCATAGCGATCCAGCGAATCACATTCGCACTGGACAGTTTCCGTTTTTGTTTCATAGGCACCTCCCTGGCTTTTGGATGGTACCATAGTAACATAGATTTGGAGGGAAAACAAGCCGCCCGTGGTTGGGCGGCTTGTAATTTAATAGAATCTTATACTTCCTTGCTCTTGGTGGCAATTTCCATCAGACACTTGGCGATGAATTCGTCGGGCGTCATGGCACCCAGATCGTCACCCTTGCGGGTACGGACGGAAACGGTACCGTTTTCCATATCCCGGTCACCGATGACCAGCATGTAGGGAATCTTCTGCAGCTGTGCCTCGCGGATCTTGTAGCCCAGTTTCTCACTGCGGCAGTCGGTCTCAGCGTGGATGTTCAGTGCGTTCAGCTTTTCCGCCAGATCCTTGGCGTACTGGTGGGCACGGTCGGTAATGGGCAGCACCTTGACCTGTGTGGGCATCATCCACAGGGGCAGGGCACCGGCATAGCGCTCAATGAGGTAAGCCAGCGTGCGCTCGTAGCAGCCCAGAGAAGTGCGGTGGATGATATAGGGAGTCTTCTTCTGACCGTCGGCGTCGGTGTATTCCATGCCGAATTTCTGGGCCAGCAGCATATCGATCTGGATGGTGACAATGGTGTCTTCCTTGCCGAAGACATTCTTGTACTGGATATCCAGCTTGGGACCGTAGAAAGCGGCTTCATCAATACCGATTTCATACTGAACGCCCAGATTGTCCAGAATCTCACCCATGACCCGCTGTGCCTCTTCCCACTGTTCAGCAGTACCCTCGTACTTGATGCCGGCACGGGCGGGATCCCACTGGGAGAACCGGAAGGAACAGTTTTCCAGCATGCCCACAGTCTCCAGAATATACTTTGCCAGCTCCAGACAACCGCGGAATTCTTCTTCCAGCTGCTCGGGGCGCAGCACCAGATGGCCTTCGGAAATGGTGAACTGGCGGACGCGGATCAGACCGTGCATCTCGCCGGAATCCTCATTACGGAACAGAGTGGAAGTTTCACCCAAACGCATGGGCAGGTCACGGTAGGACCGGGCACGGTTCAGATAGACCTGATACTGGAAGGGACAGGTCATGGGACGCAGCGCAAAGCACTCCTTGGTCTCATCCTCGGGATCGCCCAGGATGAACATACCGTCCCGGTAGTGATCCCAGTGACCGGAGATCTTGTACAGGTCGGACTTGGCCATCAAGGGGGTCTTGGTCAGCAGGTAGCCGCGCTTCTGCTCTTCGTCTTCGACCCAACGCTGCAGCGTTTGGATGACTCTGGCACCCTTGGGCAGCAGAATGGGAAGACCCTGACCGATTTCTTCCACAGTGGTGAAGAATTCCAGTTCCCGGCCCAGCTTGTTGTGGTCCCGCTTCAGAGCCTCTTCCTGCCGCTGCAGATAAGCGTCCAGCTCGTCCTTGCTGGGGAAGCCGATGCCGTAGATACGCTGCAGCATCTTGCGGTTGGAATCGCCGCGCCAGTAGGCACCGCAGGACTTGGTCAGTTTAAAGCCGTTGTGGCGCAGACGGCCGGTGTGATCCAGATGGGGGCCGGCGCACAGATCGGTGAATTCACCCTGGGTGTAGAAGCTGATAACAGCATCCTCGGGGAGATCTTCAATCAGCTCTTTCTTATAGGGCTCGTTGTGTGCTTCTGCCCATGCAATGGCCTCAGCACGGGGCAGTTCGCTGCGCTCAAGGCGGATGCGCTCCTTGACGATCTTCTTCATCTCCGCTTCAATCTGAGACAGATGGTCGGGAGTGAAAGAGAAGGGGGCATCAAAGTCGTAGTACCAACCTTCATCGATGGCGGGGCCGATAGCCAGCTGTACCTCGGGCCACAGCCGCTTGACAGCCTGCGCCATTACATGGGAGCTGGTGTGCCAGAAGGTTTTGCGGTACTCGGGGTTTTCAAATGTGTACAGGTTTTCTTCGGACATGATAAATTCCTCCTTTTTGATTTAGGGGAGGGTATAAAAATACCCACGCCCTGAAAAAATCAGGGGTGGGATACAAAGTATTCCACGGTTCCACCCTGGTTACGGCACATGCCGTCACTCATTGGTACTGTAACGGGTACGCCCGGCAGGCCATTTCCGACCTGCGGCTCAGAAGTGGTATCGCACATGGCAGGGATGCGGAGCCTTCTCACCAACCGGTTCCTCTCTGGGCAGCTTACTATGCGCGCATGTCTTCATCGCAGCCTTTAACATAAAAAAACTACCACAGAATCAGCAGAATGTCAACCCCCAGATTTTTCGGGAAATGGGCGTAAAAATGCACAGGTGGAGGGAAATGTGGCTCATAGGAGGATTTTTGCGGGAGGAAGTGGAGGGAAAAAGGTAGTCATAACACAGAAACACAAAAAAGTGTCGAGGGTAACATAATTCGTCGAATTATGTTAACAAATGTAACTATTTATACAACATATTGTGTCAGAATTCCAAGAAAACACAAGTATTTAGTTACTGAGTTAACATAACTAAAAATGTAAAAATTATGGAAAAGTTGTCGATTTGGCACATTTTAATACAAATGCTTGACTTTTTAAAAATATTTGTTATAATAGCACCATCAGTTCACTGAAACTGGTGGATGTAATAAATTGTTACCATTCGATACTATAATATACAACCACAATATGTTGCGAAAGGAGGTACCTTCCATGCAAGAACGCAAACAAGATATGGTAAAGAGAAAGAATCCTTTCATCCGTATAGCAGTCCTGGTCATTCCGATGGTCGTGCTGCTGCTTTTGTCCCAGACGGTTTTAGCGCAGAATACATATGTCATCACCGATGGCAACCGTGTTCTGGTTCATACATCTTCAGCCACTGATCCCGCTGCGGTTCTGACTGAGGCCGGCTTGGCACTTGGCGCGGATGATACCTATACTACGCAGACAGGTATCGGTATATCAGAAATTACGGTACAGCGCAGTCATGTGGTTACTGTCGATAACTGCGGTAAGGTTATGGAAGTCACTACCACGGATGAAACGGTTGGTCAGCTGCTGAGCAGACTGGGTGTTTCTCTGGAGGGACATGTGGCGGTTTCCGTGCCGATGGAAATGGAAACCTATAACGGCCTTGCCATTACCCTTTCCCGCACGGTGCAGGATGTGCAGACTTATACGGCGGCCATTGCCCATGATGTTACCTATTACAATGACTACTCTCTGCCTGCAGGCACCAACCTGGTGGTGACGGAGGGACAGGACGGCCAGATGCTCTGTACTGCCACTGTGGTATATGTGGACGGCGTTGAGACCAACCGTACCGTTACAGAACAGACCGTGATCCAGCAGCCTGTCAGCGAGGTCATCGCTGTGGGTGTTGGCTGTGAACCGCTGCCGCCTAAGGATCCTGTAGATGAACTGGTGATTACGGACCGGCACATTATTCTGCCCAACGGCGAAGTGCTGACCTACACCGGAACGATGCAGGTTGTTGCCACTGCTTATAGCCAGTTTGATAAGGGCTGCGGCACGATTACGGCCACCGGCACCACCGTGCATGTCGGCAGTGTGGCTGTGGATCCCCGGGTGATTCCGCTGGGAACCCGTATGTTCATCATCAGCAACGACGGTGACTATGTTTATGGCATTGCCACTGCTGAGGACACCGGCAGCTCCATCAAGGAAGCCAAGATCGATCTGTACTACCCCACTGTTGAAGAATGTTTGAATTTCGGAAGACGGGGTGTAACCGTATTCTTCCTGGGATAATTCCTGACTTTCATAATTGCAAAACCGCCTTTCTTTTGGTATACTTACCGGAGAAAGGCGGTTATTTTATGATCGATGTCTGTAATATACAAGTGATGAAGCCACTGCTGGCAGACCACGGTTTTCACTTTTCCAAGGCCAAGGGCCAGAATTTTCTTATTTCCCGTTGGGTGCCGGAACGAATCGCAGAAGAAGCCGGTGTGGATCACACCGCCGGTGTCATGGAAATCGGTCCCGGTATTGGCCCGCTGACCCAGCAATTGGCACTGCGTGCTGCAAAGGTCTGCGCGGTGGAACTGGATACCCGGCTGAAGCCGATTCTGGATCTGACCGTGGGGGAATTTTCCAATCTGGAGATCCTGTGGGATGATGTGCTGAAGCAGGATGTGGCGGCACTGGTGAAAGAGAAATTTGCCGGTCTGCGGCCCATGGCCTGCGCCAATCTTCCTTACTATATTACTTCTCCTATTTTGACAGCGCTGTTGGAAGCAGAGTGCTTTGATTCTGTGACCGTTATGGTACAGAAAGAGGTTGCCCAACGAATTGCGGCAAAGCCGGGTACAGCGGATTACAGCGCGTTCACGGTGTTCTGCCGGTACTATGCAGAGCCGGAGATCCTCTTTGATGTGCCTGCCGGCTGCTTCCTGCCCCAGCCCAAGGTGACCTCTGCGGTGATAACCCTGCGCTGCAGAAAGCAATTGCCGTGGCAGATCACTGACAAGGATATTTTCTTCCGCACGGTTCGGGCCAGCTTTGCCATGCGGCGCAAGAAGCTGAGTAATGGTTTGGCTTCCGGATTCCCAGAATTGGGAAAGAATGGGGCAGCAGAAGTATTGGAAAGCTGTGGCTTTGATGCCAATGTACGGGGAGAAACCTTGGATATCCCTGCCTTTGCCAAGATTGCAAATGAGATCGCAAGGAGGAAATGCCATGATTGAGTTCTTGTTTCTGGATCTGGATGACACCATTCTGGATTTTCATAAAGCAGAGAAAATCGCTATCAGCAAGACCTTTCGAGAGTTGGGCATTGAACCTACCGAGGAAGTTCTTGCCAGGTACAGTCAGATCAATCAGTCCTGCTGGCACAAGCTGGAGCTGGGGGAGTGGAACCGGGAGCAGGTGCTGGTAAGGCGGTTTGAATTGCTGTTTGCAGAGTACGGCATTGTCTGCGACGGTACAAAGGTTGCAAGAGCCTATGAAAAGAACCTGTCCATTGGCCATTATTTCCTGCCGGGTACGGAGGAAGCGGTGGATGCCCTTTCCAAAAAATACCGGCTGTTTCTGGCCAGCAACGGTACGGCTTCTGTGCAGCAGGGCCGCATGACCAGCGCAAACCTGTACCGCTTTTTTGAAAAGGTATTTGTTTCGCAGGAACTGGGTGCCAACAAGCCTGCCAAGGAATTTTTTGAACGGGCGACGGCGCAGATTCCCGGATATGACCCGGCCAAGGCCATGATGGTAGGTGACAGCCTTACCTCGGATATTTTGGGCGGCATCAATGCCGGCATGAAGACCTGTTGGGTCAATCCCAGCCATGCACCCGCTGATCCGGCGATTCAGGCAGACTACGAGATTGAAAGTCTAAGCCAGCTGGAGGCATTGTTGGAAAACATAGATAAATGATCGTTTATATGCGTAACTGGCGTTACGCAATTCATAATTATAAATTACAAATTACAAATGAAGGTGTCGGCTTCACCGACGAATTTAAATCATTTGCGAAGCAAATACATCAATTTATAATTTGTAATTATTAATTTGTAATTGGCCCTTGGGCCGCTAAACGATCATTTACAGCACCAACGGTACCGGATTGCGGATGACCATGGAGCATTCCGTGACATCGCAATCCATTGCCAGAATATGAACACCTGCGCTGTGAGCATCCCGTAAAGCAGTGCCAAAAGCGGGATCCGTGGCATCGTTGGGGTGCAGACAGGCAACATCTGGCATTTGAATGACGAACAGCACATAGCAGTCGAAGCCCGCATTCACAGCTTCCACCAGATGCCGCAGATGCCGTGCGCCACGCTCTGTAGGTGCGTCGGGGAAGGCACAGGTACCGTCATTTTCCAAGGTAACGCCTTTGACCTCCAATAAACAGGGTTTGCCGTCTTTGTGGAAAGCAAAGTCGAAGCGGGACTCACCGTGGAAGGTTTCCGGGCGCAAATCCGCAATGCTGCCTAAGCCGCCGCCTAAAAGCCACTCCTTGGCAACTGCATTGGGCGCCTGGGAATCCATATTGATCAGACGGCTGCCTTTTTGCACGCAGATAAGATCGTATTGGGTCTTCCGGGCGGGATTGTCCGATTTTTGACACCATACCGTTGCTCCCGGAATTAAAAGCTCCCGACAGCGGCCAGTATTCTTGACATGACATACTTGGGTCTGTCCGTTGATTTCAATGTGTGCAATAAACCGGTTGGGTCTGGCGTGAAACACGCCGGGTACCATGTTTTTGTAATACACATTTACCACATCCTTTTCTATACAATAGCAGATGATTTGCCATTTGCCAAGGGAAAGCAAAAAGGAGAAACAAATGATTGCCAATTATCATACCCATACTGCCCGGTGCAAACATGCCGTGGGCATGGAAGAAGACTATGTCCGCTCTGCCGTTGACAGTGGGCTGAAAATTCTGGGCTTTTCGGACCACGCGCCATATCCGTTCCTCACCCACATCCGCATGGAAGTTCAGGAGCGGGATGCACATATCGCCAGCGTAATGGCGCTGAAGCAGCAGTACGCCGATCAGCTGGAGATCCATTTGGGGTTTGAGGCAGAATGTTACCCGGATTCCTTTCCGGAGTTTCTGCGGCAGCTGCGGGATACACCGGTGGAGTATCTCATTCTGGGGCAGCATTGGCTTGGTCCACGGGATGAGCGCTATAACGGCACGCCTACGGAATCGGAGGATGACCTGCGCCGGTACTGCGATCAGCTCATCGACGGAATTTACACCGGCGCCTTTACCTATATCGCACACCCGGACTTAGTTCGCTATGTGGGCGAGGAGCCTATTTACCGCACCCATATGCGGCGGCTGTGCCGGGCAGCGAAGCAATGTGACATTCCGCTGGAAATCAATATGCAGGGGATTCAAGGAAAAAGGCATTACCCCCGCGGAAGCTTTTGGGAACTGGCAGGGGAGGAAGGCTGCAAAGTGGTGTTGGGTGTAGATGCTCATGATCCGGCAGCATTGGGAGACAGGGAATCGGAGAAACAGGCGATTGAGATTGTGCGGGCCTATGATTTGGAGCTGCTGGAAACGGTACCGCTGAGAAAACTCTGATTCTCTGGGGCGGAAAAAAGGTATTGACAATCGGTGTAATTGTGGTATAATTTATTCGCTCCGTATGGAGGCATAGCTCAGCTGGTTAGAGCGCATGCTTCACACGCATGAGGTCACAGGTTCGAGTCCTGTTGTCTCCACCATACATGAAAAATCCGAACTTATTTCCAATTGGAAATGCGTTCGGATTTTTTGTTTATATCAAAGATATTGCATATTAAAGTTTACGCCCAGAGGAGTTGATTGTCCCCTGGGCGTTTTTGCTCTGCTCGTACGTTATACACCAAATGCGCGAATTAAACCGCGATGGAGGAGACAG
>JAZNFH010000052.1:0-14747 GCA_045589055.1 Faecousia sp. | reverse complement strand
TCGAACCCCCGACCTACTGCTTAGAAGGCAGTTGCTCTATCCAGCTGAGCTACTGGCGCATTTCTATGGAGCGGGTGACGGGAATCGGACCCGCGTATCCAGCTTGGAAGGCTGGTGTTCTACCATTGAACTACACCCGCAAGTCCCTGACATCTGGCTGATTCAGCTAGAGAATTCTAGCACATAAATGACAGATTGTCAAGGCTGAAAGCCAAGAATTTCCGGTATTTTTTTATAAATTACATCGGCAACGGCTCCTTCGGCGCAATTACAGACAGTTTCAAACCGGTCAGCGATGATGGCATCGGCCGGACAATAGGCATAATCCGCGCCTTCCATCATAGGCAGGTCATTCTCTCCGTCTCCAACGCAGACAAGGATTTTTCGCCCCAGTCGAGCTTGAAGCTCCCGGGCGGAGGCAAGCTTGGAACAACCCTTGGCATGGAGATCTGCGATCCGGGCACAGGCACGGAATACATCGATTTTGTCCCCATAGGTCCGTTCAATATAGCCCACAGCTTCATCAAACCGGGCAAGCTCTGCTTCTGTGGCATCGTACATAGATGCCACGGTATTTTCCCGGAACTCACCGTACAGTGCCAGTTTCAGAAATTCACAGGGCATATGGTCAGGCTCTGCGTATTCCCAAGGACAGAGGTTGTTGGCACAGTAGTCTTCCCAACGGGGGTCCTTACGAAAAATGTGATGGGCATAGGTACCCTGCAGTTCCACAGTCAAATCCGGAAACCGGGATTGGAGGTCGTTGATAATCGTTTCGGGATCTACCTGCAGGGGATAGCACTGGGACCACTCCCCGGCGGCCATGTCATAGGCTGCACTGCCATTGTACAAAAGCAGTGGCGCGTTGGCAGTTATTTTATCCCGGAACCAGTTGGTCATGGGAAGGCTGCGGCCGGTATTGACAGTGAATGCGCCGCCGTTATCCATGAAATACTGAATCGCATCAATATTGCGCTGGGGAATGGAGGAATCCGGTGCAGTTAAAGTGCGGTCAAAATCAACGGTCAGCAAAATATCGGAAAACAGAGACATAGTTACTCTCCCATTTTTTCTAGTTTTTCAAGAACCTGCAGAAAATATTCCGGCAGTGGGGCAAATACCATCACAGGCCGCCCATCCTTGGGATGCCGGAAACAGAGTGCCCCTGCGTGCAGGCACTGGCTATCCTGCCCCAGCTCCGGCTTTTTATGTCCATATACGGTGTCGCCCAGAATGGGGTGGCCAATATGGGCCATATGGACACGGATCTGGTGGGTTCGTCCGGTTTCCAAACGGCAGCGGATATGGGTGTAACCCCGGTAACGGCGTACCACTTCCCAGTGGGTCACGGCCTCCTTGGAATTACGGGCAGTGACGCACATTTTTTTGCGGTCACTGGGATGACGGCCAATGGGCGCATTGACCGTGCCGCTGTCCTCCCGAAAGCTGCCGCAGACAATGGCCTCATAGGTTCGGGCCATGGTGTGATCTTTCAGCTGAGAAGCCAAAAAGGTGTGGGCCAGATCATTTTTTGCCACCGCCAGAAGACCGGAGGTGTCCTTATCAATGCGGTGCACGATGCCCGGGCGTAATTCGCCGTTAATACCGGATAGACTGTCTCCCATAGCATGCAGCAAACCGTTGACCAGCGTATCATCCTGATGGCCTGCTGCCGGGTGCACAACAAGGCCTTTTGGCTTGTTCAGAACCACAACATCCTCGTCTTCGTAAACAATGTCCAGGGGCATTTCTTTTGGGGCAATATCTACTTCCTTCGGTTCGGGAATGGTAACGCGGATTTCGTCACCGGGCAGGAGCTTGCTGTTCTTTTTCCCGGGCTTGCCGTTTAGGAGAACACATCCGTCCTCCAACAACCGCTGGGCATTGCTGCGGCTTAAATTTTCTACACAGCGGGCAAGAAAGGCATCCAGCCGTTCACCGGAAATATCGGCGTAAAGGATCATTGCTTTTTTTCGTCCTTCCAGAATTCCTTGTTGAAGAGAATTAAATGTACCAGCAAAAGGATGCAGCCGCAGGTAATAAAGCAGTCGGCAACATTAAATACGGGGAAATGAATGAAGTCCAATGCAATCATGTCCACCACATACCCCAGCCGCAGACGGTCGATCATATTACCCAGACCTCCGGCGTAGATGCACACCACAAACCAGCGTTCCAGTTTGGTGAAGGGCATGGATTTTTTGACAAAGTCCCAGATAATTGCGATGGTAAAAACGATAAAAATCAAAGCAAACAGCCATTGTGCACCCCGCAGCATAGAAAAGGCTGCGCCAGTATTTTGTACATAGGTCAAATGGAACAATCCGTCAATTGCGGGAACATTGGCATACAGGGGAATATTCTGCACCACCAGATATTTGGTCAATTGGTCGGCGGCGGTGATACCCAAAACGCACAGGACCATGAGAATTGTTTGCATAAAGGAGCCTCCTTTGGATTTATTCCTCCAGCTGGGCGGTATTTAGCGGCCGCAGAACGCCGTAATCATCAAAACGGGTGTCATTGAGGTCTGTTATAAATACCAGTTTCACTGCGGTGTCGGAGAAAACAACCTGTTCAGAAAAGGTTTTGATATCGGAAGCGGACTTCTTTTCCATGTACATACGGGTGCGGCCTTCCGGCAGGGGGAGGGATGCATCCGATACGGAAAAGGAGATGGCAAAGCGGTCAGTTCCGCAGGCTTCCAGAATTTTCTGGGCAGCAGTACCTAAAGCTGCCTTCCGGTCACCGCTGTATTTGATTTTGTCGGAGGAGGGAATGGAGAAATCGCCCAGCACCACTTCGTCGAAGCCCATGAGCTTTAACTCGGTAATGGTCTGGATAATGTAGGAAATGGTTCCCTGGCTGGCGGGGTTCAGCCAATAGCAACGGTCGTCATCCATCCACAGACCCATGCCGCTTTTCAGAAAAATACCGTCGTTGACATGATCCAGACCATAGTAGTAATCCCGCAGTGCAGGGAATTTGGCAATGGTGTAGAAATCCGAAAGCCGCAGGAAGCGGAACAGCTCCTCCATAGCGGCAGAATCCAGACTGCTTCTGGCAGGACCCAGATTGGTGGAGAAAAAGAATCTGCCAACAATGTCCTTGACTTCTACCAGAACGGGTGTCTGGGGCGGCAGCTTCCGAAGCTGCGCCATGACGGTGCCCATATCCTTTTCCAGCATGTTGGCATCGATATAATAGCCTGCCAACTGTGTCAGCTCTGTGCTGATATTCAGTGCATTATCGCCTTCGTTGTAATAGATGGAAATGGTCATGTCATCTTCCGGTGGCAAGGCGATCTCACCGGGCTCCATCTTGTCGGATAGATTAAAGTCCAAAATCGCGCCGTCACGGGTATAGACCACATAACGGTCCAGCCAGAGCAGCCACACAAGCCACACCATGACCAGCACCAATACCAGCACCAGCGCGGTAATGCCAAGGCTTCGCAAGGCCCGGCGGGTTTTATAGGGAAGGATCATAGTTTATCTCCTTTTTGCGGTGACACAGCGCCAATCTTCTTTGGCGTAAGTATCCGTGACAGCGAGACCGGCCCTTGTCAATGCGGAAAGCACCTCATCCAAACGGCTGTCCAGAATACCGGAGCAGATCAAGGTGCTGTTGGAATTCAAAAATTGCGGCAGCACAGGGGCCAGAGAGATGATTACATCGGCCACGATATTGACCAGCACCAGATCATACTGCTGCTGTTTCAAGGTGTCCATTAGCTTTTTGTCGGCGGTCACATTGCCGGTGAGGGCAGTGAACTCCGGAGCGGAAAAACCGTTATAGGCGGCATTTTCCCGGGCGATGTCCTCTGCTTTCGGGTCAATATCCACACCTGTGGCTGTTTTGGCACCCAGACGCAGGGCAGCAATGGAGAGAATACCGCTGCCGCTGCCTAAGTCCAGACAGGAACTGTCAGGGACAACCAGCTGTTCCATGGCACCAATCACCATCTGGGTAGAGGGATGGGCACCGGTTCCAAAGGTCAGACCCGGATCCAGAATTACCGGCAGACGGCCCTGGGTGTCCATATCTGCCAGCCAGTAAGGAAGGACAACCAGGCGGTTACCGATCTCCTGCGGCGGATAATTCTCTTTCCAGCTTTCTTCCCAATCGGTTTCAGCAAGGGGTTGAACGGTCATAGCAAGGCTCCCGAATTCCTGTTTGCTGCGCAAATTTTCCAACAGGGTATTCAGCCTGTTCTGCCCATTGGTATCCGTGTCTTCCAGATACAGCTTGATACAGGACAATCCTTGAAGCTTAACCTGCAGATCTTCATCGATATAATCCCAATAGGCACGGTTTTGATCAAGGAAGTCGGTAAATTCCTGTTGGTCTTCCAATACCAGATCCTCAAATCCATCGGCGGTCAGTGCAGCAGCCACCGTATCAATACTGTCAGATAGGGTATCGATTTTGATTTCCAACCAAGCCATGTGTGCTTCCTCCTGCATGTGGTGCATTAAATGATCATTTATCTTCGTAGGGGCCGATGCCCACATCGGCCCGGTGTATGCAGTGTATTTGGGCCGATGTGGGCATCGGCCCCTACGACTTAGTGCGCTAAACGATCATTTACCTTTTATCTTGTTATTCTACCGCAAACCTAAGAAAAACGCAACGGATAGAACCGTAAAATTTTCGTTAACCACTTCCTATTTGGGGAAAACTGATATATAATACCTCTATGCGCTCGAAAAGGAGACAAGCAATGACCCAAACAATTACCTTATTCCCGGGAATTACCCTCCGTTGTTTCCCGGATAACCGATTTAAGCATGGCTGCATGAGCATCCAGCTGGTGCGGCCCATGTGCCGGGAGGAAGCGGCAATGAACGCGCTGCTGCCGGCGGTTCTGCTCCGGGGAAGTGAATCCTGCCCGGACCTGCGGGATATTACCCTGCGGTTGGATGACCTCTATGGTGCCAGTGTCGGCGCACTGGTGCGCCGGATTGGAGACTATCAGACAACAGGCTTCTATACCAGCTTTACGGAAGACCGTTTTGCTATGGAAGGCGACCAGATTCTGTCACCTATGGCTGCGTTTACCAAAGAGCTTTTGCTGCAGCCCCGGCTGGAGGAACAAGTATTTTGCCGGGAGTTTGTGGACAGTGAAAAGAAAAATCTGATTTCTGCCATGGAGGCCCAGCGCAACGATAAGCGGGCGTATGCCATGGAGCAGATGCTCCGGAAAATGTGCGCCAACGATTCCTTTGGAATTCCCCGTCTGGGAGAGAAAGAGGATGTGGAAGCCATTACGCCGGAAGCGCTGTACCACCATTATCAGAAGATTTTGAAAACCAGCCGTATTGACCTGTTTTATGTGGGTTCTGCGGAACCGGAGCGGGTTGCTGCACTGGCGAAAGAGATGTTCTGTGGCATGGATAGAGATTATGTAAACCTTCCGGAGCAAACGCCTTTCCATACAGCACCGCCTGTTGATCTGACAGAGCAGATGGAAGTGAATCAAGGAAAGCTCTGCATGGGCTTTGTGACCCCCATTACGCTCCGGGATGATGGCTTCGTGGCAATGCAACTGCTGAACATGATATTCGGTGGCGGCATGACCAGTAAACTGTTTTCTCATATTCGGGAGAAGCTATCCCTTTGCTATGCCATAGGCTCCGGCTTCCACGGTGCCAAGGGAATTTTAACGGTATCTGCCGGCATTGACAGTGGCATGGATGCTACTGTTCGGCAGGAAGTGCTGGGGCAGCTGCAGGCCTGTTGTGACGGAGAAATATCTGAAGAAGAGTTGACTGCCGCCAAGCAGGCGCTGCGCAGCAGCTTGCTTGCTACCCACGATTCTCCCGGTGCCATTGAAAGCTATTATGCCAGTGCTGCCCTCAGCGGTCTGGCACTGGATCCCCAGCAGTATATGCAAAAGGTGGAAGAAACCACTGCCCAGCAGGTACAGCAGGCCGCAAAAAAGCTGCAGCTTCATAGCGTATATTTTCTCAAGGGGGTGACGGTATGAGCTGGCATGCATACCCGCAGCTGGATGAGCAGGTGTACTGGAAGCGGTTGGATAACGGTCTGACGCTGGCGGTGGTACCCCGGAAGGGGTTTCGTAAAAAACTGGCCTATTTCGTGACGGACTATGGTTCCATTCATACGGACTATACGCTGGAGGGAAAAACAAAGAAAGCGCCGGCGGGCGTAGCACACTATCTGGAACACAAACTCTTTGATATGCCCCGGGGGGAAATATCAGCGGAATTTGCTGCGCTGGGTGCCAACCCCAATGCTTTCACCAGCTATGACATGACTGCCTACTATTTTTCCTGCACGGAAAACTTCGACCAGTGTCTTCGACTGTTGCTGGAATTTGTGTCCACACCCTACTTTACGGAAGAGAGTGTTGCCAAGGAGCAGGGAATCATCGGACAGGAAATCGATATGACTGCCGACAATCCCGATACGCAGG
The DNA here is from genome assembly GCA_045589055.1 of Faecousia sp. Taxonomy (GTDB): domain Bacteria; phylum Bacillota; class Clostridia; order Oscillospirales; family Oscillospiraceae; genus Faecousia. Next base: position 8,308 of record JAZNFH010000052.1, on the reverse strand, counting down.
TCTTTGAAAATCTGATGACTGCCATGTACAGCAGTCACCCGATCCATGTTCCGATTTTGGGCACCAGAGAATCTATCGCGCAAATCACACCGCAGGTGCTTCTGGATTGCCACCGGGCCTTTTATGATCCGGGGAACATGATCCTGTGCGTGGTGGGCGATGTAGAGGCAGAACAAGTGGAGAAGATCGCGCTGGAAGTTCTGGGTAATCAAAGAAAATCTGCCGGCGGGAAGCTGCGGAATTGGGAGGAAAACATGGTTTGCTCCCGAAAGTCTGTATGGACCCAGATGGAAGTGGCAATGCCCATGTTCCAGTTGGGCTTTAAGTGTGAACCCATTGGCAAGGGGGAGCAGGCGGTACGCCGGGAGATCATCGGGGATCTGGCGGCAGAAGCGCTGTTTGGCGAATCCTCCAAACTGTATCTGGAACTGTATGAGACGGGATTGATCGATTCTTCCTTTGGCGGCGGTTTTGAAACCGTGGACAGCATGGCCATGCTTACGGCCTCCGGTGACAGCAATGACCCGGAAGCCGTGCGGGATGCCATTCTCCGGCAGGCAAGGGTGATTTTGCAAACAGGAATCCCGAAATCAGACTTTCTGCGAATGAAGAGAAGTGCGCTGGGCCGCCGGATCCGGGATCTGGACAGCTTCGATTCTACCTGCTTCCGGCTTTGCGCCTATCATTTCTCCGGATTTGATTATTTTGATTTTCCCCGGGTATTCCAGTCTGTGGAGGAACGGGAAGTTTTGGAATTTATCGACCGTGTGATTACGGACGACCGCTGCTGTCTGTCCGTCATCACCCCCAATGAACAGGAGGTAACCCATGAATCCCAGTAATTATTCTGCAATCTCCTTCCCATTTCTGGGCCTGGAGGTAAATCCGGGCAGAGGGTTTGAACTCGGTCCGCTGAGTATTCATTACTACGGCATTGTGATTGCAGTCGGCATGATCTTGGCAGTGGCGTATGCCTGCCGCCGCTGCAAGGAATTTGGCATCAAGGAAGATGATCTGATAGACGGTGTGCTGTGGATTCTCCCCTTTGCCGTCCTTTGCGCCCGGGCCTACTACTGCATCTTCTCTTGGGAGCAGTACCGGGATAATCCCATTTCCGTGCTGTATATCTGGCAGGGCGGTCTGGCCATCTATGGTGGTGTGTTGGGCGCTGTGGTTGGCGTAGTGATTCACTGCCTGGTGAAGAAAATCAAAATTCCTGCACTGCTGGATATGGTGGGATTAGGCTTCCTCATTGGCCAGAGTATTGGCCGCTGGGGCAATTTCTTTAACCGGGAGGCTTTTGGTGCGGCTACCGACAGCTTCTTCCGGATGGGTTTATTCAATAAGTACACAGAAACTTGGGAATATTACCATCCTACATTTTTGTATGAATCTTTGTGGAATGCTGCCGGCTTTGTGCTGCTGCACTTCCTGTCCAAGCACAGGAAGTATGATGGGCAGATCGCACTGGGCTATGCGGCTTGGTACGGACTGGGCCGTGCAATGATCGAAGGTCTGCGGGTAGACAGCCTGTACTGGGGCAACTTCCGGGTCAGTCAGGTGCTGGCAGCGCTCAGCTGCTTTGCCGCAGTGGTGGCACTGGTGGTGCTGGCGTTTAAGCCCCACAGAAAAGAAGACCTTTTTGTTAACCGGGTAACCGATGGAGCCGAACCTGCAGAAAAAGCAGAGGAACCGCAGACAGAAACCGAGTGATGCGAAAAAGCCGCCGTTTGTAGAAAACGGCGGCTTTTTGTGGAAATAAGAACAAATTGTGACATTTTGCTTGCGAATACGGGACTTTTATAGTACAATACAAGGGAAATTAAAACGGATAGGGGATATCCTATGAAAATCAAAACAAAGCATATGGCCTATGAAAAAGTCATGGCTCTGCCAAGACCTGCCCATAGAAATCCCATCAAACCCAACTATTTTCTGCAGACACTGATCCAGGTGCTGAGCCTGCCTACCTTCTGGCAGACGAAGTTCTCTTATGAAAAGCACGGCATGGACAAGCTGGATCCCAAAGAACCGGTGCTGATTTTGATGAACCACTCCAGCTTTACGGACATGAAGCTGGCTTCCGGCATTTTCTATCCCAAAAAGTACAGCATTGTGACCACCACCGATGCCTTTATCGGAATGAATTGGCTGCTGCGTCTGGTTGGCTGCATCCCGACCCAGAAATTTGTAAATGATGTGACCTTGATCCGGGACATCGAATACATGCTCAAAGAAAAGAAGACCAGTGTGCTGATGTATCCAGAGGCCAGCTATTCCTTTGACGGTACAGCCACAGCGCTGCCCCGGAAAATGGGCGTGCTGCTGAAAAAGCTGGGCGTCCCCGTTGTGACGGTCATTACCCATGGTGCCTTTGCCCGGGATCCCCTGTATAACGGTCTGCAGATTCGTAAGGTGAAGGTCAGCGCCGATGTGACCTGCCTGTTTACAAAAGAGGATCTCAAGACCAAAACCGTAGCAGAGCTGGATGCCGCTTTGGATGAGCAGTTTGGCTTTGACAATTTTAAATGGCAGCAGGAGAATAATGTGGTCATTGATGTACCGTTCCGGGCGGACGGTTTGAACCGAATTCTGTTCCGCTGCCCTCATTGCGATACGGAGGGACAGACCGAAGGCAAGGGCATTTACTGGAAGTGCAATGCCTGCGGCAAGCAGTATGAACTGACGGAGTTGGGATATCTGAAAGCCACCGACGGCGACACAAAGTTTGACCATATTCCCGACTGGTATGACTGGCAGCGGCAGCAGGTTCGCAAGGAACTGGAAAACGGCACCTACCGTTTAGACCGGGAGGTGGAAATCGGCATGATGGTGGACTTTAAGTCCATCTATATGGTTGGATCCGGACGGTTGGTACATGACAGCGAAGGGTTTAAACTGACAGGCTGTGAAGGGAAACTGGAATACAGCCAGGGCCCCTTGGCAAACTACGGATTGTATGCCGACTATCTCTGGTATGAGATCGGCGATGTGATCTGTATCGGCAACAAGGATGCGCTCTATTACTGCTTCCCCAAGGGCGGTGACTGTGTGGCCAAGACCCGCATGGCTGTGGAAGAACTGTACAAGCTGAAAAAGCATCGCAGGATCCGCACCCTTGAAACGGTATAAAAAAGCACCCCACTGGGGGTGCTTTTTTAAGGTTTCAATGCGCCGGATGCTTCTGTAAGGACATACAGAAGGTCCTTTTTCAGATGCAACTGAAAAACCTGTAAAATCAGGGCGTGCCGATAAGCTGCAGCAGAGATACGCAGCGCTGTCGGGCGAGCGTTTCCAACTGCGCAAAGGCACTGGCATATTCATGATGGCTGCACCACTGGCCATACCGGCTGCTGCGGCGCAGCGTACTGCCGTAACAGAGCCGCAAGGATGCGGGAGAAACGGCCACTTGTGTCGGGACGGAGGTAGGGTAGCTGCCGGTAATCAGGTAATAGATGCCCCGGAGAATTTGAAGGCTTTGCTGGCTGCTGCGTGATAGGTTTTCCAATATGGCAGATTTTCCTTTTCCTGCGTTCTTTAAGAGCCGGTGATACAGTGCAGTATCTTCTGCTTCTTCGGACAGCAGAAGCAAAACTTCGCCGGAGAGATCGGCTGGTTCCTGATTGGTCTGGACACGCTGCCAGACTCTGGCAGCCATCTGACTGTCATAGGGATTCATATACATTCTCCTTATACACGATTTGAGATTGATGACATACCATTGTATGCGTCCATGCAAGAAAAAAACATTTTATTTCAGAAAGGTCTTTCTTTTTTCGTTCATTTGTGCTATTATATAAGAAAAATAGATGACGGAGGGGAGAATATGCCCAGAACCAGCAACAAAGCAGAAGCGATTCTGAATTATGTTAACCAATTTGTGCAGGAGAACGGATATGCACCCTCTGTTCGTGAAATCGGTGCGGCAGTAGGTCTGCGCTCTACGGCATCTGTAAGCTATCACTTACAGCAGCTTCAGGAGAGGGGGGCGCTGCAGGGTTCCGGCTGCAAGGGGAAAAAGCGCGCGCTGGTCACTGCTGTCAGACCCGGTCAAATTCCGGTCATCGGCGTGGTCACAGCGGGACTGCCGATTCTGGCAGTGGAGAATCAGGAGGGCACTATGGCTTGGGACGGAGATCCTGCCTGCTTTGCCTTGCGGGTTCGGGGTGAGAGTATGATCGGCGCGGGCATTTTAGACGGGGACAAGGTGATCGTGCGTCCCCAGCAGACTGCTGAAGACGGCCAGATCGTGGTGGCCCGTATCGGAGAGGAAGCCACTGTCAAGCGGCTGAGTAAGAAAAATGGGGAAATCTGGCTTCTGCCGGAGAACCCTGCTTTCGATCCCATTGATGGCAGTGAAGCAGAAATTATCGGCCTGGTAAAGGGCGTTTTTCGGGAATATTAAAAAATATAGGGGCAGGTTTTGCTTTTTTGCGAAACCTGCACTTTTATTTCATATGCATTTTGTCTATACTGCCAAAAGAGTAAAAATTTGAAGTTTTTTCATGAAAATGTTTGCAATTTTTCTTGCAATGTGCTATACTATCTGCGCACAAAATGCAGAATGAAAAAATATGTAAATATGGCGGCAGATGGCCGCTGAAATAATGAAAGGGGTAATTCCAATGCACAAGTATGTTTACCTGTTTACCGAAGGCAATGGTTCCATGCGCGAGCTTCTGGGCGGCAAGGGCGCAAACCTGGCTGAAATGACCAATATCGGTCTGCCTGTTCCTCAGGGCTTTACCATCTCCACCGAGGCCTGCACTCAGTACTACGAAGACGGCCGTAAGATCAATGATGATATTCAGGCCGAGATCATGGAATATGTCAAGAAGCTGGAAGATATCACCGGCAAGAAGTTCGGTGACAAGGAGAATCCGCTGCTGGTCTCCGTTCGTTCCGGTGCCCGCGCTTCCATGCCCGGTATGATGGATACCATCCTGAACCTGGGTCTGAATGAGGATGTCGTCGAGGTTCTGGCTACCAAGTCCGGCAACCCCCGTTGGGCTTACGACTGCTACCGCCGTTTCATCCAGATGTACTCTGATGTCGTTATGGAAGTGGGCAAGAAGTACTTTGAGGCTCTCATCGACGAGATGAAGGAAAAGAAGGGTGTCACGCAGGATGTGGAGCTGACTGCCGAGGATCTGAAGGAACTGGCTAACCAGTTCAAGGCTGAGTACAAGGCTAAGATCGGCACTGACTTCCCCTCTGATCCCGTTGAGCAGCTGATGGGCGCTGTTAAGGCTGTTTTCCGCAGCTGGGACAACCCCCGTGCTAACATCTACCGCCGTGAGAACGATATCCCCTACTCCTGGGGCACTGCCGTTAACGTGCAGTCCATGGCATTCGGTAACATGGGCGATGACTGCGGCACCGGTGTTGCGTTCACCCGTGACCCCGCTACCGGCGCCAAGGGCCTGATGGGCGAGTTCCTGACCAACGCACAGGGCGAAGACGTTGTCGCCGGCGTTCGTACTCCCATGCCTATCTCTGAGATGGCTGACAAGTTCCCCGAGGCGTTTGCGCAGTTCCAGAAGGTCTGTGAGATTCTGGAGAACCACTACCGTGACATGCAGGATATGGAGTTCACCGTTGAGGCCGGCAAGCTGTACATGCTGCAGACCCGTAACGGCAAGCGTACCGCTCCCGCTGCTCTGAAGATTGCCTGCGACCTGGTGGACGAAGGCATGATCGACGAGAAGAAGGCTGTCGCTATGATCGATCCCCGTAACCTGGACACCCTGCTGCATCCTCAGTTCGACACCAAGGCTCTGAAGGCAGCTACCCCCATCGGCAAGGCACTGCCCGCTTCTCCCGGTGCTGCTGCCGGTAAGATCGTCTTCACTGCTGAAGATGCCAAGGCATGGGCTGCCCGCGGTGAAAAGGTCGTTCTGGTTCGCCTGGAGACCTCTCCCGAGGATATCGAAGGCATGATGGCTGCTCAGGGCATCCTGACCGTCCGCGGCGGTATGACTTCCCATGCTGCTGTTGTTGCCCGTGGTATGGGTACCTGCTGTGTTTCCGGCTGCACCGAGATCGCCATGGATGAAGAGAATAAGGTCTTCACCCTGGGCGGCAAGACCTTCCATGAGGGCGACGAGCTGTCTCTGGACGGTTCTACCGGTAACATCTATGACGGCCTGATCGCTACCAAGGACGCTGAGATCGCCGGCGAGTTCGGCCGCATCATGGCTTGGGCTGACCAGTACCGCACTTTGAAGGTCCGCACCAATGCTGACTCCCCCCGTGATGCCAAGAAGGCTCGCGAACTGGGCGCAGAGGGCATCGGCCTGTGCCGTACCGAGCATATGTTCTTCGAGGAAGGCCGTATTGCTCCCTTCCGTGAGATGATCTGCTCCGACACCATTGAAGAGCGTGAGGAGGCTCTGGCTAAGATCCTGCCTCTGCAGCAGGCTGACTTCGAAGGCCTGTACGAGGTCATGGAAGGCAACCCCGTTTGCATCCGCTTCCTGGATCCCCCGCTGCACGAGTTCGTTCCCACCACCGAGGAAGACATCGCTGCTCTGGCTGCTACCAAGGGTAAGACTGTGGAAGAGATCAAGGCGATCATCGCTTCCCTGCATGAGTTCAATCCCATGATGGGTCACCGTGGCTGCCGTCTGTCCGTCACCTACCCCGAGATTGCCGCTATGCAGACCAAGGCCGTCATCCGTGCGGCTATCGCTGTTGCAAAGCGTCATCCCGACTGGAACAATGTTCCCGAGATTATGATCCCCCTGGTTGGCGAAGTCAAGGAGCTGAAGTATGTTAAGGACGTCGTTGTAAAGACTGCTGACGCTGAAATCGCCGCTGCCGGCATCGACCTGAAGTACGAGGTCGGTACCATGATCGAGATCCCCAGAGCATGTCTGACCGCCGATGCCATTGCTCAGGAAGCTGAGTTCTTCTGCTTCGGCACCAACGACCTGACCCAGATGACCTTCGGCTTCTCCCGTGACGATGCAGGCAAGTTCCTGAACGCCTACTACGATGCGAAGATCTTCGAGAACGATCCATTTGCTAAGTTGGATCAGACCGGCGTTGGCATGCTGATGGAGATGGCTGTCTCCAAGGCAAAGGCTACCGGCAAGCAGCTGCACTACGGCATCTGCGGCGAGCACGGCGGCGACCCCGTTTCCGTCGAGTTCTGCCATAAGATCGGTCTGGACTATGTGTCCTGCAGCCCCTTCCGTGTGCCCATCGCTCGTCTGGCTGCTGCACAGGCTGCAATCAAGGACGGCAGGAATTAAGTTCTGATTACCTGTTGTTCGCGTCTTTTCTCGTAACCTGCGAAGATGCAAAAGCGTACATGTACAGCATGAGCAGTAAACGCAGAGTTCATAAGTGGAAAGACATTCGGGTAAACCTTTATATCTAATTGAGAATCCCCAACTGCTTCGGCAGTTGGGGATTTTTGTCGTCTGTGGCACATTTGTCTTGTAGACCCGCTTTCGTTACAATGGTGGCAGAAAGAACAAAAGGAGGCGAAGTAAATGAAATCAACCTTTGAAGAACTGGGAGGTGCCTACAGGCAAGTGGGTGACTACCTGCTACCGGATGTAGATGTGCCGGAAAATCCGGAGATCGGCTTTTGGGGGATGCAGCGGAGGAAGTATTTGCTGGAACACCAACCTGCCTTATATACGGCGCTATTCCTTGGCTGCAAATTGACCGACCACCTACAAGAGATTGACCGGTCTGCCACCCAGATGTTTGACCAGTTGGTAGAACAGCTGAAGACGCGTAATGGTGTTACAGAACAACTGAAAGCTACCAATCAAATGAAGTGGGTTAGGCGGATGAACGCAGTTCGCCATGAGGCGGCAGAGATCGTAACAAGGGAGTTGATCTACGATGAAGCCACCTAAACGAGTTGTTGTTCTCTCTTCAGCTGAGTATGGTCTTGCCTTTAAGGGAATGCTTCATTTTCGCAACAAGCTGATCCAACAAGGCAGATACACGGACGCAGTGGATGAACTGCTGATTAAATTGCAAAAGGCAAGGAGGTGCCGAAATGGATAACATCGCAAAACGACTCAACGCTTACATAGAAACCCATCCTCTAGATCTAGGTGACAGCGATTGCGAAACCATCTTAGATCAACTATACCAAGCTTATTCAGAATCCCACGAATCCGATCCACCGGAGATCAGCGACGGCTTCAAAGAACTGGAAGAATATCTCTCCAACCTCCCACTGGAAGATAACAATGCCGTCTTCAACCTCTGCTGCCGCCTGTGCAGTGCTTATGAACGCAAAGCATTTATCGATGGCCTGCAATACGGTACGCATCTCATACAA
>JAZNFH010000051.1:0-35223 GCA_045589055.1 Faecousia sp. | reverse complement strand
TTCGCAGTCCGTTTTGCTATTGTAGAATACGGCCATGCCCGCTTACATTCCTTTGCGGTGGAGCATATAAGAATAGATAAACGGAACGATAACCATCAAAAGCACGATGGGCAGGAAAACCCAGAAACCGCCGAAAAACCCTGTCAGCATAATCGCAATGCCGCAGATCACCCAAAGCCGCCCGGCAAACCGGTGGGTCTTATTCCAGTTCTCTTCGCTGTTCAGGGTCCAGGGAATCTTTATGCCGATGGTGTAATTCTGCTTACACTTGGGCAGATAATTACCGATGATAGCAAACAGAATGCCTATAAGGACGGGCATTACCATTTCCATCCGCACCTCTTTTCCTAATGCAGCTGCATAAGTGACCGTGTGCAGCACCACAGATAAAACCGGAATGATCCAGAGCACCAGATGCAGAATCTTTTTGGGATGGTTATTCTTTTTAGGGTCCGCGCCGGTACCCAGCGTGCACAGCCATTGGGCAGCCAGCAGAATCAGCGGCAGACCGAATACCGCAAAGGGTTTGCTGCTCCATCCGTCAACCTCCCCTGCCGCATTCCAGTGGGTCGGCATCTGCTCCGGCAGCTGGTTCCACAAAACCACGCCTACAAGAATCGGCAACAAAGTCACCAGTGATGTAATCAGTAATACTTTCCAATTCTTCTTGATCATTTTTCTGCTCCTTTCAATCCCGCCAGCCACAGCATTACTTCCTCCAAAACCGAGGCGTTCAGTTCATAGAAAATAAATTTCCCCTCTCGGGTATCCCGAATCAGATCCGCTTCCTTCAGCACCGCAAGATGCTTAGAAATTGCAGCACCACTAACCGGGAACTTATCCCCAATTTCGCCGGCAGACAGCCGCCCGGATTTCAGCATTTGCAGAATCTCCCGCCGAATAGGATCCGACAGAGCCTTCATGGTATTTTGCATACCCATGTTTTTGCCTCCCTTTCATTTAACTTTTTGGTTAAATATAGAATAACATATGGTTTCGGTTCTGTCAATTACTTATTTAACCTTTTGGTTAAATAATTTCATAGTAAAAGCGATGTCCGGAGAAATCCGAACACCGCTTTTTCTTTTACATAATTTGCGACAGCAGCGCAAACACAAAGGGCAGCACCGCAATGGTCAGTAGATTGCACACAAAGCACATCTTTGCATTGTCGCTGGCATCAATACCCAAGCTCTCCGGGAAAACTACCAGGTTAAGTCCCAAAGGCATGCAAAGAATCATCACCGGCAAGGCCAGATACATGCCCCGGACACCCATTAAGAACAGCACACCGCCCACAAGTGCGGGAATGCCCAGCAGACGGATTGCGGACATCATATACGATCTTCCACCTTTGAACAGTTCCTTCAACGGGAAGCCGCCCAGTACAAAACCTGCCAACAGCATGGAAGCCGGACTCATACAATTACCGGCGGTGGACAGCACATCGCTGACCAGCGGCGGCAGCTTGAGACCGGAAAGCCCGATGGCCATACCGATAAATACCGCCACGATCACAGGCATTTTCAATATATCCTTAAGTGTCAGCTTTCCGTTTTTGACGAACAACAAGTATCCGAAGGTATTGCATGCAATGGTCATCGGCAAGCAAAAGATCATCAGCTGGCTCAGCACCTCACTGCCAAACACCCCTTCCACCAGCGGATAGCCAAAATAGCCAAAATTGGGAATACAGAAGGCATACACATAACTTCTGCGTTCGAAATCGTTTCTGGCCAAGGGTTTTGCCAACACAAAAGCCAGACCGATGGTAGCCAACACGATCACTGCACCATATCCAACCAGCGCCACCTGGCTGCCAATATTCTCCAGGGTCAAGCTGGCGGAAAGGTTCTTGATAGTATAGGCCGGACTAAACACCAGTGTAGTCAGCAGTGACAGGACCCTGCCCGCATTGTCGGGAAGCTTTTTGGTTCTGCGCAGCAAGTAACCCAAACCGATAAAAATCAGCAGAACACTCACCTTAGATATCGTTGTTAAAAAAACGCCACTCATATTGTTACTCCGTTACATAATAAATCCGATCAGGATTCCCAGCGCTGCGGATATACCGATCAGCGGAATAGGTGCGATTTTCTTTTTCCGGATCAGCTTGTATCCGATCTTCAGCGCAGCAATTACCGCTGTCAAAATCAAAGCTTTCCACTCCATAGCCGCGTCCACCACGATATTGCTGAAAATTAAGGAAATACCCGTAGCCAGAATCACACCGATCACGCCGGGCTTCAGACCATTCATAGCCGCCTTCACCCAGGGATTGGTCATGAACTTATCCATAATGGCCACAACGCCCAGTATGATCAGAAACGCAGGCAGTACCACCGCAAAGGTAGCAAGTAAACTTCCCAGAATACCGGCTTGAGAGCTGCCTACATAGGTTGCCAGATTGATCATAATGGGGCCGGGGGTACTCTCGCACACGCCAATGAAATACAGAAGGGTCTCCTCTTCCAGCCAGCCATACTTCAACACCACATCCCGAATCAGCGGGATGGCTGCGTAAGCACCGCCGAAGGAGAAGCAGCCTACCTCCAAAAAGCCAAGAAGCAGTTCCAGATAGATCATTTCTTCTCACCGGCCTTTCTGCTGCCCACATAGAGAGCAATACTGATGGTCGCGCAAATGATCATCAGCGCAATGGTGGAGAAATTCAGCGCAAAGATGTCTGACAGCAGCATCACACCGCAGCCGACCCACAGCAGCACTTTGGTAAGGGTATCCTTAGGCAGCTTCTTCATCATACCCAGCGCCGCATCCAACACCAAAAAACCGACACCGATCTTCACGCCGTAAAAAGCGTTGGCAACGATGGGATATTCCAAAAACCGGTCTAAAAACAGAGAGATCAGAAAAATTATGATGAAAGATGGCATGACCAGTCCGGCCGTAGCCACAGCCGCGCCCAGTACGCCCTTCTGCCGGTAACCGGTGAAGGTAGCGCAGTTGACGGACACAGGGCCGGGGGTGGTTTCCGCGATGACGGTGATATTCATCATATCCTCTGCGGTGATCCACTTCTTTTTCTCTACGCAGTTGTCAGAGATTACCGACAGCATAGCATAACCGCCGCCGAATGTAAATGCGCCAATCTTGGCAAAGGTCAAAAACAAATCCAGCAATAATGGCATACTGAAAAACGCCTCCTTTTCAACCGGTTTATTATACTGCCAAAGGAGCACCTCGTCAACTTTATTGCGATTTTTTATTAAAATCTATGGATTTTTTTCCGTTTATCTGTATAATAAAATTATAAGTCTTTAACGGAGGTTATTACATGAGAAAGATACTGAATTTAAATGCCGCATGGGCATTCCAAAAGGACTGCGCCCAGGCACCTGAGGCTCTGTGTGCCGATTGGGAACAGGTGAATCTGCCCCACTCTTGGAACGCCGTGGATGGCCAGGACGGCGGCGCCGACTATTTCCGCGGCAAATGCTGCTACGCAAAAGAACTGATCAAGGCCGGTCTGCCCGTTGCAGACAAATATTACTTAGAGATCAACGGTGCCAACTCCTCTGCCGATGTATTCGTAGACGGCAAGGCCCTTGCCCATCACGACGGCGGCTACTCCACCTGGCGCGTGGATGTGACCGAGGCCCTGCAGGAAAAGTCCCTGCTGGCTATCATTGTCGATAATGCTGCTAACGAAACCGTTTATCCCCAGATGGCTGACTTTACTTTCTATGGCGGTCTGTACCGGAGTGTGAATCTGCTCTGCGTCAACAGTATCCACTTTGATGTAGAAACCTGGGGTACCCCCGGCATCCATGTAACCCCCGTTGTTGAGGGCGAAAACGCCAAGGTCACCGTAGAAGTCTTTGTGGCCAATCAGGGCGATGCCCAGATCTGCTATACCCTCTGCGATAAGGAAGGCAACACCGTTGCCACCGCTGTCACTGCTGACACCAAGGCCGAATTTGTCATTGAAAATGTCCACCTGTGGAACGCCCGGAAAGATCCCTATCTCTACACCGCAAAGGCCGAACTGGTAGCTGGTGAAGAAGTTTTGGACAATGTTTCTGCCCGGTTTGGCTGCCGCTTCTATGAAATTGATCCCGAAAAGGGCTTCATCCTCAACGGTGTCCCCTATCCCCTGCGTGGTGTTTCCCGCCACCAGGACCGCTGGGGCTTCGGCAACGCGCTGCTGCCCGAGCATCACAAGGAGGATATGGAGCTGATCTGCGAGGTGGGCGCTACCACCATCCGTCTGGCTCACTATCAGCATGACCAGTATTTCTACGATCTGTGCGACGAGTATGGCCAGGTTGTCTGGGCAGAAATCCCCTACATCTCCCGTCATATGCCCACCGGTCGCGAAAACACCGTTTCCCAGATGAAGGAACTGATCACCCAGAACTACAACCACCCCTCCATCGTTGTTTGGGGTCTGTCCAACGAAATCACTATGGGCGGCGCCGGTGATCCCGACCTGCTTGAAAACCACCACATTCTGAACGATCTGGCTCATGAGATGGATAAGACCCGTCTGACCACCATGGCCTGCGTTTCCATGTGCGATAAGAACGAAGCCTATGTCCGCATCCCCGATGTGGTATCCTACAACCATTACTTCGGTTGGTACGGTGGTACTACCGATATGAACGGCCCCTGGTTTGATGATTTCCACGCCGCTTACCCCAGCCAGCCCATCGGCGTGTCCGAATACGGCTGTGAAGCATTGAACTGGCACACCTCCGAACCCCGCCAGGGTGACTACACCGAGGAATACCAGGCCTACTATCATGAAGAACTGATCAAGCAGCTGTTCACCCGTCCCTACCTGTGGGCCACCCATGTGTGGAACATGTTCGATTTCGGCGCCGATGCCCGTAACGAGGGCGGTGAGAACGGTCAAAACCATAAGGGCCTGATGACCTTCGACCGCAGCTACAAGAAGGATGCCTTCTACGCCTACAAGGCATGGCTGTCCGACGAGCCTTTCGTTCATGTCTGCGGCAAGCGCTATGTTGACCGCGTAGAAGATGTGACCAAGGTCACCGTCTACTCCAACCAGGAGACTGTGGAACTGCTGGTCAACGGTGAGAGCATTGGTAAGGTCAAGGCTGCCGATCACTTCTTCTACTTTGATGTTCCCAATGTGGGCGAGACCACCATCACCGCCATTGCCGGTGATTGCCGTGACGAGAGCCATATCCGCAAGGTGGAGAAGTTCAATGAGGACTATGTCCTGAAAGAAAAAGGTGCCATCCTCAACTGGTTTGATGTCACCACCCGCAAGGGCTACTTCTGCCTCAACGATACCATGGGTGAGATCATGAAGACCGTCCGTGGCAAGATCGTTCTGTTGGAATTTGCTGCCATCATTATGCGCAGCATGAAGAAGAATCAGAAGGAAGGCAAGTCCACTCCCATGGGCGGCAAGGGTCCCAAGATGAAGCTGGACGGCAATGTGATGAAGATGCTGGACGGTTTCACCCTGCTTCGTGCCAGTTCCATGATCGGCATGGTAGGCGCTACTCTGACTAAGGAGCAGCTTCTGGGTCTGAACAAGCAGCTCAACCGCATCAAGAAACCCACCAAATAACAAGCAAAACGCCCGACCGGTTGGTCGGGCGTTTTACCTCTTAATTTTGACTTGCATCCGATTATCCTTTGTGCTATCATGAAAATAAGGTGGTGAAGACTTATGCATGCGGAATACAATCGTATAGTGCCAAGTGCAGACAAGGCCATTGTGTTTATCCACGGCATTGTGGGAACACCCAATCATTTCCGTTTCTTTTTGCCCCTTATCCCGGACGATGTTTCCATCTATAACATGCTTCTGGACGGGCACGGCAAGGGTGTAACAGATTTTGCCAAAACATCCATGGAAAAATGGGAGAACCAGGTGGCTGCTGCCATCGCAGAACTGTCCGCAGCCCACAAAGAGATCCACATTGCAGCCCATTCCATGGGCACCTTATTTGCCATTACCCAAGCAATCCAAAACCCGAGTATTACAAAGCTCTTTCTACTTGCTGTCCCTTTGAAGCTGTTTTTGAAGCCTAGGGTTTTTGTAAACGCCATGAAGGTGTATCTCGACAGGATTTCTCCCGACGATATCGTAGCCATGGCCTCTAAAGACTGTTACGGCATTGCCCCGGACAGAAATCCCCTGCATTACCTTGGCTGGATACCGCGGTTTTGGGAACTGCTTCGCAAAATCAAATCTACCCGTAAGCAGATTTCCCTTCTTTCAACTCCCTGTGTTGTCTTTCAATCCGTAAAGGATGAGCTGATCTCCAAAGGCGCTTCGGAGATTTTAAGGAGAAATCCTTGTATCACCGTTCATAAGTTGAAAGAATCCGGTCACTATTATTACATGTCTGGCGACCTTCTTATGATGCAGAATGCCTTCACAGAATTTCTTTCACCGCAAAGTGTGCCGCACAGAGGAAAAAGTAATGCTTCCTCTATGTTTTCATGCGCTACCCAGGTAGAAAAACAAAGGCCGTAACTTTCAGCAAACGATCACAGTAGAAAGCCACTCCCTGCGGAGTGGCTTTCTGCATTATCGAATGACCAGGCCCAATGGAATCGGGCGTTCCACTTCGCTGTTATCCGGTGCATTTCTGTCGGAAATCCGCAACGACCGCCGGTTATTCAGCAGAATCTGCGCAGAACCTCCGCCGTCCAGATTGATACCGTTGACCATCCCTGCGTCCATACAGATCTGTTCCAGTTCTGAAAGAGACGCGCCGCAGCTATCCTTTCCCGGAACATATCCCAGCTTTCCTGCCCCCTCTGCCCACACAAGCATCGGTTTTCCCTCCCGGTCCGCACCCAGGGCGATCCGAGCTGCCCGGGCTTTGCGGTAGTCCAATGGGTATAGGCATGGCGGAAACGGAACCCGCTCCAAGGCACGGATATTATAAAAACGGGAAACAAACCCTCCGGTCTTCACTCCGTTTC
Organism: Faecousia sp.; assembly: GCA_045589055.1. Classification (GTDB taxonomy): domain Bacteria; phylum Bacillota; class Clostridia; order Oscillospirales; family Oscillospiraceae; genus Faecousia. The sequence continues at coordinate 28,287 of JAZNFH010000051.1, read as the reverse complement.
TTACAAGACTGTTGCCCACCTGTATTCCAAAGCAGATATCCTCCATACCGTGATAAGTCACCGGATCCTCCGGCTTTACACAGCAGGGGCCATCCGGGCACAGTACAAAACCGGAAGCCGGAATGGGAACCCGGGCACCGGTATGCACTGCAACGACCCGCTTTCCTACGATCAGCAGCTTAGTACCTTTCCGGTATGGCGTGCGGCTTCTTTCCGGTCTTGTATAGATTACCGCGTTCTTACCCGGTTCATAGCATATACCACCGATCTCGATTCTCAGTTCCTCCAGCTTGGGAACCTCTACGGAAACCGTACCGTCTTTTCTGACCAGCAGTGCTTCCCGTTGAAACAGCGGTGGGTTTTGGATGACACCATCTTTGACACATAAGCCAACCGGCGTACCCAAATGATCGTACACCGTAGCACAATCAAACCGATCCATGACAAAGAAAGAGGCATTGACCTTCATGGTCGCATCCGGTTCTGTCCGGGAAAGATATCCCGCCCAGTTTCCCACAGGAATGATCGTCGTCACAGGCAGCTTTCCGCTGACCACCTGCAGACAGTTTCTGCTTACCAGTCCCTGCCAGAATTCTTTGACCAAGGGATCGGAAAACACAGGTTTTCCGCCAATAATCTTTACACCCGCCTCCAGTGCCGCTGCAACAGCGGTAGTTTTATCCGCAACCGTTCCATATTTCTTTATTTCATAAGAAAACGGAACTTCCATATCCTCCGGGATATGAAACATCACCATATTACCAAATACCAACGGCTGGGCAGGCACCAGATATTTACGGTAGATCTCCGCAAAGCAGTCCAGCGCCCCCTCGGCATAGTCCACTGGCAAGAAATTCAGGGATGCCCAATCCTCCGGAAACACAAGCTGCACCCGTTGGATTTCTCCATTGGGGTAAAAAACGGTTTTGATCTGTCCGTCCATTATCGCTCACCTGCCGGGCCGTATTTGGATGCCAGCAAAGCCTCCGCTTCCGCCTTTGTAATCTCACCATTGTTGTACTGGGCCATAACCTGCACATCCCCGGAACGCAGCTTGTACAGCACAAGCAGCATCACCAGAGCCACGGCATAACCGGCGGCAGGCAACAGACAGAACAGCCCCCATACACCATCCGCAACACCGGCAGGCTGAACCGCATGTTCTCCTTCCACAAATCCAACCGCAGACAAGCTAAACAGGACAACTGCACTGATCAAACCATTTTTCAACTTTGCCGCAAAGCATTGCAGGCTGAATGTAATACCCGCTGCCCGGGTCCCCGTCTTGTACATACCGTACTCCACCGTATCCGCCACCAGCATATAGACCACCACAGACCAGAAACCCAGACCTGCACATTTCAGCATCGTCATCAAAATCGCCAGCACCAGACTGTCATAGCCCACGAAGTAAGCCACAATGTTCATAACCACGGTAAACGCCATTCCTGCGCAAAGCACATAGTATTTATCCCATTTTTTCGACAGTGCCGGCACCAACGCAGAAACGACAATCACGGAAACAGCAGCACCACCGGCTACCAGTGTTGCCATATTTTCCTGCTCCAGACAAATGCGGCCCATATAGATGGCCATTTTCTGTTCCAGACTGGCAAGCCCCAGCAGGAGTAATGCAGCCAGCGCTACCATCAGATACCGATTGTGCTTCAAATACCGCAGCATCTCTCTCAGCCCGGGATTCTCTGCTGCGGCAGCCGCCTCACTGTGCCGCTCTTTAACCGTGAAAAGCAAGGGAATCATCAAAACCAGCGATACTGCCACAAAAACCACACAGGCGGCAAACCAACCCAGAACCGGCCGCAGCAGCGGTACCAGCAGTGTTGCCACCACACCGCCCACCATGGACCACAGCTTTCCGCCCGCAATGATGCCGGTGCGTTCTTCCACATTGGTGGTCATCACCGTTGTCACCGCAAAAGCAGGGGCATCCAGAATGGTATAACTGATATCAAATAGCACATAAGCTATCAGAAACCACACTATTTTCACAGGCTGGCTCAAGGTTTCCGGTATTGCGAACAGCACAACCGTTGTAATACCGATAGCACCGGTGCCAATCCGAACCCATGGAATAAATTTTTGCCCGTTTTTAAAGCTGTGCCGGTCCACGATATAGCCAAACAGAACATCATTAACGGCATCCCACAGCTTTGGTGCCAAAAGGATCACCGCTGCTGCGGCTGCAGCAACACCGATATCCGTGAGGAATGTTTCTACATAGCCTGCATATCCCCACAGGATATTCTGGCCCAGAAAAAACAGGCAGTAGGCCAGCCGTTCTTTCTTTTCTGTCTGGTATACCAGTTTCTTTCGTCTATCCATACTAACCTCCAAACCAACGGTAATTATTAAAGGGTTATTTTTATTATAGCACAGCTGTTTTCACTTTCGCAAGAAAAGTATAGACACATTCGACCTTTTTCGATATAATATAAACATAGCCATGCACAAGGAGGGGTCCCTTTGAAATTGCAACAGAAGCAGGATTTTCTGATAACCGTCGCTTATTGGGCCGTGATTGCAGCTGCCGTATATCTTGTGGCGGTGTATCTTCTGCCTATTATTGTCCCGTTTATTCTCGGTATCCTTGTAGCGTCGCTGGTAGTCTGGCTCTCCCGGAAGCTTCACTGCACACATCGGTTGTTCCGCATTGCGCTGGCACTGCTCATCTATGGCGTTATCGGCACGCTGATTGGTCTTCTGGCAGCAAAAGGTGTGTCTGCCATTTCTGCTGCTCTGCAGCTGCTGCCCAAAGCCTATGAGCAAAGAATTCTACCTTTTGCCACCTTGTGCTACGGTCTGTTTCTCGATTGGGTCCAGATGTTGGACCCCTCTCTGGTCAGCACACTGGAAACTATGCTGAATAATCTGCTGTCTGCCTTGACGGGTCTGGTTTCTACACTTTCAACATTTGCTGTCAATCTGGTTTCCCGGGTAGCTACCGGTATTCCGTCCCTGATTTTAAGCTTGCTGGCAATGATTTTCTCTACCATCTTCGTTGTCAGTGACTACGAACGGATCTCCGGCTTTGCCTCCGTACATATTCCCCAGAGTATCAAGAAGATTCTAAAGGATATCCGCACTTATCTGACCGATACTTTGTTTGTGGTCATCCGCTCCTACGCGCTGATCATGCTGGTCACCTTCACAGAGCTCAGCATTCTGTTCTCGGTGTTTGGCATCAGCAATGCGCTTCTGAAAGCAGGTATCATTGCCGTTCTGGACATTCTTCCCATTCTGGGTACCGGCGGTATTATGATTCCCTGGTCTGTGATTTCCTTTGTGACAGGGAATACCGCTATGGGCATTAAACTCATCGTGATCTATGCCATTGTTACCGTTGTCCGCAACTACATCGAACCAAAAATTGTTGGTGCTCAGCTGGGTCTGCATCCAATCATTACGCTGACTTCCATGTTTATCGGTTTACGGCTCTTTGGTTTCTGGGGTCTGTTTGGATTGCCTGTTTGCATTTCCTTCCTCTGGAAGCGCAGGCAGGAGAACCTCCAAAACAATGCAGCTACTTCACAATAAAGTAATTTGCTCCCCGGCTTTGCGTTCCGCTGCGGTAATTCAACTGTCGTAACCGCCCCCTATATCACCGAATGCGCAGGTACCGGTCTGACATGGGAGGCTATGGAGCAGCTAAATACCTGCAAAGCACTACAGCCGAATATCGGCCTCATCCAGCGCTCTGCCGGCGCAGAAGCCGCCACCAAAAAGGCAGAATTTGCTGCCATCGGCTGCAAGGTGTTGATTCCCCACCACCATGATTTCTTAAAGGCGGATGCCTCCGCCGGTCTGGATGTTTTTGAAAAAGAGTTGCTGACGTGTGTTCCCGACGGCCGGTTTATCCGTCCGGTTCACGGGCAGCGGATTTATCTGTAAGGGTTGGTATTTCTATGGAAACTGCCTATTTTGCCGGTGGATGCTTCTGGTGTATCACACCGACCTTTCAGGAAATGGACGGTGTAAATCGTGTTGTCAGCGGCTACGCTGGCGGCGCAGAAGTAAATCCCAGCTATGAGGATGTAAAGTATCAGCGCACCGGTCACCGGGAAACCATCCGGATTGACTATGACCCCAATTGTATAAGTTTTGAATTCCTGTTTGATGTCTTTCTTAGCGGCGTGGATCCCTTTGATCCCGGCGGACAGTTTATCGACCGAGGCCACTCCTACACCTTAGCTGTGTACTATTTGAACGAAGAACAGAAAAAAATTGCGGAAACCGGTATCCGCCAATTGGAAGCCTCTTCCGAAAAAACCGTATATATCAGTGTAGAACCCTTTGCCGGTTTCTATACGGCAGAAGAGGAACACCAGGATTACTATTTGAAGCATCCGGCAGAATTTGAGCAGGAGCTGATTGACTCCGGCCGAAAAGCCAAAGGATAAGTAAAGGGGCTGTCTCACTAAAAAAGTGAGGCAGCCCCTTCTTTTATGCTTTTGGTTTCTTTAAATCCTTCAACATTTTGATAAAGAACAGAAAGAATGCTGTTGTCGTAGCGGCAGCCGCAAGGATATCACTGACCGGTTCTGCCAGAAATACCGCAAAGGCTTTTTCCTGCAGAAAACACGGCAGAATAAAAATCAAAGGAATCAGCAAAATCAGCTTCCGGAGACATGCCATAAACAGGCTGATCTTCGCCTGCCCCAAAGCCATAAATGCCTGTTGGCAGGATATCTGGAAACCAACAGAGAAACCCCCGGCCAAGAATACTCGCAGCGACCAGGCTGTGTAGTCAACCAGTGCCACATTGTCCGTAAAAATCCCGGCAAATGCACTGGGGAAGAGCAGGATCAGCAGCCAGAAGCAGGTACTGTATGCCACGCAAACACCAAACTGGCAGAAGAAAGCTTCCTTTACCCGGTCAAACTTTTTGGCACCATAGTTATAGCTGATCAGAGGCTGACCGCCTTGACAAATACCGGACAGCGGCATAGTCATCAGCTGATTGATGGATGTCAGCACCGTCATGGCGCCCACCGCCACATCTCCGCCGAACTTAGCCAGACTGGAAGTGAAACTGACAGACAGTATACTTTCCGTAGAGATCATCACAAAACTGGAAACGCCCAGCCCCAGACACGGCAGGATTATCTTAGCCTCCAACTTCATATTCGGAACACGCAACCGCAAAAGGCCCTTTCCACCCATCAGAAACCGCAGGATCCAGATCGCACTCACCGCTTGGCTGAGTACCGTGGCAATGGCTGCACCGGCAACACCCATATCCAACGCAAAAATGAAGATAGGATCCAAAACAATATTGGTAACCGCGCCAATGACAGTTGTCAGCATACTGATTTTTGCAAACCCCTGGGTCGTAACAAAGGCATTCATACCCATAACGATCAGCACGAACACACTGCCCAGTATATAAATCCGCCCATAGGTCACAGCATAGGGCAAAGTCACATCGCTGGCGCCAAACAGGCGCAGCAGCCAAGGTGCGGCAAAATACAGAACTGCCGTCAGCACAACCGATAAAATCAGCAAAACGGAAAAACAGTTTGCCATGATCTTTTCTGCTTGATCGGTTTCTCCCCGGCCCATGGCAATGGCTGCCCGGGGCGCACCACCGGCACCTGCCAGCAGCGCAAAGGCTGTAATCAGCATTAAAATCGGCGTAAACAACCCCACACCCGTCAGGGCAGCGCCGCCAATTTCCGGAATATGTCCGATATAGATCCGGTCAACAATGTTATACAGCAAATTCACCAGCTGACCAACCAACGCAGGAACCGCCATTTTTGCCATCAGCTTTTTTACGCTCCCGGTTCCCATATCTACCTTACCGGCCATAAACTTTTTCCTTCCTTCAAAACATATTATCTGTGGGCAGGACAGGTGATCTTAACCATGTTTTCGATCATATGGTGCAGCTGATGAACCAGCTCCGTATCCGCAGCCTGATAATAGACTTCCTTACCTGCTCGCCTGCTGATAATCAAGCCAGTGGCTTTCAGCAGCTTCAGATGGTGGGATACCGCCGGAGCGCTCATCTGTACCATGGCAGAAAGATTGGTCACACATTCCTCGCAGTGGCACAGCAGCCAAAAAATCCGGATCCGGCTGCTGTCGCCCAGCAGCTTGAACATATCCGCAATAGCGGAAAATTCCTCCTGATCCGGCATATGAGAAAACTGCAGCTCCATCAGCTGGCCGTGGTCGTGGGGCAATCTATTTTCAGACATACTATCCCCTCCTTCTGTCATTGTACCGCAAGTGACGGCAAAAAGATAGTTCTCTTTTTACAGTTTTTTCACATCCAATGCCCGAATGGCATTCAGCACAGCAAGAATCATAACACCCACATCCGCAAAAATCGCCAGCCACATGTTGGCAGCACCCAGAGCTACCAGAACCAGCGACAACACCTTGATTCCAATGGCAAACACAATATTTTGATATACGATACCCATGCACTTTCTGGATATCCGGATAGCCTTTGCAATCTTCATTGGATCATCGTCCATCAGTACGATGTCTGCCGCTTCTATGGCAGCATCAGAACCCATTGCTCCCATAGCAATACCGATATCCGCCCGGGACAGCACCGGCGCGTCATTGATCCCATCGCCCACAAAGACCAGTTTGTCTTTTTGATTCTTGGCCGCGCACAATGCTTCCACCTTACTTACCTTGTCTCCGGGAAGGAGCTCGCTGTACACGCTGTCAATGCCCAGTTCCTTTGCGGTTTCGTCCGCCACAGCCTGACTGTCACCAGTCAGCATTACTGTCTTTTTCACACCCACATTGCGCAGTGCTTGAACAGTCTCCGCAGCATTGGGCTTCAATTGATCGGAAATGAGGATCGCACCTGCATATTTCCCGTCCACTGCTACATGGACTGCCGTGCCAACAACCAGATTCTCCTCTGTATTGATTCCCAGTTCTTCCATCCATTTAGCATTGCCTGCTGCCACGGCAATGCCATCCACATGGGCCAGCACACCTTTTCCGCTGACTTCCCGAACCTCTGTAACACGGTTGCGGTCAATGGTTTTGCCATAGGCCGCGCGCAAGCTCTTGCTGATGGGATGGGAGGATGCACTCTCCGCCAAAGCAGCATACTCGATCAACTGCGCATCCGTCATGCCCCGGGGATAAACGGCAGATACCGCAAAAACACCTTGGGTAAGGGTTCCGGTCTTGTCCATTACCACATAGCCGGTCTTTGACAGCGCTTCCAGATAATTGGAACCCTTGACCAGAATTCCCTCCCGGCTGGCGCCGCCGATACCGGCAAAGAAAGTCAAAGGAATACTGATCACCAGTGCGCAGGGGCAGCTGGCTACCAAAAATGCCAACGCACGGTACAGCCACTGGCTCCAATTTCCGCTGCCGCCCAGAAGCAGTTCCGCCACCGGCGGCACCACCGCAAGAGCCAACGCGCTGCCGCACACTACCGGCGTATAGAATCTGGCAAACCGGGAGATAAAGGCCTCGGACCGGGATTTCCGGGAACTGGCGTTTTCCACCAGATCCAATATCTTGGAAACGGTGGATTCTCCAAATTCTTTTGTGGTGCGGATCTTCAGCAGCCCACTCATATTGATACAGCCGCTGATCACATTGTCCCCGGGTGCCACATCTCTGGGAACACTTTCCCCCGTCAGCGCACTGGTGTTCAAGCTGGCATTTCCCTCAATTACAATACCATCAATGGGTATTTTCTCACCGGTCTGCACCACGATCACACTTCCCGGCGCCACTTCGTCCGGAGCTACCTGTTCCAACCGGTCTTCTGCCTCAATGTTGGCGTAGTCCGGCCGGATATCCATCAATTGACAGATATTTTTCCGGCTTTTTCCCACCGCGTAGCTTTCAAACAGCTCGCCAATCTGGAAAAACAGCATCACTGCCACCGCTTCTCCATAGTCCCCGGTCTTTGCCAGGCCAATAACCAACGCACCTACCGTTGCCACAGCCATCAGGAAATTCTCATCCAGAACCTGACCCTTCAGAATTCCCCTCACCGCTTTTTTCAGCAGCTCCCAGCCTACAGTCAGATATGGTATCAGATACAGCGCAAACCGCAAAAGACCTGTGACGGGAACAAACTGCAGCAGCGCCATCATCAGCGCCGCTGCAAGGATACGCCACAGCAGTTTCTTCTGTTTCCGTGTCATGGTCATTCCTCCCGGCGTTTACAGATAGATCACACAGTCATCCTCAACCACTTTGCAGTTTTTATATACCGACTGCATGGTTGCAGTCACATCTGCACCCTCTTCAAAGGTAACCGTCATTTTCTGGGTCATATAGTTGACCACTGCATCCTGCACACCTGCTGTTTTCTTGGCAGCCACTTCCATTTTTGCAGCGCAGTTTGCGCAGTCTACTTCGATCTTATATGTCTTCTTCATAGAAATTCCCCTTTCAATTCTACAATTAAATAATTGTTTAATTGTTTACCTGCAGTATACCACAGCCGGAGAAAAAAAGCAACCGTATTTTCATATTTTTTCATAGGCAAGTCTGGGATCGTTATCTTCCTGAATTCGGATTACACCGCAGTAAGTAAACCCCAACTGCCGCAGGATGTTCTGCATCACCCGGTTATCCCCGTGGGTATCGATCCGCAGATGTCCGCACTGCCGGTATGCCCATTCGATGCACTGCCGACCTGCACCCTTTCCCGGGCGAGCTGCAATCCTGTGTATAACACCGTAAGCACTTTTCCCGATCCAATGCCCGTCAATTTCCCCGTAGGAAGGTTCTATGTTTTCTCCATAGTCATAAAAGAATACTGCCAAAATCGTGCCTTCATCCTCACAGACATAGCTCTTTCCCCGGTTAATATCCTGCTCCACCAGATGCCGGGGCGGCCAGTTCCTTACGGCCCATTGACGGGGATTCCCCGTCTGCACCATAAATGCTCTTGCTGATTCATAGATGGAAAGAATCTGCGACAGATCTTCCCACACAGCTTTCCTAATCCCCATTTAAGCACCTTCTTTCCTGCCATTTATTATATCAGCAATCTTTTTTTATGCAAGGCGGAGCTTTTCTTTTCCAACGAATTGTCTTAGCTTTTTCCCCGGAAACGCCTTGCTTTTAAAAACTGCCTGTGCTACAATGCCCCTGTATTCTATTCCCTGTTACAGGATGCGTGATGATCATGTTGACGGCAATTCGAAATTATATTTTTGACTTAGGCAATGTTCTCGTACGGTTCGATCCCATGGCACTCACTTCCCCTTATGTTTCAGATCCGGCTGTTTGCAAGCTGATCAGCGAGACCGCTTTTGACCGGCTTTACTGGGACATGCTGGACTTAGGAACCATTACCGATGCAGAACTGAAGGAAGCCTGTCATACACGGCTGCATCCTTCCTTACATAGTCAGTGTGATGCCGCTTATGACCACTGGATTGAAAATCTTACCCTGCTTCCGGGTATGCGGGAGCTTCTCTTGGATGCGAAAGCTAAGGGTGGCCGGGTATTTCTGCTTTCCAATATCAGCATCGGATTTACAGAGCAATATCAGCAGGTGCCTCTGCTTCGGGAGTTGCTGTCCCATTTCGAAGGCCTTGTTTTTTCCGGTCCACTGGGAATCGCAAAGCCATCCAGAGAGATTTTCCTTCATCTGTTGGATACCTACGGATTAAAACCCGAAGAAACCATCTTTATCGACGACAACGCCCAAAATATCGCAGGCGCCCAATCCGTTGGTATTCCAGGATATCATTTTGACGGAGATGCCGCCAAATTAAGAAAATATTTAAATATTTAGAAGGACGGTTCTTTATGAAACTCTTGATCATTCGCCACGGGGATCCGGATTATTCCATTGATTCCCTAACCCCAACCGGTTGGAAAGAAGCCGAGATTCTCTCAGATCGCATCAGCCAGCTGGATGTAAAAGCATTCTATGTTTCCCCCCTTGGCCGCGCCAAAGATACCGCTTCCCTTACCTTGAAGCGGATGGGACGCACAGCCGAGGTAAAAGACTGGCTTCGGGAGTTTCCTCCCCTGATCAGGAAACCCAGCGACACAGAACCGGACATCTGCTGGGACTGGCTGCCCCAGGACTGGACAGCAGAACCGCTGTTCTATGACCGGAATCGTTGGCTGGATGTGCCTGTTTTCGCCAATGTTCGGGAACGCTATACAGCCGTTTGCAAGGGCCTGGATTCGCTTCTTGCCGATCACGGCTATGTGCGGGAGGGCAATCTCTACAGAGCGCAGCAGCCCAATGAAGAAACCCTTGTTTTCTTCTGTCATTTCGGACTGGAATGTGTGCTGCTAAGTCATCTTCTGGGAATCTCCCCCATGGTGCTCTGGCACGGCAGCTGCGCTGCCCCCACATCCGTTACCACACTGGTCACAGAGGAACGGCGGGAGGGCATCGCTTCTTTCCGCATGACCGGCTTTGGCGATATTTCCCACCTGTATGCGGCGGGACAGGAACCTGCTTTTTCTGCCCGGTTCTGTGAAACTTACGCCAACACTGACCAGCGGCATGACTAAAAACAGAGGTGCGTTGCATCGCAACGCACCTCTTTATTATGTTTTGGATTACACAAATGCAGAGCAAACCGCAAACAGGATCATGGTCACCAAAGTCAAAGCAGACAGTGCAGATGCGATCTGTACCCGTTCTTCCGGCTCATCCGCAAACACGGGAATGACATACGGCGGGGGCAGAATCACCATCAGAAGCATGGCACCCTCAAAGAGCATACCACTGAGCACCGTTCTATTTAGCAGTACGGCAACGCCGTAGCACACTGCCATAACAGCCAGACGCATGGCGATCAGTCCGGCAGTCTTCTTCCACGGAATCTCCCGGATCACAAGATCATATCCAACTGTCAGCAGAATGACCATACCGGTAGGTGCAGAAAGAAAACCGGTGGAAGCAGTCAGAATCTCTGCCACACCCCACTGCTGCATTTTCCCGTAAAGACCGGTAGCGCCGATCAGCACACCGGCAGCTACTGCCCACAAAATAGGCGTAGTAGCCATATCCTTGCCAATGGCTTTGATATCTGTCTTTCCGGAAAGCAGAATCTTATACAGCGTAAACACAAACAAGGTCTGGCCGATATCCGGCAGTGCAAATTCCGAGACACTGCGTCCCGGGAACAGCAGCACAAACAGCGCATATCCCAGCATACCGGCTTCAAAGCCGGAAAACAGGAAGCTTACCAGCCGTCCCTTGATACGGAACACCCGGGTCAGCAAAAAGCCTAAACCCAAGGCCATGCAGCAAATACCAAACATCATCAGCGGCAGCAGAAGCGCAGCAGCAGTATATTCGGCGGTGGCAAAGGCTTCCAGCAGCACAAAGGGAAGTGTCAGATTTACTACAACTTTCTTCAGTGCATCCACACCGTCACGGGTCAAAAAGCCCCTGCTGCGGCAAAGCATACCCAATGCCAGTGCCAAAAATACCGGCAAGGCAGTCCGGATTACAGAAAGAACACTGTTCATAACTTACTTGATAACGCCCTTCTGGACGATTACATTGGCATAGATAGCGGATTCACCGGTCTGCAGGATGCAGTAGCAGTCCTTTGCCTCATCGTAGAAGTCGAAACGGTCGATGTTGCCCACGGCATCAGCACCACGGTCGTCATACTTGGCAACGATCTGCTTGTAGGTCTCCCAAACGGGGATCTCCAGATCCTTGTCACACTCCATTTTTTCCATCAGCGTGATGGGCTTTTCTACATAAGTATCAGCAGGAATTACCTGCAGAATGGCATCCAGCAGTTCGGGCACGCCGTGGCCGTCAGCCCGCAGGAAGATAGCACCCTTGGCCTTCGCCATGGCAGCGCCGGGGAAATTGCCGTCACCAATGCAGATGCGGTCGCTGTGTCCCATTTCACACAGAACCTTCAGCAGCTCGGGAGACAGAATGGAAGGAATATTTTTCAGCATAGAATTACCTCCGTTTTCTAGTTACCTGTTTGTTGTTTTTTATGCAACAAACCGTAGGGGCCGATACCCACATCGCCCCGGGAAAATCACTTTGATGCTTGAGGGCCGATGTGGGCATCGGCCCCTACGGAAAATCCGTATTTCAAAGAGTGGCGGTCAGTAGACCGCCACTCTTTTAGATTGCAGAATTACTTATACAGAGGGCCATAGGTAGCGCAGGCGCGGTAGTCCTGGCCTTCCTTGTCCATGCCGAATGCGTTCCAGCAAGCGGGACGGTAGATGTCGTCCTCGGGAACGTTGTGCATGCAGACGGGGATGCGCAGCATGGAGCACATGGTGATCAGATCAGCACCAATGTGGCCGTAGGAGATGGCACCGTGGTTAGCGCCCCAGTTCATCATAACCTCGTAAGCGGTCTTGAAGGGAGAGCCTTCCTTGCCATCGCAGCGGGGAGCAAACCAAGTGCAGGGCCAGGTGGGGTTGGTACGCTCCATCAGGGTGTCGGAGACCTGATCGGGCAGGTTGACGGTCCAGCCTTCTGCGATCTGCAGCACGGGGCCCAGGCCCTTGACCAGGTTCATACGGATCATGGTGCAGGGCATTTCGGCCTTGGTGGTGTAATGGCTGGAGAATCCGCCGCCGCGGAAGTTGTCCTGACCGGCCTCGCACCATACGGTGGCGTCGGTCATCTTCTTGATATCTTCCTCGGTGACTTCCCACCACTTCTTCATGGTAGCGTTGCCATTCTCGTCGGTGCAGACACCGGAAGCATCCAGGCAAGCTGCACCGGAGTTCAGCAGGTGGATGATACCATTGGACTCAGCAGCCTTGCCTTCCAGCTTGTAGCCGGTAACACGCTCGGTAGCCTCGCCGGACCAGTAAGTACGAACATCAGCGAAGATCTGAGCGCGGTGAGTCAGCAGACGCATCATCAGCATGCTCATGCCGTTGAGGATGTCATTCTCGGTAGCCAGGGTGTAGGGCTCACGAGCGCCTTCGTAGTCGAAAGTGGAGCTCAGCAGAGCCTCGGGGTAGTCACAGTTGGGCCAATGGTCGGTCCACTGACGCTGACCCTGGAAGCCGCCGGCGATGGCATTGTGGCCAACCTTCTCTTCCTCGAACTTGTCGGACAGGTTGGGGTTGCCGGCCATCAGATCCTTGATGATGCAGTACATCTTAACAGTGAACTCCCACTGCTTTTCCTTCTCTTCGGGAGTGAACTTGATGCGAACCTTCTCGCCCAGGAAATCAACCTCATCGACGTTGTCGTCGCGGCCTTCCTTGCAGTGTTCCTTGGTCCATGCCAGAGCCTTCTGGTATTCTTCCTCGTTGTAGATGCCTTCTTCCATGCGGCGCAGGATCTCGACCTCGTCCACAGACTCAACACGCATGCCGAAGTACTCTTCCAGCACGCTCTGGTCCATGATGGAACCAGCGATACCCATACACTGGGAACCGATCTGCAGGTAGGACTTGCCGCGCATGGTAGCAACAGCAACGGCAGCACGGCCGAAGCGCAGCAGCTTTTCCTTTACATCCTCGGGCATCTGGGTGACCTGATCACGGTCCTGAACCTCGTGGCCGTAGATACCGAATGCGGGCAGACCCTTCTGGGCGTGGCCGGCCAGAACAGCAGCCAGATAAACAGCACCGGGACGCTCGGTACCATTGAAGCCCCAAACACCCTTAATGGTGTGAGGATCCATATCCATGGTCTCAGAGCCGTAGCACCAGCAGGGAGTGACGGACAGGGTGATGGAAACGCCTTCCTTCTTAAACTTGTTGGCACAGGCAGCAGCCTCAGGCACGCGGCCAATGCAGGTGTCAGCCATAACGACCTTCACAGGCTCACCGTTGGAGTAGAACAGGTTCTCCTCGAACAGCTTCTTGGCAGACTCCGCCATTGCCCAGACCAGGGGCTCCAGGGATTCACGCATCATCTGAGGGCCGCGGCGGCCGTCGACGATGGGGCGAATACCGATTACGGGATAATCGCCAACATATCTGTTTTTTGCCATATTGTTTCCTCCTGATTCTCGCCGCAGACATACTGCGGTCGTATAATACAATATATATAAAAGCAAATGCGCTTTTACATTCCGTCAAATAATCCGGCAGCTGAGCCGCGTGATTCTGGCCTCACCATTGTAACTGCCCAACCGCTGAATAATATACTCTCCGGCGATCTGACCGATCTCCGCCTCCGGCTGGTACACCACGGGCAGCGGTGGCTTCATCATGGTACAGACACTCACGCAGTCAAAACCAAATATATCAATGTCATCCGGGATTCGTAAACCATGATCCCGCGCCGCCGTAAACAAGCCTATAGTAATATCATAGTTGGTTGTAATGATTGCCGTGGGGCGGTCTTCCAGCTTCAACAGGGTTTCACAACCCCGGTAACCCGTTTCAAAGGCATTGCTTCCACTGATGGCCAACTGGTCGTCATAGAGGATTCCATGGTCAGACAACGCACGCAAATAGCCGATCTGCCGCTCCTTGGCAGTAAACACGGATTTTGGTCCAGAGATAATGCCGACCCTGCGATGTCCCCGGCCAATCAGCTGAGAAACAGCCTTGTAGACAGCCTCCGCGTTATCCACCAGAACCGTATCGCTTTCCACACCCTGAATCATGCGGTCAACCTGCACCACAGGAATGTTGCAGTTAGCAGTGAGCTCATAGAATTCATCGGCAGTCAAATCCTCAGGAACATAGATCAGTCCGTCAATACCATTGGAAATCAGAAACCGCAGATTATCCCGCTCCAAACCGTGATCAGCACCATAGCAGGAAATCAAACTGTGATAGCCATGCTCCCGAAGGTACTTGTCCAGTGAGGTAATCATGTTTCCGTAAAAGGGAGCCGTCATATCCGGAATTAGAATACCGATGGACCGGCTGCGCTGGGTCTTCAGGCTTCTGGCAAAGGGATTGACGCGATAATCCAGGGCCTCAACGGCTTTGCTGATGGCATCCATATTCTCCGGAAGCACATTGCCTCCGTTCATATACTTGGAAACCGTAGCAATGGACACCCCCGCCATCCGAGCCACATCCTTAATGGTCGCCATTACGCAGTCCCTCCCCAGTCACAGCGCGAAACGATTCGCCCCAAAAGTGCAGACACCCCCTAGTAGGTTCTGTCATTACATTAAATATAATATAAAAACAACTTTGTGCTGTCAATACAATTTTTTTAAAAATAGCTTGATTTTTTTAGTAAAGTTTATTATAGTATACCCAGTGATAGGGCGGTTGCGCCCTCATGTGTCCGACCTTTGTGCATCGAACACAAGCGAATCGTTTCGTCTTTGTGTAAAAAGCGCATAGCAGACCTTTTTGAGCAATTTGGGGTTTTGGTGCGGCACAAAAGCAGTGAATGAGAAAGGTGATGTTGAATGGGCGAAACGATTCTGAAGATGCAAGGCATCCACAAATATTTCGCAGGCGTTCATGCTCTGAGTGGCGTTAACTTTGAGCTGAGAGCCGGTGAGGTACATGCCCTGATGGGTGAGAATGGTGCCGGTAAGTCTACATTGATCAAAGTCCTGTGCGGTATTCATATGCGCGACAGCGGTACCGTAGAGTACTTTGGTGAAGAAGTTAATTTTCATAACATAGCGGAATCCCAGGCTGCTGGTATCAGTGTAATCCACCAGGAGCTGAATATGATGAACCACTTGACCGTTGCACAGAATATGTTCATCGGCCGCGAGTTCAAGAAGGGTGCATTGATCGACGACAAGGCAATGGAAGAAGAAGCACAGCGCCTGTTCGACAAGATGGGTGTTAAGATCGATCCTTCCGTAAAGCTGGGCACCTTGACCGTCGGTAAGCAGCAGATGGTTGAGATCGCCAAGGCTGTCTCCCGGGAATGTAAGCTGCTGGTTCTGGACGAGCCTACCGCAGCCCTTACCCTCCCCGAGGTTGAGGAGCTGTTCAAGATCATGAACGAACTGAAGGAAAAGGGTATCGGCATGATCTATATCTCCCACCGTATGGATGAGATCACCCGCATCTCCGATCGCGTCACGGTTATGCGTGACGGCGAGTATGTTGGCACCGTCAATACGGCAGATGTGACCCGCGACGACATCGTTAAGATGATGGTCGGCCGTGTGATCATGGGCGAGCAGAAAGCCTGCAGCTGTGTCGACTGTGATGCTCCCGTGATTCTGGAGGTTAAGCATCTGAACGCCGGTAAGGAAGTCAAGGATGTGAGCTTCACCCTGCGTAAGGGCGAGATCCTGGGCTTTGCAGGTCTGATGGGTGCCGGTCGTACCGAGGTCGTTCGTGCCCTCTACGGTGCTGACCCCAAGCAGTCCGGTGAGATTTACTTAAACGGCAAGAAGATCAACATCAAGACCCCCGCGCAGGCCGTCAAGCACGGTATCTGCTACCTCAGCGAGGACCGTAAGCGTTTTGGCTTGATGCTGGATAAGTCCGTTACCGAAAACACCACCATCGCTTCCGTTGACAGCTTCATTCACGGCGGTCTGATCAACGACAATGAGATGCGTGCATCCTCCGCAGACTTCAACACGAAGCTGCGCACCAAAACTCCCTCCATGGAGCAGCTGCTGAAGAACCTCTCCGGCGGCAACCAGCAGAAGGTTATCATTGCCCGCTGGCTGATGAAGAACTCCGATATCTTCATTTTCGACGAGCCCACCCGCGGCATTGATGTTGGCGCCAAGAGTGAGATCTACGCACTGATGGACGATCTTGTCAAACAAGGCAAGTCCATTATTATGATCTCTTCCGAGCTTCCGGAAGTCCTTCGTATGAGTGACCGTGTTCTGGTCATGTGCGAAGGCCGCAAGACCGGTGAGCTGGACATTTCCGAAGCAACTCAGGAAAACATTATGCAACTTGCTACTATGCGAGAGGAGAATTGATATGATCAACAAATTAAAGAGTAAAGGCACCTCCGGCATGCAGAATTTTATCATTATTCTGGCTGCCATCGCCCTGTTCGCAATTTTCACCATCATTAACCCCGGCTTTGCCAGCAGCGGCAACCTGCTGACCATGGCTAAGTCCTTTGTTCCCTACGCAATTCTGTCCCTTGGCGTTACCTTCGCCATCGCTACCGGCGGCATTGACCTGTCCATCGGTACTGTTTGCTTTGGCTCCGCTGTTCTGGCCGGCGCTCTGTGCAAGACCGGCGTTACCGCCGATGAAGGCACACTGTGGCTGACCATTCCCATCATTCTGGCCACCGGTCTGGTTTTCGGCCTGATCAACGGCTTCCTGGTAGCAAAATGCAAGCTGGCTCCCTTCATCGCCACTCTGGGCACCATGATGGTTTCCCGCGGTTTGACTGCTGTTGTAGCTGAAGCCGCCCGCGGCACTTCTTCCGCTGTTAAGTACCCCTCCACCGGCTGGTTCCAGAAGGTCTTCACCAACCTGAATGGCTTCCCCATCGGTTTGGTTTGGGTTCTGGCACTGACCGTGATCTGCATGATCGTTATGTACAAGACCCGCGTAGGCCGTTACATCCTGGCCATCGGCTCCAATGAAGAAGCTGCCCGCCTGTCCGGTATCAACACCGACAAGTACAAGATCATTGCTTATGTGATCACCGGCGTGTTTGCTTCTCTGGCTGCTCTGTTCTATGTTGCTGCTAACCCCTCTCTGAATCTGGCTGCCGGTAACGGCATGGAGCTGGATGCTGTCGCGGGCGTTTACATCGGCGGTACTTCCACCACCGGCGGTTCTGCTACCATTGTCGGTTCTATCCTCGGTGCTATGATTCTGGTTATCATCCGTCAGGGTCTGAATCTGGCCATGGCTGGTGGTGTCGGTGTTTCCGCTACCAACGTTACCTATGCGGTTACCGGTATCATCGTTGTGGGCGCTGTTATGCTGGATGTTCTGAAGAAGAAGAACGCCGCAAAGGTCAAGATTGACGCCGCCGACAAGGCAAAGGCCGCTAAGAAGTAATCCTGTAAAACCGTATTAAAACCGAAAGGTTTTATATAAAATTTTTAGGAGGAAACAAGAATGAAGAAACTGATTGCATTGCTGCTGGCTCTGGTCATGGTTTGTGGCCTGGTTGCCTGCAACAGCGATTCCGGCGAGAAGACCATCGCTGTTATCGCAAAGGGTGAGACCCACGCTTTCTGGCAGGCTGTTAAGGCCGGCGCAGAGGCTGCCGGCGCTGAGAAGGGCTACAAGGTCACCTTCCGCGGCCCCACCTCTGAGTCCGAGAGCGAAGTTCCTGCACAGCGCGAAATGGTTCAGGCTGCTCTGAACGATAAGTCCGTTAAGGCTATCGTTCTGGCTACCATCGGCACCGGCTTCGCTGATGAGCTGGTTTCCGCTTTCGAGAAGAAGCTGCCTGTTGTTGAGTTCGACTCCGGTCTGTACTCCAATGGCGCTGATATCACCGAGGGTAAGGATCCCACCATCGGCATCGTTGCTACCGATAACAAGAAGGCTGGCGGCGTTGTTGCTGAGAATTTCTATGCTTACTTGAAGACCGCTGGCGTTCTGGCTAACGGCTACAAGGTCGGCATCATCCAGCACGACTCCACCGCTACCGGTATCGACCGCGCTGCTGGCTTTAAGGAGAAGATGGAAGAGCTGGCTAAGGCTGACAGCATCACTCTGGACATCAACCTGCAGGTCAAGGCCAACAACGCCGGCGAGTACAAGCTGGGTCTGACTGCTCTGGCTGACTGGGGCGCACAGGCTATCTACATGACCAACGAAGGTGTCGTGAACGAAGTCTTCCCCGAAATCTCCGACAACGCTGCTGCTTACAAGGACATCCTGTTCTGCGGCTTCGACGCTGGTACCAACCAGTATAACTGGATCAAGGACGCTGGCGCTAACTACGCTCTGCTGGTTGGCTCCGTCGCTCAGGACTCCTACAACATCGGCTATGAGGCTGTCAAGCTGGCTATTGCTAAGCTGGAGGGCGCTGCTGTTGGTGATGTAGGTATCGGCGGTGAGTGGTACACCAAGGAGAACATCGACGCTCTGAAGGACAAGAACGTCTTCTACATGGGCTAATTCTTACATCGTAAGTAAATAGCTAACGGCTGAAACCGACCGGCACCACTTCGGTGGTGCCGGTTTTCCGCCAATCCGCTCACAGCTGAAGAATAAAGATAGAATATTTTGTCTTTATTCTTGAACCGTGAGACAGGAGGTAGTATAATGAAAAAAGTGAGAAATCTGATAGCCTTCGATCTGGGTGCCAGCAATGGCCGGGCAATCCTTGGTCAATTCGACGGTGAAAAGATCACCATGAAGGAGCTGCACCGCTTCGAAAACAACTACATTGAGATGAACGGTATTTATTATTGGGATACCCCTTACCTGTTCAATCAATTGAAGCAAGGCTTGCTGGCTTTCCGGCAGGGCGGTTTTGGTGAACTGGATGCCTTTGGTATCGATACCTGGGGCGTTGACTACGGTCTGCTGGACAAAAACGGTCATCTTGCCGGTGTTCCCCGTTCTTACCGTTTGGGTACACAGGAAGATATTGATGCGGTCAAAGAAAAGATTCCTGCGGAAACCCTGTACAGCCGCACCGGCATTGACACCAATCTGACCTTCAATACCCTCTATCAGCTTTACCGTAGAAAGCGGGAAGGCGATGTAGCCTTGGAGATGGCAGACACCATGCTACTGACCCCGGACCTGTTGGGCTACTTCCTCACCGGCGAAAAGGGCACGGAATACACCATTGCCACCACTACGCAGCTCTACAACCCCACCACCAAGGATTGGGATTGGGAAACCATTGATCAGCTGGAGCTGCCCCGGAAGATCTTTACCAAGATCGACAAGACCGGTACCATCCGCGGTTATCTGCGCAAGGAACTGTGTGAAGAGCTGGAACTGAACCCTGCAGCCTTTGTTGCCGTGGGCAGCCATGACACCGCTTCCGCCGTCGCAGCCATTCCCGGCACCGGCAGCTTTGCTTTCTGCTCTTCCGGTACCTGGTCTTTGTTCGGTGCTGAAATGGACAAGCCCGACCTGTCCCCCGATGCTGCCGCTGCCGGTTTCTCCAACGAGGGTACCATCCAAGGCAGTTTCCGTCCCCTACGTAACATCATCGGCATGTGGATCATTCAGGAATGCCGCCGCGACTGGATCAAGAACGGCGTCAACATCAGCTGGGACGGCGTTGTTCTGGAAGCCCAGAAGGCCGCTCCCCTGCGTTCCATCATCAATCCCGATGCCCCGGAATTCTACGCCGGCGGCAATATGGAAAAGAAGATTCAGGACTTCTGCCGCAGAACCGGTCAGCCGGTGCCTGAAACCATCGGTCAGGTCGCCCGCTGTGTCTACGAATCTCTGGCTCTGAAGTACCGCCACGCATTGGAAGGTCTGGAAAAGATGAAGGGTCAGCGCATCGACTCTCTGAATATCGTTGGCGGCCCCATCAACAACCGCTTCCTGGACCAGCTGATTGCCGACTCTCTGGATCGTCTGGTTGTCACCGGCCCCATTGAGGGCGCTGCTATGGGCAACCTGCTGACACAGGCAATGGCTCTGGGTGATATTCAGGACCTTGACCACCTCCGTCAAGTAGTCCGCAACTCTGAAACCGTTAACACTTGGGAACCCAACCATACACAGGCTTGGGAAGATGCCTATCAAAAACTTTTGAAACTTTTGTAATAAGGAGATAGTATTATGAGCGTAGATATGACCAAGTGGCAGGAAATTGCCAAAGCAAATGTACACAATCGTCCTGCAGGTACCGGCCGCCTTGCCGGTAAGATCACCATCGTCACCGGCGCTGCCCAGGGCTTTGGCAAGGGCATTGCTGAAGAGCTGTACGCAGAAGGCGCAACCATCGTCGTTGCTGATATGAACCTGCCTCTGGCGGAGACTGTTGCCAAAGAAATGGGCGAGCGCGCCTGTGCCATCGCTGTAAATGTTTCCGACGAAGAGTCCTGTGCTAACATGGTCGCCCAGGTGGTCGAGAAGTTCGGCGGTCTGGATATCATGGTTGCCAACGCAGGTGTTGTCCGTTCCGGCCCCATCGCTGAGTTCGAGAAGAAGGACTTTGACTTCGTCACCGCTATCAACTACACCGGTCTGTTCCTGACCTGCAAATACGCAGCCATCATCATGCAGGCACAGCATGAGGCTGACCCCGAAGCCATGTACGACATCATCGCCATGTCCTCCAAGTCCGGTCTGGAAGGCTCCAACAAGAACTTTGCTTACGCTGGTTCCAAGTTCGGTGCCATCGGTCTGGTTCAGTCCTTCGCTCTGGAACTGGCTGCCTACAATATCAAGGTCAATGCCATCTGCCCCGGCAACTACCTGGATGGTCCCCTGTGGAGTGACCCCGTCCGTGGTCTGTTTGTTCAGTACCTGCAGGCCGGCAAGGTTCCCGGTGCCAAGACTGTTGAGGATGTCCGCCGCTTCTATGAGTCCAAGACCCCCATCCACCGTGGCTGCCTGCCCATCGATGTTGCCCGGGCTGTTATGTACTGCGTCGAGCAGAAGTACGAAACCGGTCAGGCAATCCCCGTAACCGGCGGTCAGGTCATGCTGAACTAAGGTGCCGCCATGATCGATATCAATGTACTTAGTAAGCTGAATGCGCCTACCAAGGAAGAACGGCTTGCCAACCTGAAAGAAGTGCTGGCAAACACCACCTTCCCTCCCATGGTGCCCCAATATATCAATAATCACATCCATACAACTTACTCTTTCTCTCCCTACTCTCCTACTGCGGCTGTCTATGCCGCCCGTATGGAAGGTCTGTGCACTGCCGGTATCATCGACCATGATTCCATCTCCGGTGCAGAAGAGTTTCTGGAAGCTGCCAAGCTGGTAGACATGCCCGTGACCATCGGCATGGAAGCCCGCATTTCCATGGACGGCACCCGTCTGGAAGGCCGCCGCACCAACAATCCCGATCAGGTGGGTGTCAGCTACATGACCATCCAGTCTGTCCCCCATGACAAGATTTCCGTTCTGACAGAGTTCTTCAAGCCTTACCAGGCTGCCCGTCACGCCCGTAACCGCAAGATGATCGATAAAATCAACGCACTGGTCGGTGTTTCTCTGGACTACGACCGGGATGTGCTGCCTTTGTCCGAAGCTGCTGACAATGGTGGTGTCACCGAACGACATCTGATGTACGCACTGGCCATTGAGCTGGTCAAGCAGGTGGGCAAAGGCCAGAGCATGATCGACAAGCTGACCTCTGTGGGCATGACCCTTTCCGAGAAGCAGAAGACTATGCTGCTGGACACTGCGTACCCCTTCTACGAGTACGATGTTCTGGGCATGCTGAAGGGCACCTTCGTTCCCAAGGTTTTCATCGACGCCACCGACGAATGCCCCAAGCTCTCTGATATGGTCAAGCTGTGCAACGACATTGACGCATTCCTGTGCTACGCTTACTTAGGCGATGTGGGCGACAGTGTTACCGGCGATAAGAAGGCCCAGAAGTTTGAGGACGATTATCTGGACGATGTCTTTGAATGTTTGAAGGAAGAGGGCGTTAAGGCGGTTACCTATATGCCCACCCGGAACACCCCCGCACAGTTGGAAAGACTGAGAGGTCTTTGCGATCAGTACGGCATGTTCCAGATCTCTGGTGAGGATATCAACTCCCCCCGGCAGAGCTTCATCATCCGGGCCATGGAAAATCCCATGTTCCAGAATCTGATTGATGCTACCTGGAAGCTTATCGAACACGAAAACAACACCTGATAAATAGGAGGTCATATTATGAATACCAAAGCAGTAAGAATTTACGGCAAAATGGACCTGCGTCTGGATGATGTCCAGCTCCCTGAGATCGGCCCCGATGGTGTCCGCATCCGCGTTATTTCCGACAGTCTGTGCATGTCTTCTTACAAGGCAGCTATTGAAGGCGGCGACCACAAGCGCGTTCCCGACAACTGCCATGAGAATCCCACTGTTCTGGGCCATGAGTTCTGCGGTGATATCGTAGAAGTCGGTGAGAACTGGAAGCATAAGTACAAGGTCGGCGACAAGTTCGTCATCCAGCCCGCTCACTACCACAAGGGCAGCCAGATGGCTCCCGGCTACTCCTACAACTACTGCGGCGGCAATGCCCAGTACGGCAATGTTCCCGTTGAGACATTGCTTGAAAACTGCCTCCTGCCCTACGATTCCGATACTTACTACTACGGTTCTCTGGCTGAGCCTCTGAGCTGCGTTATCGGTACTTTCCACGCTATGTACCACACCAAGGCCGGTTCCTATGTCCATGAAATGGGCATTAAGGAAGGCGGCAAGATGGCTCTGCTGGCTTCCGTCGGCCCCATGGGTCTGGCTGCCATTGACTACGCCATCCACTGCGACCGCAAGCCCAGCCTGCTGGTTGTCACCGATATCGACGATGCCCGCTTGACCCGAGCTGCTTCCATCTACACCGTAGAAGACGCCAAGGCCAACGGCATTGAGCTGCACTATGTCAATACCCGTATGGAGAATGCTACCGAGTACCTGCGGGAGCTGACCGGCGGCACCGGTTACGACGATGTGGTCTGCTTTGCCCCTGTCAAGCCTCTGATTGAGCAGGCTGATGACATTCTGGGCTTTGATGGCTGCCTGAACTTCTTCGCAGGCCCCACCGACTCCAAGTTTAAGGCCCCCTTCAACTGGTACAATGTTCACTATCTGTACACCCATGTGGTCGGCACTTCCGGCGGTAACACCAACGATATGCAGGAAGCCATTGCCATGATGAACGCGGGCAAGCTGAATCCTTCCGGTCTGGTTACCCACATCGGCGGTCTGAATGCTGCCATTGACACCACTCTGAACCTGCCCAAGATCCCCGGCGGCAAGAAGCTGATCTACGCACAGATCGACCTGCCTCTGACTGCCATCGAGGAGTTTGAGGAGAAGGGCAAGACCGATCCTATGTTTGCGGAACTGGATCGTCTGTGCAAGGCAAACAACGGTCTGTGGAATCCCGCAGCTGAGAAGTACCTGCTGGCTAACGCCAAGGCTATCTAATTTAACGCAAAAGCCTCCCGCAAGGGAGGCTTTTCTCAAAAGGAGACACTGTATGGATCTGCAAAATGCAATTCTGGGCATTGAACTGGGTTCCACCCGGATCAAGGCTGTTTTAATTGATGAAAACCACCTCCCCATGGCCACCGGAAGCTTTGCATGGGAAAACGATCTGACCGACGGGGTCTGGACCTACCCGCTGGAAAAAGCGGTCGCCGGTGTCCGCGCCTGTTACAGCAGTCTGCGGCAGGATTTTGAAAGTAAATTCCACCAGCCGCTTCGGAAGGTTGCTGCTATCGGCATATCCGGTATGATGCATGGCTATCTGGTACTGGATCGGGATGGTAACCAATTGGCCCCCTTCCGCACCTGGAGAAATACCATCACCGGCCCCGCTGCCGCAGAATTAACGGAGCTGTTCCGGTTCAATATTCCCCAGCGCTGGAGCATTGCCCACCTGTATCAGGCAATTTTGAACAAGGAACCCCATGTAGAAAATATCTGCCGTCTTACCACCCTGAGCGGATACATCCACGGTCTGCTCACCGGCACTCATGTCATCGGTATCGACGAAGCCTCGGGTATGTTCCCCTATGACGATACCGCAAAAGACTATGATGCCGCCCGTCTGGCGCTATTTGACACACTGATTTCTCCCTACGGTTTCCCTTGGAAGCTAAAGGATATTCTTCCCAAGGTTCTGCCCGCCGGTGCGCAGGCCGGCGTTCTAACAGAAGCCGGTGCTGCTCTGTTAGACGAATCCGGCACACTGGAAGCCGGTATTCCCCTTTGCCCGCCGGAGGGTGATGCCGGTACCGGCATGGTAGCCACCGGCGCTGTGCTGCCCAGAACCGGCAGCATTTCCGCAGGTACCTCCGCATTTTCTTTGCAGGTATTGGAACGGCCGCTGAAAAACTATTATCCGGAAATTGATGTGGTGGCAACACCTGCCGGTAAGACCGTTGCCATGGCACACACTAACACCTGTACCTCCGAGATTGACGCATGGATCAATTTGATCGCAGATGCCGCAGAAGCGATGGGTTGGCCTGTAAATAAAAACGAACTGTACCCCGCCATGTACCGCAAAGCGCTGGAGGGTGATGCAGACTGCAGCGGAATCATCGCATTCAATTATTTTGCCGGTGAACCCTTAACTGGGACAGAAACCGGCAGGCCCATGCTGGTACGCCTGCCAGACAGCAAGCTGACCATCGCCAATCTGATGCGCTCTCAGCTCTATGGTGCCATCGCTACTTTAAAAATCGGCATGGACATGCTGGCAAGAGAAGAAGATGTGGAATCTGACCGGCTTCTGGGTCATGGCGGCTTCTTCAAAACCCCCGGTGTGGGTCAGCAGGTTCTGGCAGATGCGTTGAATGTTCCCATTTCCACTATGGAAACCGCCGGTGAGGGTGGTCCTTGGGGCATGGCGCTGCTGGCAGCTTATATGCACCGCAGGGAAAATGGGGAAACTATGGAAGACTATTTACAAAATAGAGTCTTTTCCCATGCCGCAAGCACCGTTGTGCAGCCGGATCCCGCCGGTGTCGCCGGATTCCGGAGCTATCTGGATAGCTACCGTGCCTGCATCCCTGCGCAGCATGCTTCTGCACAAATGAAATAACTACAAGGCAGGGAGCTATATTCCATGGGAAACCTTTGCGATTTGCACATTCATTCCCTCTATTCCGATGGCACCTGTTCCCCCGAGGATCTGATCCGGCTGGCAGAAGCGCAGGGACTGTCTGCCATTGCCCTGTGCGACCATAATACCATCGACGGACTGCCGGAATTCTGTGCTGCCGGAGAATCCAGCAAAGTTCGGGCCGTACCCGGTATCGAGTTTTCTGTGGATTATGCCGGTACCGAGCTGCACATTCTGGGTCTGTTTATCCAGCCCCAGCAGTATGACAGAGTCAACAGCTTCCTTGGTATCTACCAACGAAAGAAGGAAGACAGTAATCTTGCTTTAGCAGCGGCGCTGAATACAGCCGGCTATCCCATTGCCTATGCATCCATCAAGGCCAGAACCAGCGGCATCCCAAATCGGGCACATTTTGCTGCGGAGTTGGTGGAAAAGGGATTTTTCCCCTCCATGGAAGCATGTTTTCAAACCATCCTATCCCCCAAGAATGGTCTTTATGTGCCGCCTGCAAGACCCGATGCCTTTGAAATCATCGCCTTCATCAAAGAAATCGGCTCCGTTTCCATACTGGCACATCCTTTTTTGAGTTTACAAGAACCGGCACTTCGGGAATTTCTTAAAACAGCCGTTTCTTACGGACTGGATGGTATGGAAACACTGTATTCCACCTTTGATAAAGCCCAGACCCGGCTGGCACAGGAGATTGCGAAGGAATTTGGTTTATTACAAAGCGGCGGCAGCGATTTTCACGGCAGCAACAAACCGGATATCTCCGTGGGCGTTGGCCACGGCAATCTGGCGGTTCCAATGGCATTTCTGCACGCATTGGAAACGCGCAAATAACGAAAAGACGAGATCACCCGATCTCGTCTTTTCGTTATTAGAAGAATTATCCGTTGAGAATTTCACAGAGCTGCTCCGCTGCCTCGTCATAAGAACCAAAATCCACTACATAATCGCACAGCTCCGCATTCTGCTGCTCGTATTCAATGGCCATTAATCGGTTGACCTTATCCTCAATGGAAGAGTTTTTTCGAAGAATGGATCCCATCAGCGCTTTCTTATCCCGCTTGATGTAGATCGTTGTAACATTCTTAAAATGGGTCTTCAACGACATAGCGCCGCAGATGTCCATGGTCGTCAGTACGCGCTTTCCCTTTTCCAGGATTTTCTCCACATCTCCCTTCCGGGATCCATAGCCATGGCCGGCATACATGGTGGACTGAAGCAGTTCTCCGCTGTCGCACATACTGCGGAAGGTATCCAGAGACACATAATTGTACCAATCGTTCATTTCTTCTGCCGTAGGGTCGTTGGTTGTGTAGCTGACCAGCTTTTCAAAATCGCTGTTTCTGTGCAGAAACCGTTTTGCAATTTTGGATTTTCCGCTGCCGGAAGGACCTACCAGCACCACAACATCGGAATTGTTGGCTGTCCTGGGTTCATAGGTTACACGGTAGCTCTCCGCAATTACCTCCACCAGCTTCAAGAATTCCTCATAGGTATTCACCGCCAGCATACCTGTGGCCTCCTGGTTCCAGGGACGCCGCATGAGAATCGGATATTTGGCACCGGAATTGAGTACATTGTGCATGGCATCGTCAAACAAAATATCCACATGGATCTTATCTTTTTTAAAGCCCATGTAGATATGGTCCGGGGATATCTCCGGAAACTCCTCCAGAATACGCTGGGCGCGGATTCCCATAAACTCCGGCGGAATGGCCGTGCAGATATATACATCCGTCATCTGGCAGAGCTTCTGCACAAATTCTTTCGCACCGGGGTACACCGGCTGTGTTCGATAGAATTCCGGATCCCGGAAATAGGGATAAATTGAATCTGCTCTTGTGTTCAGCTTTCCCCAGCGTTCTTTTTCATAGATAGTCATGGGAGGATCAAATTTATATTTCTCATTAGCCAGCCGGATGGCATAGGAGGTACACTCCATCAAAAGATCATCCACATCCAGTGCAACGGAGAGTCTTCTTTTTCTGCTCATATCATTTCCTCGCTTTCATCAATCTAATGAGCAAAAACAGCCTGCCGTGTTTGATACAGAAACACAGAAAGCTGTCAGTAGCGGTATTATATCCTTCTATTTCTGAAAAATCAAGTGATAATTATTATTGCAATTAAATTTCATGAATCTCCCAATTCATCCTGACCATTTCTGGTCATTATGCTAGCATGTAAATCGTACACTACGCAACAATTCAGGTATAAGCGCATAATATGGATGCGCGTTTCTACAAACCACCTAAAATGGTTGTCTACCGGTTTCCACGGAATCCGGCGGGCAGCCTTTTCTTTTTTTTACCGGAAGTGTATATAGAAAGAGAGAACGGAGAATGATTATGAAGTATATTTGTGAACTTTGCGGAACCATCTACGATGAAACCGTCGGCAATGCCAAGAGAGGAATCCCCGCAGGAACACCCTTTGAAAAACTCCCGAAGCAGTATGACTGCCCCTGCTGCGGCAGTCATAAAGAAGCCTATACACCGCTGGTGCAGCAGACACCTATTAAGCAGACATCCGCAGAGTACATTAAGTATTCCCCAGTACGGTTGGAATCGGATCGCTGAAACATTTATTCCTGCGCGGATAAGAATCCTTATCCGCGCAAAAAATATTTCACGGGTTTTTGACAAAAAAGAGCAAAGTTACAGTAGATTTCTGCGCATATTTATGTTATGATACAAGATGGTGGATGATGGGGGTTTATGTCCCGAATTTGT
>JAZNFH010000050.1:0-24226 GCA_045589055.1 Faecousia sp. | reverse complement strand
ATCTTCGATGCAGAGGTCAATAACCTCCGCAAAGAGGTGGGCATGGTGTTCCAGAAGCCCAATCCCTTTCCTATGAGCATTTACGATAATATTGCTTATGGCCCTCGTACTCACGGCATCACCAATAAGGGTCAGCTGGATGATATTGTTGAAAAGGCACTGCGTGGTGCAGCCATTTGGGATGAAGTAAAGGACCGTCTGAAGAAGAATGCACTGGGCATGTCCGGCGGTCAGCAGCAGAGACTGAGCATCGCTAGAGCGCTGGCAGTGGAACCCAAAGTGCTGCTGATGGACGAGCCTACCTCTGCTCTGGATCCCATTTCCACTAGCCGCATCGAGGACCTGGCAATGGAGCTGAAGGAGAAGTACACTATCGTCATCGTCACCCACAATATGCAGCAGGCTGTTCGTATCTCCGATCAGACCGCATTCTTCCTGCTGGGTGATTTGGTAGAGTACGGCAACACAGAAGAGATGTTCTCCCAGCCGAAGGATAAGCGTACCGAAGATTATATTACAGGAAGGTTTGGTTAATATGAGAGACTTTTTTCAGGAACAGCTGAATGATCTGAATCGGGAACTGACCATTATGGGTGCAGCTTGCGAGGAAATCATCGCCTTGGCATCCCAGGCACTGACGGATATGGATGAAGAACTGGTCCGGAAGGTAAACGCCATCGGCGCACAGATCGACGAGAGTGAGCGCACCATCGAAAATATCTGCATGAAGCTGCTCCTGCGGCAGCAGCCGGTGGCAAAGGATCTGCGGCAGATCAGCGCTGCCATGAAGATGATCACGGATATGGAGCGAATCGGCGACCAGGCTGAGGATATCGTGGAAATCATCCCCTATATGAACGTCCATCCCGACGAGAAGTTCCCGAAAATCCGGGAAATGGCAAAAGCTGCTCAGACCATGGTCACAGAGGCGGTAGATGCCTATGTGAAGCAGGATCTGGAACTGGCAAGAAAGGTCATGGCCCACGACGATGTGGTGGACGATTACTTCATACAGGTCAAGAACGGCATCATCGATATCATTGCGGCAGAACCTTCCCAGGGTGAGTATGCTTTGGATTTGCTAATGATTGCAAAGTATTTTGAGCGTATTGGCGACCATTGTACCAATATCGCTGAGTGGGTGGAGTTTTCTGTTACCGGTGTCCACAAAGATTGCCAGTAAGTAAAATGTTTGTAAAGTTTGCAGAAAAACTTGAATTCCACTACTAAAACAGCTAAAATTATAAAAAATACAAGGAGGTGTCGCTATGATATGGTGTGTAGAGGATGATTCCAGCATCCGCGACATTGAAGTATATGCCTTGACTTCCACCGGCTTTGATGCCAAGGGTTTTGAAGATGGCGACAGTTTTTGGAATGCGCTGCAATCCGAGAAACCGGATCTGGTGGTTTTGGATGTGATGTTGCCCGGTAAGGATGGCGTGACATTGCTGAAGTTGATGAAAGGTTCTGATGAATTCCGGGATATTCCCGTCATCATGGCCACCGCCAAGGGCAGTGAATATGATAAGATCCAATGTCTGGATTTAGGTGCTGACGATTACTTGGTGAAGCCTTTCGGCATTATGGAAATGGTCAGCCGGGTCAAGGCAGTGCTGCGCCGGTGCAAACCGGTCAAAAACACGAAACTTCTGCAACTGGAAGGCTTGGTGCTGAATCCAGACGAGCATACTGTTACTGTGGATGGAGAACGGGTAGTCCTGACTTACAAGGAATACGAACTGCTACACCTGTTCCTTTCTCAGCCGGGTATTGCTTTTACAAGAGAACAGCTGCTTTCCAGCGTGTGGAATGCAGAATACTTAGGGGAAACCCGTACTGTGGATATGCACATCCGTACCCTGCGCCAGAAGTTGGGCGAATATGGACATATCATTGAAACGGTTCGGAATGTAGGCTACCGCCTGGAGTATAAGCAGAGGGAAAGCAGTCCCCATTAGGTTCTCACAGGCGGCTTGCCGCCAATACTTCGTAAATTTTCTCGAAAATATCAGAGGGTATTCCCTTTGAAAATTTTCTTGTCTTGTCAGCAAGCTGCTCTGCGAAAACTGCATGGCACCCCTCAACCTGGATTTTCTTGGGAATTTGGGGTGCAGAAGACGCAGCCTTGCGAACGCAAGGCAAGGATGATAAACACAAAATAACAAGAAAGGACGGTTGAGGGGCTAATGGCGGCTGCTTCCCCTCTGCTTTGGCATGACAAGTAAGATCTTCCGTTCGACAGTATTCGTTGCGGTTGTGGTCTTGCTCTGTTCTCTTGGAATTGTGATAGGTGTTCTGTATAGCCACTTTACCGGTGTGCAGGTACAGCAGCTGAAGGACGAGTTGAGTTTGGCTGTTACTGGTACGGAGCAGTATGGTAACGCATTTTTGGAGAATGTAGAAGCAGATCGCTTCCGTGTAACTTGGATCGATACTGATGGTACGGTTCTGTTTGATACCCAGGTAGACCAGACTGCCATGGAAAATCACGCAGACCGCGAGGAGATCCAGGAAGCCTTTGCCACCGGCTCCGGCAGTGCGGTGCGTACATCTTCCACCATGACCGAACAAACTTTTTATGAAGCGCAGCGCTTGCAGGACGGAACTGTGCTGCGTATTTCCACCAACCAGGAGTCCGCCTGGGCGCTGATGATGGGTATGCTGTGGCCGATCGTTCTGATTGTCGTCCTAGCCATCGGTCTTTCTGCAATTCTTGCCGGTCGAATAGCAAAGAACATCGTGGAGCCGCTGAATAAGCTGGATTTGGAGCAACCGCTGAAAAACGATGTATACGAGGAAATCTCGCCCCTGTTGCATCGTATCCATCGGCAGCATCGACAGATCGCAGAGCAGATGGATCAGCTGAACCGTAAGGCTAATGAGTTCCAGCAGATCACCTCCCACATGCAGGAAGGCCTTGTTTTGCTGGACGGTGAAGGCACGATTATCAGCATCAATCCAGCTGCGAAGTCTCTGTTTGAAGCAGAAGACGACTGCGTTGGAAAGAGCTTTTTGATGATCGACCGGACCAGCTCCATGCGAAGCGCAGTAAACGATGCGCTGGACAAGGGCAGAGGTTACGCAAGACTAAGCCGAAATGGTCGCAATTATCAGTTCGACTTGAGCCGTATTGAATCTGACAGTTCAGTAATTGGTGCGGTAGTCTTGGCCTTTGACATTACCGAGCGACTCAATTCGGAACAGATGCGCCGGGAGTTTTCGGCCAATGTATCCCACGAACTGAAAACACCGCTGCAAGGCATCATCGGCAGTGCTGAACTGCTGGAAAGCGGTATGGTAAAGCCGGAAGATGAAGCACGGTTTGTGGGGCATATCAAGAAAGAAGCTTCCCGGTTGGTTAGCCTGATCGAGGATATTATCCGCCTTTCCCAGTTGGACGAAGGCGTAGAGCTACCGAAAGAAAATGTGGACATGCTGCTTTTGGCAGAAGAAGTAAAGGCAATTTTGGCGACCAGTGCTGCCCAGAAGCAGGTAACAGTTCATGTTACTGGTGCGGGATTCTCTTTAGCGGGTGTCCGCAGAATGCTTCACGAGGTAGTCTATAACCTTTGCGACAATGCCATCAAGTACAATGTTCCCGGTGGCAGCGTGACGATCCGCGCAGATAACAACTGTTTAATCGTCAGTGATACCGGCATCGGTATTCCTGCGGAACATAAAGATCGGATCTTTGAACGGTTCTACCGGGTGGACAAGAGCCACTCCAAAGCATCCGGCGGTACCGGTCTGGGCCTTTCCATTGTTAAACACGCCGCAGCTTATCATCAAGCAGAGATCCAATTGGAAAGCACCCCCGGAAAAGGCACCACAATTATCATTCAATTTTGAATTCAGACCGCATCCGTATAGGGTGCGGTCTTTCACTTTACATAGATTTTACATAGACTTTGCATGGCCTCTATGGTATTTGCAAATGGCAAAATTTATAATGTAGACTGTCGAAATAAGAAAACTTTCCGTAAAGGAGAAAACTATGACAGCTTACATTTTTAAGATCATCACCCTTCTGGGTGGTTTGGCTTTGTTCCTGTTCGGTATGGACATTATGGGCAAAGCGCTGGAGCGTCAGGCCGGTGGCAAACTGCAGACTATCCTGGCAAAGATGAGTTCCAATGTATTCAAAGGCTTTCTGCTGGGTCTGGGTGTCACTGCTATGATCCAGTCCTCTTCTGCAACAACGGTCATGGTGGTCGGTTTTGTAAACTCCGGCATTATGACTTTGAAGCAGGCCGTCGGTGTTATCATGGGTTCCAACATCGGTACTACTGTCACCGCATGGATCCTGTCCCTGTCTGGTCTGGAGGGTGACAGTTTCCTTATCAAGTTCTTCAAGCCTTCCACCTTGGCACCCCTGATCGGCATTATCGGCATCGTGCTGTACATGGGCAAGTCCGAAAAGAAAAAGGGCATCGGTACCATTATGCTGGGCTTTATGGCGCTGATGACCGGTATGGATCTGATGAGCAGTTCCATGTCCTTCCTGAAGAGCGAAGCATGGTTTGCCAACCTGATGATTTCATTCACCAACCCCATTCTAGGTATTCTGTTTGGTGCAGTTCTGACCGCAATCATCCAGTCTTCTTCTGCTTCCGTTGGTATTCTGCAGGGCCTGTGCAGCACTGGTGTTGTCACCTATGGCGCGGCCATTCCCATCATTCTGGGTCAGAACATCGGCACTTGTATCACCGCGATCATGGGTGCAATCGGCGCCAACCGTAACGCCCGCCGTACCGCAATGGTCCATCTGCTGTTCAATGTGGTGGGTGCAGTGATGTTTGCCGTGGTCTTCTATGGTCTGGGTATGTTTATCGAATGGAAGTTCCTGGGTGACTCTGTGCAGGCTTGGGATATTTCCGTCATCCACACCGGCTTCAATCTGGTGGCAACTGCGGTGCTGATGCCCATGAACGGCCTGTTGGTGAAGCTGGCATATCTGCTGGTACCGGAAGTCAAAGAGCCGGAAAAGACCGAACTGCTGGATGCTCGTCTGCTGGCTACCCCTGCCGTTGCAGTACAGCGCGCCCATGAGATCGCAGGCGAGATGGCTGCAGATGCAGCGAAGGCTATGCATCTGGCTATGGGCCTGACCAAGAAGTTTGAGTCCGGTATTATGGAGCAGGTTATCGAGTTGGAGGACAAGACCGACCGCTACGAAGACGCTTTGAACACCTATCTGGTGAAGCTGTCTGCTATGAACCTTTCTGTCCATGATAACCGTATTCTGAATACACTGCTCTACACCGTTTCCGATATCGAGCGCATGGCTGACCATGCTATGGCAGTTGCTAAGGCTGCGCTGGAGATCGAGGAAAAGAAGATCGAATTCTCCAAGCAGGCAAAGGGCGAGTTGGCTGTTCTGGAACAGGCTGTCCTGGATGTTGTGGACCGCGCTGTTGCAGCTTACGGTAGCTTTGACCGTGAGCAGGCTGTTAGAATTGAACCCCAGGAGCAGGTTGTTGACGCACTGGTCCGTGAGGTCAAGAGCCGCCATGTGCGCCGCCTGAGAGATGGCCTTTGCACCGTAGAATACGGCTTTGTACTGGAAGATCTGCTGACTGCTTGTGAGCGTACCGCTGACCACTGCTCCAATGTGGCTGTTGAGATGCTGCAGGTTACCGAAGGCAAGCTGGAAGCACACGAATATCTGAACGCCCTGAAGGCTGGCGAGCTACACGAGTCTGCCGCTTTCGCAGAACAGTTTGCCCAGTATAAGGCCCAGTACGCATTCCCCGAAGAAAACTAAAAAGGAATCCGCCGGTAGCCCACCGGCGGATTTTTGTGTTTATATCAGCTGTTGTTCGTTGATAATCAGCTTGAATTGTAGTTCCAGCTTCTCGGCTGCCTCACGGCACAGGACCATGCACTGCATGAAAATTTCAGAATATTCCATGACAGATCCATATTTGGTGTCAATGGTCGGTTTCAGCTTCACAAGGGTTTTGTCTTCGTTAATCTTTAGGATAACAATGCCGTGTTCAACCTCTGTTGCCGCCTGTGCAGCGCATATGAACACAAAGCATTTATAGACGGATTGCAATGCGGCGCTCATTTAATATTAGATTTACCATAAATAAGCCTCCCCTTGTACCAAATTGGCCAAGGGGAGGCTTGTTTTAGCATTATCCAAGAATCGCCTTCAAATCTTCCTCTGGGGTGGTGATGGGCGCGATGTTAAATTTCTCAACCAGGAAGTTCAGCACATTGGGAGAAACGAATGCAGGCAGTGTGGGGCCGAGGCGGATGTTCTTGATACCTAAGTGCAGCAAAGTCAGCAAAATGCAGACAGCCTTCTGCTCATACCAGCTAAGTACCATGCTAAGAGGCAGGTCATTGACATCGCAGCCAAAGGCTTCTGCCAAAGCCACAGCGATCTGAATGGCAGAATATGCATCGTTGCACTGGCCAATATCCATGAGCCGAGGAAGACCACCAATGGTGCCCAGATCCAGATCGTTGAAGCGGTACTTGCCGCAGGCCAAGGTCAGCACAACAGTATCCTTGGGAGTCTGCTTGACAAACTCGGCGTAGTAGTTCCGTCCAGGTCTGGAACCGCCGCAACCTGCTACCAGGAAGAAATGCTTGATGGCACCTTCGTGACAGGCATCGGCGCACAGACCGCAGCCATTGCATTTTTCTTCATCAATGGTGATGATTCTTCGGATCATAGTCATTCCTCCAATTCTGGTTTTCTACTGTAATGATACAAGTCAACAGGGCGAAATGATGTTGCAAAAGTCACATAAAACGCTAAGGAAATACATTGACATTTATCGATGAATATGCTATTATATCGATGAACATCAATAGGAGGTGAATCTATGGAACTCACCGAAAAGAAAATGGCGCTGATTTTCAAGGCTCTGTGTGACGAGAATCGGATTCGGATCATGAAGCTACTCCGTACCGGAGAGAAATGTGCCTGTAAGCTGTTGGATGAACTGAACATCAGCCAGCCGACCCTGTCCCATCATATGAAGATCCTTTGTGATTCCGGTATTGTGGTAGGCCGTAAGGACGGTAAGTGGATGCACTACTCCATCAGTGCCGAGGGGAGTCAGATTGCGAGGGATTGTCTGAATGAACTGACCGCTATTAACTGCACCTGCGAAGCTAAGTCGTGCCGTGAAAAGTAAGCCAGCTTTTCTAAGCACGGCTTACCTTAAAGAGCATATATTGATATATGTAAATATTACGATATTTGAAAGGAGTATTTTTATGGAAGCAATTAAAACCGCTTGGGATTTCTTTCAGAGAGAGGTCTTGGGTATGCAGTGGCTGAACCGCCTGATCGGCAGCATCGTGGAGACCGTGGGCCTTGACCCCACAAGCTGTATCGGTGGCAGTGTTCAGTTTTTCTTCTACGATGTGATCAAGATTATGGTTCTTCTGGGATTCCTGATTCTAATCATCTCTTACATCCAGAGTTATTTCCCTCCGGAGAGGACAAAGCGCATACTGGGCAGATTCCATGGTATCGGTGCAAACTGTGTTGCCGCCTTACTTGGTACGGTGACACCCTTCTGCTCCTGCTCGTCCATCCCTCTGTTCATCGGATTCACCAGCGCAGGACTTCCTCTGGGCGTGACCTTCTCTTTCCTGATTTCTTCCCCGATGGTTGATCTTGGCAGTCTGGTGCTGCTCATGAGTATCTTCGGCTGGAAGGTTGCCGTTGTGTATGTATTGCTCGGTTTAGTGGTTGCCGTGATTGGCGGTACTATGATTGAAAAGCTGCACCTTGAGAATCAGGTTGAAGAATACATCCGCAAGGGTAAGGCCATCGATGTTCCCCAGGAACAGCTGCACTTCGAGGATAGAATCAAGTTTGCCTGGGAACAGGTGGTATCCACCGCTAAAAAGGTGTTCCCCTATGTGCTGGTGGGTGTGGGCATCGGTGCCATCATCCACAACTGGATTCCCGAAGAATTCATCGTGAAACTTCTGGGTGGCAACAACCCCTTTGGTGTTATTATCGCAACTGTAGCCGGTGTTCCCATGTATGCCGACATTTTTGGCACCATTCCCATTGCAGAAGCACTCCTTGCCAAGGGTGCTTTGTTGGGTGTTGTCCTTTCCTTCATGATGGGCGTTACAACTCTGAGCCTGCCCTCTATGATTATGCTTCGCAAGGCAGTAAAGCCGAAACTGCTGGGCATCTTCATTGCAATCTGTACCGTGGGCATCATCATTGTCGGTTATTTCTTTAATGCAATTCAAGGATTTATTATTTAATGGAGGTATCATTATGGCGCTGTTCAATTTTGGCAAGAAGAAAGAAGAAACCAAGGCTCCCGCTTGCGCTTGTAACTGCGATTGCCCCACCAGCGAAGCAATGGAAGTAGTCAGCACTTGCTGCGGCGAAGCGGTGGGTGGCATCTGCTGCATCAAGGTTCTGGGCTCCGGATGTAAGAGTTGCCATACTCTGCTGGAAGCAGCTAAGGAAGCTGTCAAGAACATGGGGCTGACCATCGAGGTCGAGTATGTGACCGAAATGGAGAAGATCATGGAGTACGGCGTCATGAGTATGCCTGCTCTGGTGGTCAATGAAAATGTAGTTTCCATGGGCAAGGTTCTGAAAGCTGCCGAGGTAGAAAAGATGCTGCATAAGCTGGGATTCTAAGGAGGATTCTTACATGAGCAAGGGTTGGTATGACGAGGGCACTATGATGCTTTATATCACCGGCGGCGGTGGGTGTCTTGTGAAGAATTTTGGTAAGGTCAGCGCTGACCGAGTGAAGTTCATTGACGATATCTTCGCTGCGGCAAAGGGATATGAATACCTGGCTGAAGCGCAGTTGAAGACGGAGATGGGTGTATGAGCGACTACCGAATCAATATCCGCTTCCACGATGATAACGAAGCGGAAAGACGGGCGGCAGAGTATTTGAAAACGCTGCGCCGTTCCCGGAATCAATTTGTCGTGGATGCCGTGATTGCCTATATGGATAGTACCAGGCTGTTGGATCACATCCGCCAAATCTTCCGGGAAGAAGTACAGCCCTTATCCATTGCTCCGGTTCAGCCGGTACATCAAACGGCAAGTATGGAACTAACCGAAGAGCAGAAGTAAGAAAACCGGAAAAATGTCCTTGCGGACTTGGATATGTTCGGCTGAGCCAAAAACGCAGGATTTTGGCTCAAATCGCCGTTTCCTTATAAAGTGCGGAGCCATTTTGGCTCAAGGCGAATCAAGCGGACATGTTGCCCACTTGATTTTATTGGGAGCAGGTATGGACGGTCCAAGTTCGACCGATAGGGATCGGGAGCAGGACTGTCCTATACCATAACGAGCAGGGAACTTGTGCTACAACTTCCGCATCCGACAGTTCCCACTGCCGGACCTTTAAGGGCTTCGCCCCTAACACCCCAATAGAAAGGAATGATTTTATGACAGAAAAAACAGAGGTGATCAACACCCGCTTCTCTGAAAGAGAGAAGCAAATTGTAGAGCAGTATGCTGCTGCCTGCGGGAGATCTCAAATGCCATCTGCCGGGAGCATGGAAAGTCTGTGCTGAAGAATGCCAAATTCTACGGCGGTGAGAAAGACGCATACTGGGTACGCAAGGATGGCGGTATGACCCACCGGGATATTCTGCGCCGGGATATTGACGAGGTACTTTCTAAGGTATCTACCTACCGTGCCTTCATCGAATATTTGGAGAAGCTTGGATATGAAGTGCGTGGTAATGTAGAGAGTCCCAACTTATCTGTGATCGCGGAAGGATGGCAGCGCCCGGTGCGGCTGAAGCGCCTGGGAGCAAAGTACACCCCGGATGCCATCAATGACCAAATCATCGATAATCAGCGCAAGCCGGAACTGAAACTGCAGGCCAAGGCCGTCACCCAAAAGATCAAACCGCTGCGGAAGCAGCAGAGGATCGCTAAGCGCATTGCAGAGCGCACACCAAAAGTAGAAAACCTGCTTGCCATAGAGCGGCAGCAGGAGTCCGTATTTACTAAGGAAAAGACGAAAGGAGCAAGACACGATGAAAGAACAAGAGCAGAACATTTACCCGTTGAGAAGCTACGACCCTTTGAGGGACACCCCTTCAAGGTGATCGATAATGAGGAAATGGATCAGCTGACATGGAGCATCCTTACCCAAGGATTGCTGACCCCGTTGGTGGTCCGTCCACTGGACAATGGAGAATATGAGGTAATCTCCGGACACCGGCGGTTACACGCATGCAAAAAGGCAGGAATTACTATGAACCGCCTGCTCATACATAAGGATAAAAGAAATCGAGTGTCCACAACTCAAATCCGTTATGAACACTCGATATGGTGCGGGCAACAGGACTCGAACCTGCACGCTCTCGCAGTGGAACCTAAATCCACCGAGTCTACCAATTCCACCATGCCCGCATACCAAAGTATTTTACCACGAAGCAATTCAGAAGTCAACGAAAGACATGACGAAATTTGCAGCTGCGTATAAAAAATGGGTTCCTTTGCACAATTTTACTTGACATTCCCGATCTGCACCGCTAAAATAGATTCGGTATAGTGTACGCTGGAGAGGACTGTGTGTCCCGGCGTTTCATGTATAACCGGCATTTGCCTGGATTATGGGTTATGCGCCTCATGGCGTTTGTTTGTGCTTGATTTTTCAGCCGGATGTTTCCGGAGGTTTTATTTGCCAATTTAACACACATGGGGTTCGTATGCCCACCTTCTATGGCTGTGCCTATCTTACAAAGGAGGTGTGCTGAACAATATGGACCTGGTATTATCTATTGTACTGATCGTTCTTGCTCTGGCTTTGGGTCTGGGTGCCGGCATCGGTATCGGTATTGTGATTCGTAAGAGAATCGCTGAGCGTGAAATCGGATCTGCGGAAGCAGAGGCTACCCGGTTGATCAACGAGGCCATCCGCAGCGGTGAGAACCGCAAGAAGGAAATGCTTGTAGAAGCCAAGGACGAGATCCATAAATCCCGCACGGAACACGAAAAAGAAGTGAAGGAACGCCGCGCTGAGCTGAGCAAGCAGGAGCGTCGGCTGGAACAGAAGGAAGCCGCCCTGGACAAGAAGCTGGAAGCCTTTGAACGCAAAGAAGAAGAGCTGAGCCGCCGCATGAATGAAGTAGCGCAGACAAAGGCGGAAGCGGAGGATCTGAAGAAGCAGCAGCTTGCTACTTTGGAGCAGATTTCTGAGTTGACACAGGACCAGGCAAAGGCTTACTTGCTGCAGAGCGTGGAGGATGAGGTCCGCCACGAAACAGCAATGAAGATTAAAGAGATCGAAGCCCAGATGAAGGATGAGGCAGATGATAAGGCCCGTGAGGTCATTGCCATTGCCATCCAGCGCTGCGCTGCCGATCATGCTGCAGAAACCACCGTTTCTGTGGTACCGCTGCCCAACGATGAGATGAAGGGCCGCATTATCGGCCGTGAAGGTCGGAATATCCGCACTTTGGAGACCATCACCGGTGTAGATCTGATCATCGACGATACGCCGGAAGCCATTACCGTGTCCAGCTTTGACCCCGTCCGCCGGGAGGTTGCCCGGTTGGCACTGGAGAAGCTGATTGTAGATGGCCGTATCCATCCCACCCGTATCGAGGATATGGTGGAGAAGGCACAGAAGGAAGTGGACCGCACCATCCGTGAGGAAGGTGAACGCGCCTGTTACGAGACCGGTGTTCACAACCTGAATCCGGAACTGGTGAAGATTCTGGGTCGTCAGAAGTACCGTACCTCCTACGGTCAGAATGTACTGAATCATTCCATCGAGGTATCCCATATCGCAGGTTTAATGGCCAGCGAGCTGGGCGTGGATGTGGCGATGGCAAAGCGTGCAGGTCTGCTGCATGACTTGGGTAAATCCATTGACCATGAGGTTGAAGGAAGCCATGTTCAGCTGGGTGCCGACCTTGCCCGGAAGTACAAGGAAAATCCTGTGGTGGTCAATGCCATTGAGGCCCACCATGGTGATGTGGAACCCAAGACAGTGATTGCTATTCTGGTGCAGGCTGCGGATGCCGTATCTGCTGCCCGGCCCGGTGCCCGCCGCGAGAATGTAGAAAACTATATCCGCCGTTTGCAGAAGCTGGAAGAACTGACCGGTTCTTATCCGGGTGTTGAGAAGGCATTTGCGATTCAGGCAGGCCGCGAGGTTCGCATCATGGTCAAGCCTGAGGAAGTTTCTGAGGATAACATGATTATTCTGGCTCGCGATGTAGCTAAGAAGATCGAAGCCGAGCTGGAATATCCCGGCCAGATCAAGGTGAATGTGATCCGCGAAACCAAGGCGGTTGAGTACGCAAAATAACACTTGCCCCGGGGAAATACTTCCCCGGGGTTTTGTCTATCAAAAAAGCAGCACCCGCTGCGGAAAGGAAAATGGTATGACGAAAAGGGTTCTGGGAAAGACGCTGTACTTTCTGGTAATTTTGCTGCTATTGTGTGTGTTTCTGTATTGTGGATGGCGGCTTTACGGGTATTTTTCGGAAAGTAAGCAGACGCAGGATGCCTATGATGCCCTCTCCGACATCGTGCAGCAGGCGCGGCCTACTGAAGATCCTGCGGCACCAACCATTGAATGGGCAGCATTGGAAACCTTACCGGATTCCGAGATCAAGGACCTGCCGGTCTCTCCCTATATTCCTGTGCAGAATCCGGAAACAGGAGAGGAGATCTTCATGCTGCCGGAGTTTGCGGAGCTATACGCAATCAATCCGGATGTTGTGGGCTGGATTTCCATTCCGGATACCAATGTGAATTATCCTGTGGTACAGCGTAAGGATCAAAAAGACTACTATCTTTACCGGGATTTTTATGGCAGGCAGTTGGCCCGGGGATGCATCTATGTCCGGGAGGAGTGTGATGTATTTGCACCGTCTGATAATGTGGTGATTTACGGCCATATGATGAAGGATAATACGATGTTTGCGGATCTGGCCAACTATACCAGCAAGAAGTACTGGGAAGCGCATCCACTGATCCGGTTTGATACCCTCCGGGCACGGTATACTTATCAAATCATTTGCGTATTTAAGACCACGGCTACAGTTGGAGAAGGATTTGCCTACCATCAGTTTGTGGATGCCAAGTACGATTCTGATTTTGATGAATTCTGGTGGAAATGCCAACAAAATGCACTCTATGATACCGGACTTGCCCCGCGGTATGGGGACAAGCTTATTACCCTTTCCACTTGTGAATACAGCCAGACCAATGGCCGGCTGGTGGTTGTGGCAAAAAGAATCAATCCATAAAAATTCCGCTGTTACAGAAATCTCTGTAACAGCGGAATTTTTACAGCGCATTCAGTTTGCGCGACAAAAGCTCGATCTGCTCCGGCTGCAAACCGGAATAATTGATCACCAGACAGTTCCGAACCTCCCGGGGAACAATCCCATGATAGTAGTTGCTTAGCGCTTGTACCCGGATGCCTGCGTCAGCACACTTGGAAACCAGCTGCTCTTCGGTTAGTAGGGTTTGTACCTTCAACAAGAAATGCAGTCCGGCATCTTGTTCCAAAATCTGAATCTTGTCAGCATAAGGACTTTCGGCAAGGGCAGATACCACCGCATTGCGTCGTGATTTATAGGCCTTTCGCATCCGGTTGAGGTGCTTTTCAAAGTACCCCTCCTGTAAGAACCGTGTCAGAGTATACTGCTCAAAGCTTGGCACCGTGCAGCTGTAAAACCCCAGATTTCTTTGAAACAACGCCATGAGTGCCGGGGGCAGAACCATATAGCTGATACGGATGGATGGGGCCAGGGATTTGGAGAAGGTATTCATGTATATGACGCGGCCTTCCCGGTCCAAAGATGCCATAGCAGGCAGTGGATGGGAATGAAAGCGAAATTCGCTGTCATAGTCATCTTCGATAATATACCGGCCCTCCTGCTGATAGGCCCATTGCAAAAGTGCCATTCTTCGCTTACTGGGTGTCACCAGGCCCGTGGGAAAATGGTGTGATGGGGAAATGTGCAGAACCTGTGCATCTCCCAGTAATTCCGGAATCACACCGGACTCGTCCATGGCAGCCGACATACACTTGACTCCGCCGGCGGCATAGATCATGCGGATCTTTCCGTAACCAGGCTCTTCCACGGCATAGAGGATATCTCTACCCAGAAGCTGAATCAGTAAATTGTACAAAAAATCGGTTCCTGCACCCACCAGAATATTTTCCGGCAGCACCTGCACACCCCGGAACTCTGCCAGATGGCCGGCAATTGCCTGCCGCAGTTCCCAAAGGCCTTGGTTAGGCATGGGCCGCAGCAGTGCCTGGGGGTGATCTTGCATCACCTGCCG
This sequence comes from Faecousia sp., assembly GCA_045589055.1. GTDB lineage: Bacteria > Bacillota > Clostridia > Oscillospirales > Oscillospiraceae > Faecousia. Next base: position 9,939 of record JAZNFH010000050.1, on the reverse strand, counting down.
CTGTAACCGGCTCCAGACGGAAAAGGGAAAGTCCGTGGAAGCATTGGCTGTTAAATCAATCTCCCAAGGAGACACTTCCGGTGGCGGTGCAGGCGGCTGCGCCGCAGTTACTTTCCGCTCTACTGCTTCTACAAAATATCCTACCCGTGGTTGCGCATAGATATATCCTTCAGACAGTAGCTGATTGTAGGTACCTTCCACGGTGATACAGCTGATTTCCAGATGTTGAGCCAGTGCACGCTTGGAAGGAAGTTTCTGCCCCGGCAGCAGCTTTCCGGAAAGGATGTCCTCCCGAATGCAGCGGTACAGCGATTCATATAAGGGAACGCCCGGCTGCTTGGTTAATTCATAGGTCAGCATCGTACCGTTCCTCCGCTGTGGGGAATCCGTTTGTTACATCATAAAGAACCGTCAAAGCACCGTTTCTTACGGATATGGAAGCTTCGGTTCCTAAAAAGTGATTGCTGACCCCCAAAGGATAAGCACTGGTCAGGCGGCCGTTGTCCAAAGGATACTGCAAGCCCTTTAAGGTCACCCCTGTGGCATCGGTCCCCATGCAGAAAACGGAAACAATCCCTTCTGCTTCTTTGGAAAAACGAATTGCGCCATTTCGTACCACCGTGGCCATATGGTGAAGACCGATGAGATATCCGGATGCACCGTGTTCCGCCAGAAAATGCAGCGATTGCAGGTTGGCAATGGTATGATCCAGCCGTTTTCCGTCCAGTGCGCCATAGATCTCAAAGCGCCGGTAACCCAACGCCAACCCCTTACGGATTGCCAGCATGGAGTCGGTATCATCCTTTTCTACCGGGAAAACCTGCGCGCCCTCCGGAATATATCCCAGAGAATCAAAATCCCCCAGAATACCGTCCGGTGTCAGATTCCGTGCCTGCAAATGAGCAAGACCGCCGTCAGCGGCCAGCAAATAGTCGGACGCATCCAGTGGGCGGATCCATCCATGGAAACCTCCGGCGCAGACGATGACACAGGTATCCATTGCCAAACCTCCTTTCGGGTTTCAAATACATCACAAAACCCGGGATGACTGTGTCATCCCGGGTTTGTATTATTTCCAAAGACCGTCCGGGTACTTTCCTTGGGCTGTCATTTCCTTCAAAGCGGCAACGACTACCGGCTTGTCGGCTGCATAGGTAACACCGAACCACTTGTCGGCAGAGTGCAGCACCTTTACAGTGGCTTTGCCTTCCTTCAGCAGTTCGCCTACGGTCATGGGCAGGAAAAATTCTGCCTTGGCAGGATTCTTTGTCACATCTTCCCGGAGGAAAGCGGGGAACCGTGCTTCAACCTCCTTCAGGAAGCCGGGGGTGTAGCCCCACATATTCATGGAAACGGGAGTGTTGGCGGGAAGATCTTCCCAAGTTTCACCGTCTACGGTAAAGTGGATACCGCCTTCGTATTTTTCAATACGGGTACGCTCCACGACGGCGGACAGATAACCATTGTCGTCGACCTGACAGACACCTCTGGCAACACTGCCGTTATCGGTAACGGTGTTGCCCAGTTCATAGCCGACCATGCAGAAGTTGTAGCGGTCCGTATCCTCTGCACTGGCCAGTGTATCGTAAAGAACCTTAAAAGCGGATTTTCCATAATAGTCATCGGCATTCAGTACGCCGAAGGGTGCGCCATCAATTTCTTTCTTGGCGCACAGCACGGCATGGCTGGTACCCCAAGGTTTTGTGCGTTCTGCGGGGATCTGGAAATCCTCGGGAACCTCTTTATCAAGCTCCTGAAATGCATACCGGATCTCCATGGGGCACTTTTCCAGACGCTTGCCTACAGTTTCCATGAAATCCTTTTCAATGGCTTTCTTGATGATAATGACAGCTGTCTCAAAACCGGCTTCGTGGGCATCGTACAGGGAAAAGTCCAGAATAGCCTCTCCCTGGCTGCCTACGGGGTCGATCTGCTTCAGTCCACCGTAACGGCTGCCCATGCCTGCTGCCATAACGACCAAAACGGGTTTCTTTGCCATGATAATGTACTCCTTTTTGTTTTTTCTTTAGTATACTCTTTCTGCGAAAGAAATGCAATCTTTTCTTTACAGCAGTATTCCGGTGTCCAGATAGATATTCTCCCGGCGCAGCTTGTTCCATGAGAATTCACCGGCCAGTTCCCCGGCACTGATCCGCTTGGGCCTGTCAATCAGCTGCGCGGCATGGGCAAGAACCCCCAGCAGCAGTTCCGGACTGCAGCGCTGCCGCAGCGCGCCCAGATCCAGATCCTGGTCCCGTTTGCTGAGCCTGCGTCCATCGGCGCTGAGCAGCAGCGGCACATGACCGTATTGGGGTTTATCAAAACCGAAGAGTCCCTGCAGATACATCTGCCGGGGAGCAGATCCCAAAAGATCCATACCTCTGACCACTTCCGTGACACCGGCTTCTCCGTCATCCACAGTTACTGCCAGCTGGTACACATAGATGCCATCCGCCCGGCGTACAACAAAATCGCCGCATTCTGCCAAGAGATTCTGCATGTAGTGTCCTTGACACAGATCTTCCAGTTCCCAGCGGCTGTCGGGAACCCGGACACGCCATGCAGGTGCCCGGCCAAAAGCTGCCCGTTGAGCATCTGTCAAATCCCTGCAGGTACCGGGATATACATAGGTACCGTCGGATAAGTGGGGGGCGTTGACACTGTGCAGTTGGCTGCGGGTACAATAGCAAGGATACAGAAGTCCCAGATCCATCAGTTTCTCAAAATAACGGTCATAGACGGCACTTCTCTGGCTTTGGGGCGGTGTTTCCGTGTCCCAGTCCAGACCCAGCCATTGGAGATCCTCCCGCAATACCTGCGCGTATTCTGCGCTGGTTCGCTGGGTATCCAGATCCTCCATTCGCAGCACCATGCTGCCGCCCTTTGACCGGACAGATAACCATGCGATCATGGCTGCAAACACATTTCCCAAATGCATACGGCCGGAGGGTGTAGGCGCGAAGCGCCCCACGGGGGAACGCGTTTCCTTCATTACAACAACCCCTTAAAACGAAGAATCATCCAACCCAGTACCGCAACGATACATACTAACAAGGCTGCCGCCAAAGCAAGCAGACTCAGATTGGATTTTCTGCGCCCACCTTCATAGACAGTGTTGCTGAAATCATCCAGCTGCGCATCCGTTCTGTCCGTGTTATAGGCTTTGATCTTGCCGTACTGATTGGCGTAATTCCGGTAGGCCTCTGCATCAATTTCTCCAAAGTCATCCGGGTCATCCAGCAGGGCTTCCGCTTCTTCCAGTTCTGCCTCCTGCTGAGCCTCTGCTTCCTCTTGCTCCGCTTCCAAAAGGAGTGCTTCTTCCAACCGTTGCAGCTCTTCTTTTTTATCCCTAAACATATCTGCACCTCCTTTTCATTCATTTTACCCTATATTACTGTGAATGTAAAGTGGATAGACAACAGATGTCTGATGGTGGCATCCATGGATAAGCAGCCTGCTATGGCTGCGACTGTATTTTTAAATTCCTATGTTTAAATGTGGGAAAATTCCGGTTTTTCTTGCTTTTCTTTGGATATCATATTATAATAATTTCCAGTATAACCCGGAAAAACAGGGAAGGAGTGGCAGATCAATATGCAAAATGACTATGTAATTGAGATGCTCAACATCAGAAAAGAATTCCCCGGCATTGTGGCAAACGATGATATCACCTTACAGCTGCGCCGCGGTGAGATTCATGCCTTGCTGGGCGAGAACGGCGCCGGCAAATCCACCTTGATGAGTGTTCTGTTCGGCTTGTATCAGCCGGAAAAGGGTGTGATTAAGAAAAACGGCGAGGTCGTTACCATTAATAACCCCAATGATGCCACGGCGCTGAACATCGGTATGGTCCACCAGCATTTTAAGCTGGTCGATGTATTTACGGTACTGGATAATATTATTCTGGGCGCAGAAGATACCAAAATGGGTTTTCTGCAGAAGCAGGAGGCCCGCAAGAAGGTAAAGGCCATCTCCGAAAAGTATAAGCTCCATGTCGATCTGGATGCCAAGGTGGAAAATATCAGTGTCGGTATGCAGCAGCGTACGGAAATTCTGAAGATGCTGTACCGGGATAATGAAATTCTGATCTTTGACGAACCCACTGCCGTTCTGACACCCCAGGAGATCGATGAACTGATGGAGATCATGCGGGGCTTTGCAAAGGAAGGTAAGTCCATCCTTTTCATTACCCATAAGCTCAACGAAATCATGGCCGTAGCAGACCGGGTAACGGTTCTGCGGAAGGGTAAATATGTGGGCACTGTGGACACCAAGAGTACCAACAAGCAGGAGCTGTCCAACATGATGGTTGGCCGTCCTGTGCAGCTGCAGGTGCAAAAGGACGAAGCAAAGCCCGGCGATACAGTGCTGGAAGTCCGGGGACTGACGGTTCCTTCCAAGGTCAGCAAAAAGGATGCGGTCAAGGATGTGTCTTTCCGGGTCCGGAGCGGTGAGATCGTATGCATTGCCGGTATCGACGGCAATGGCCAGAGCGAGTTGGTCTACGGTCTGACAGGTTTGGAAAAGGCAACCAAGGGTACCGTTACCCTCTGCGGTCAGGATATTTCCAAGTGCAGTATTCATAAGCGCAGTGCCGCAGGCATGAGCCACATTCCCGAGGACCGGCATAAGCACGGCTTGGTTTTGGATGATACACTGGAGAATAACATCGTTTTACAGCGGTTTAACGAGCCTGCGTTCCAGAAGTTTGGTTTTGTCAAGCAGGCAGCGGTGCGGCAGTACGCCGAGAAGATCATCGGCCAGTATGATGTCCGCAGCGGTCAGGGTGCTGTTACCACCGCCCGGAGCATGTCCGGTGGTAACCAGCAAAAGGCCATCATTGGCCGTGAGATTGACCGGGAAAACCCGCTGCTGATTGCTGTTCAGCCCACCCGTGGTTTGGATGTTGGTGCTATTGAGTATATTCACGGTCAGCTGGTAGCCCAACGCGATGCCGGAAAGGCTGTGCTGCTGGTATCTCTGGAATTGGATGAGGTTATGAACCTGTCTGACCGGATCCTTGTAATGTATGAGGGTGAAATTGTGGGTGAGTTGGATCCCAAAACCACCACGATTCAGGAATTGGGCCTGTATATGGCAGGTGCCAAGCGGCAGGAAGGAGGCGAGCAGGCATGAAAAACTCTTTGCTGAAGGTATATCAGAAAGAAGCAGTGCAGAAGGTTCTGGCATCCCTGCTCTCCATTTTGATCGGCCTTACAGTGGGCGCTGTGGTTGTGGCCATTGTAGGTATTTCCAAAAAGAACATCGGCTTTGCCGGTATGTGGGACGGTGTGCGGCTGATCTTCTTCGGTATTTTCGCCAAGGGCCGCAATGCAGCGGGCCAGTTGGCCTGGGGCTTCAATCCCCGGGCATGGGGCGATATGCTGTTCCGTGCAACGCCTGTGATTATGACCGGTTTGAGTGTGGCAATTGCATTCAAGACGGGTTTGTTTAACATCGGTGCGCCCGGTCAGTATCTGATGGGAACACTGGCAACACTGGTCATCGCATTGGGGATTCCTTCCTCTGCGGTGCCCGCATGGCTGATTTGGGTATTGGCATTTTGCGGCGGTATGCTGGCCGGTGCTATCTGGGGTGCGATTCCCGGCATGCTGAAGGCCTTCCTGAATATCAACGAGGTGTTGGCCTGCATCATGACCAATTGGCTGGCTGCCAATCTGGTCACATGGATGTTTGATATCAGTAATTTCAAGAATGTGGCAGAAGGCACCAAAACCGGCTACATTTATAAGACCACATTCAACGGCGTGGCAACCTCTAAAATGGGACTGGATAAAATTTTCCCGGAATCCCAGATCAACGGCGGTATTCTGATTGCTGCGTTGTTTGCGGTGATCGTGTATATCATAATGAGTAAGACAACACTGGGTTATCAGCTGAAGGCCTGCGGCTCCAACCGCCATGCTGCCCGGTATGCGGGTATCAATGACAAGCGCAACATCGTATTGTCCATGGCCATTGCCGGTGCTCTGTCTGCGGCCGGTGCATCGCTGTATTGGCTCTCCGGTAATACGGAGTTCTTCTGGTCTACAGCCCAATCCCTGCCTGCCACCGGCTTCAACGGAATCCCCGTGGCATTGCTGGCAGTCAACAACCCCATCGGTGTCGTGTTCGCCGGTATCTTTATGGCAATGCTGGACATTGTGGGCCAGAACCTGACAGGCCTCACTGCCTACAATGAGTATATTACCGACGTGATCATTTCGGTTATCGTTTACCTCAGCGCGTTCTCCCTGCTGATTCGGGTATGGCTCAGCGGCCGTAAGAAAAAGGAGACCGCAGCACCCAATGCCAATGATGATACCCAGAAGAAAGGAGGCCAGGCACAATGACATTTATTATTCAACAAACCCTGCTGTATGCGGTTCCCCTGATGATCGTCGCGCTGGCCGGTGTTTTTGCGGAACGCAGTGGTATCATCAATTTGGCGCTGGAAGGCATTATGATCTTCGGTGCCTTTGTGGGTGTTCTGTTTGTGAACTCTATGCAAAATTTTGCGGTGTTTGTAAACGCAGCTCGTACCGGTAACTGGGTGTTGCTGCAGTTGCTGGAGATCGGTGCCATGTTGGTGGCAGCCGCTCTGGGTGCAGCCTTCTCTCTGCTGCTGAGCTTTGCCTCCATCAATCTGAAAGCAGACCAGACCATCGGTGGCACGGCTTTGAACCTGATGGCTCCGGCACTGGTGCTGTTCCTTGTTCGAATCCTTGCGAATCAGAATACGCTCCAGATGAAGACCGGTGATGCGGCTTCCTGGTTTATGATCAAGAAGTCTACCTTCGGTGTGGACAAGCGTGTGGACTGGGGCTTCCTTGGGGAAACCTTCCTCAACAAGGTGTATTTGGCTACCTACCTGTGCATCATCCTGTTTGTGGTGCTGTCGATCATTCTGTACAAGACAAAGTTCGGCCTGCGGCTGCGGGCCTGTGGCGAAAATCCGCAGGCTGCTGACAGCTTGGGCATCAATGTATTCAAGATGCGCTATGCAGGCACTACCATTTCCGGTGCCCTGGCCGGCATGGGTGGCTTTGTCTACTCTCTGACCACTGCCAACTGCACCGCCAACGGTGATGTGGCCGGCTTCGGTTTTCTGGCGCTGGCAGTTATGATCTTCGGTAACTGGAAGCCGCTGAACATTGCAATGGCTTCTCTGTTGTTTGGCTTGTTTAAATGCATCGCCGCGGCCTATACCACCATCGATATTAACGGAGACGGTGTATTCATGCTGGCACAGCTGGGAATCAGTTCCCACCTGTACCGGATGCTGCCGTACCTGGTAACGCTGGTTGTATTGGCATTTACCTCTAAAAATTCCCGGGCACCGAAAGCCGAGGGCATCCCCTACGACAAGGGAAGCCGGTAAAGGAAATTTTAAATGCGCCGCAGTTTGCGGCGCATTTTTTTCGACAACGAATGAAAAAAATCTTGCCTTTGCGACACAGTGGGAGTATAATCAACACGGCAAATAAAAAAACTGGAGGTAATATAATGAATTTGGTCTACGGCGTCAACGACAAGCCAAAATTCGGACAGCTGTTGGTATTTGCTTTCCAGCAGGTTCTGGCAATTTTGGCAGCAACTATCGCAGTTCCCAGCATCATCGGCAATGGCATGAGTCAGGCGGCCGCTCTCTTCGGCGCAGGTGCAGGTACCATCGTCTACCTGCTGTTTACGAAGTTCCGCAGCCCTGTGTTCCTGGGTTCTTCCTTCGCATTTATCAACTCCATGTTCGCTGCTTTTGGAGGCGCAGCCTCTGCTTCTGCCGGTTATGCAGGCATTCTGTTGGGTGCTGTGTTTGCAGGCCTTGTGTATGTGGTGATCGCCATTGTGGTTAAGGTTGTTGGTGTTAACTGGATCAACAAGCTGATGCCTGCTGTGGTTATCGGACCCACCGTTGCCATCATCGGCCTGTCTCTGGCCCCAAATGCTGTGGGTGACCTGTTTTTGGGTAAGGTCATGGTAGACGGCGCATCTGCCTGCAGCCCTTATGTGGCACTGTTTTGCGGTTTGATTACCCTGTTTGCTGTAGTTCTATTCTCTGTCTGCGGCAAGAAGATGGCTAAGCTGATCCCCTTTATTCTGGGCATTCTGGTGGGCTATGTGACCGCTACCATCTTCACTGTGATTGGTATTGCTACCAATAATGTGGCTCTGCAGGTCATTAACTTTGCGGCTTTCCAGAATATGAGTATTATCTCTGTTCCCGGCTTTACTTTTGTTGAGGCAATGAAGGGGGTTAGAGAGATTGACGGCGCATTTATTGCTACCGTTGCAGTAGCCTATGTTCCTGTTGCTTTCGTGGTCTTTGCTGAGCATATTGCTGACCACAAGAACCTGTCTTCCATCATCGGTTCCGACCTGCTGGAAGAGCCCGGCCTGCACAGGACTCTGCTGGGTGACGGCGTTGGTTCCATGGTGGGTGCTTTCTTCGGCGGCTGCCCCAACACCACCTACGGCGAGTCTGTTGGCTGTGTTGCCATTACCCGCAATGCTTCCATGGTCACCATTCTGACCACTGCCATTCTCTGCATTGCAATCTCCTTCTTTGATCCCTTCGTTACCTTCCTGGCTTCTATCCCCAACTGCGTTATGGGCGGTGTTTGCATCACCCTGTACGGTTTCATTGCAGTTTCCGGCCTGAAGATGGTTCAGAAGGTCGATCTGAATAAGAGCAAGAATTTGTTCGTTGTTTCTGCTATTTTGATTGCCGGTATCGGCGGCCTGTCTGTAAGCTTTGGTAAGGTCACGCTGACTTCCATTGCCTGCGCGCTGATTCTGGGTATCCTGCTGAATGCGGTTCTTCCTGAAAAGGAATAATTCCCAATATTAATTAAAATCTCCGCCGGGTAGAGTGTTCTACCCGGCGGAGTGTTCGTTTTTGAAATGTTTACATTTTAAAAACAGAGTTTCCCTTGACGAATGGGAAGGAATCTGTGTAAAATAAACCCAGAAATCCCAACTTAAGGAGTTTTATATGCGATTTAAAATTGTTTCCGATTCTTCTTCCAATGTACTTACACTGCCCGGTGTTTCCTTTGCCAGTGTGCCGCTGAAAATCAACACGGCAGCGGCAGAGTATGTAGATGACGAATCTCTGGATGTGGCCCGTATGGTCGCGGAAATTAAGGAAACCAAAGGAAAGTCCGGCACATCCTGCCCTAATATCCATGACTGGCTTCAGGCCTTTGATGGAGCTGACCGGATCTTTGCGGTGACTATTACCAGTAATCTTTCCGGAAGCTGTGCGGCAGCGCGTCAGGCGAAAGAAGAATATGAAGCGGCGAATCCCGGTGCCAAGGTGCATGTAATCGATACCCTTTCTACCGGTCCGGAGATGCGGCTGATTATGGAAAAGCTGAAGCAGTGGATCGACGAAAACCAAAGCTTTGAACAGATGAAGGAAGCAATCCATAAGTATATGGAGAATACCCATTTGCTGTTTTCTCTGGAATCTTTGACCAATTTGGCCCGGAACGGGCGTGTGAATCCCGCGGTGGCAAAAATCGCCGGAGTGTTGGGCATTCGTGTGGTGGGTAAGGCGTCGGAGGAAGGAACCTTGCAGCAGCTGCACAAGTGCCGTGGGGAAAAGAAAGCGCTGGATACCATGCTGGAGGAAATGAAATCGTTAGGCTACCGTGGGGGCAAAACCCGTATCAGCCATTGCTTTAACCCGGAAGCAGCCGGAACCTTGAAAGGGCTTATTCGGAAAGCTTTCCCCGACAGCGATGTAGAAATCGAATCTACCAGAGGTCTGTGCAGCTTCTATGCGGAGCAGGGCGGCCTGCTGGTGGGGTTTGAATCCCTTTCATAAAAAATGAATGAGAGATCAATAGTACGGAAAGCACCCAGTTTGGTAACCCTCACCTCCTATAACCAACAGGGGCGCTGCTCAGCAGCGGCCCTGGTGGTTATAGGAGGTGA
>JAZNFH010000049.1:0-7202 GCA_045589055.1 Faecousia sp. | reverse complement strand
GGGCAATAGGAACTGCCCCTGTTGGTGGGGACAGCACAAACGGGGGCAGTTCAGGGGTACATATCAATCCACGCCGGTGTTGTTATTCCACCGTTTTCGGGATGGTAATGGTCAGTACGATCTGGCTGTCTGTTTCCCGCCGCTCCGATACTGCCGGAATGCCGCTGCGCTGGATTTTTGCCAAAGACTGGCTCAGACTGTTCAGAAAAGCACCCACATTGGCTTTTGCAGGCTTTTGCTCTTTCTTCTCCATCAAGGAAGCAATATACTGCTCCGTTTGGACAACGCTCATTTTATGTTTGACGATATAGGCAATGGCAATAAGCCGCTCCTGTTCCCCGGGAAGCAGCAGCAGCGCTCTGGCATGGCGCTCTGTAAGGCCACCGTCGCGCAGCGCTTCCAGTACCGGAACACTATGGCGCAGAATCCGCAATTTGTTGGCCACGGCACTCTGGCTTTTCCCGATAACCCGGGCCGCCTGCTCCTGGCTCATGGACCACTGCTCCATCAGCAGAGAAATTCCCCGGGCCTCTTCAATAAAGTCCAGATCCTGCCGCTGCAAATTCTCCACCAGCGCTGTCATTCCCGATTCTTTGTCATCCATATTCATAATAATGCAGGGAATTTCCGTCAATCCCGCCAGTTTTGCTGCCCGCAGCCGCCGCTCCCCGGCAATTAACTCATAGGTGAGGCCAACACGCCGCACAGACAGCGGCTGCAGGATCCCATGCTGGTGGATGCTCTGCGCCAGCTCTGACAGGGCATCCTCCTGGAAGATTTTCCGGGGTTGGGACGGATTGGGCAGAATGGCTCTGGCCGGTAAAAACACCACCCTTCCTGTTTCCATATAGGTTTTCAGTTTCTGGCATTGCATTGCCTGTTCCCCCTCGCTCGATTGTGAATCCCATTTTATGCCCGACGCTCTGGGAAAACCCACGAACCATGCTTTGGAAATGTAGAATTTCTCTGCACCATTCCCCCGTCTATTGTAAATAATGGCAAATTTTGAAAATGGGGATTTACATTTCCTTTCTTTTCGTGTATCATAACCACGAACAGAGTAGGAAACCTCGCGTGAAGTGCTGCCGGAATGGGGAGTTGTGTGGCAGACGAAGGACTTTGTCCGCGATGAGGCTTCCGCGCCCGCTGCCCAAAATTGGATCACCTCCATTTTGTTGGGTGTACTCAGTCCGACGAATGTGGGCTGATACGACAATACCCTGTGTTCGCACTCCCTTGTGCTTTGCACAGGGGATTTTTTGTTGACCGGGGTCGTTTCAGCCAACCATCTGCCAAATTCAGGAGGTTTTTATTATGGCAAGAATCCAAAAATCCACAACCCTGTACCCCCATCCCTTCTCTAAGGCTTACTGGCGGGATGCCGCTGCTGAGCTGAAGGATATCAAGATGCTGGTAGTCACCGCTCTGATGATCGCGCTTCGCATTGCACTGAAGCCCTTCGCGATCTACATCGGACCCCAGATGGCAATTCAGACCGCTACCTTGGCAACCGCTCTGGGTGCCATGATCTTCGGGCCTGTTGTGGCAATCCCTGCGGCCATCATATCGGATACCGTTGGCTTTATGCTCTTCCCCTCCGGCGATTATTTTCTGCCCTTCATGCTGACGGAAATCGCCAGTACCATGTTCTATGCCCTGTGCCTGTACCGGGCAAAGCCCAGCGCCACCCGTGTGATCATTGCCCGGTTCTTGATCTGCTTTGTTGTCAATGTGGTTTTACAGCAGTTCATCTTTGCCTGGCAGTATACCTATATGGGCAACCCCGACAAGGCTAAAGATTCCATCATGGGCATCATGACCGTTGCTCGTCTTTTCAAGAACCTGTTCTTCTTCCCCATTGAATCTGTTGTCATCACCCTGTTTTTGAAGGTTCTGGTTCCCGTCACCGCCCGGGCCGGTCTGACTTACGACCGCAGCGCTAACCTCAGCTTCACCAAGAAGCAGATCGCCGCTCTGGTTCTGCTGATGGTAATTGGTGCCGGCAGTGCTGTTGGTTATCTGAACTACTACTATAACAACAACTCCGTCACCAAGGATTATACCGCTGCGGAGGTCGTTGAGAAGAACCACGAAGTACACGATATCATTATCGATCAGCAGGATGGCATTTCCGCCACGGATACCGTTGCTGTTATCGAATTTGCCTTGAAGCCTTTCTTTGGTTCTGAAACTACCTATGATGTGGCGCTGTATCAGGCAAAGGAAGGCAATTCCATCACCGACAATATGTGGAGTTACAAGAAGACCCCTGCTTCCAAGGACGAGACCCTGCAGCGCATCGCCACCGTAACCATCGTTACAGATAATAAGACCGGTGAAGTTATCTCCTTTACATACAAGCCTGTAAACTAATCCATAGATTTTCTTTGACACAGGGTTTCTTTCCGGGTATAATGAAAGAAAAAACGAAGGAGATACCCCTATGCATATTGATCACGAGCATGTCGGCGGTCACGGCCATAGCCATGACCATGCCCACACCCATGAGCACACCCATGACGGCGTTGCCCATACCCATGAACACACCCACAGCCATACCCACGATCACGAGCATCCCCATTCCCACGAGCATCTGCACGAGCACGGCCATGCCCACGAGCATTCCCATGAATGCAGCCACGATTGCCACAGCTGCGCTTCCGCCTGCCAGCACACTCCCATGGAAGAGCTGATGGCGCTGATGCAGTACATGGTCACCCACAATGCCGCTCATGCCAAGGAGCTGGCTGATCTGGCAGTGCAGCTGGAAAAGGCCGGCAGCCATTCGGCATTTGAACAGGTTATGGCTGCTGTGTCTGACTTTGAAAAGGGCAATATGCGCTTGTCCATAGTGCTGGCCAGCTTGAAGTAAGGAGGAATTCCCATGTGTCTTTCCACCGTTTATAAAAACAAGCTGGAGCCGGAAGCCGTTGTCATGCGCAATGTCATGCATATCGAATGCAAAGACGGCTGCGTGATCCTCACCGACCTGATGGAACGGCAGGTTGCCATTGAAGGCACCCTGGAATCCGCCAATCTGGTCGAAGGCTTTGTCATCGTCAAAGAAACCATCCCCGCATAACATACGGCCCTGCGGCTTTTGCCGCAGGGCTGAATTTTACCAAACCGATGGAGAGGTAGTATGTACTCAAGAGTCTATGTAGAAATCACAAATATCTGCAATATGCACTGCTCCTTCTGTCACGGGCATTCCCGAAAGCCGGCGCGGATGCAGCTTTGTGAATTTAACCACATTTTAGATCAGCTTACCGGTCAGACACAGTATATCTACTATCATTTAATGGGAGAACCTCTGACGCACCCCCAACTGCCGGATTTTTTGCAGCTGGCTGCCCGGAAAGGCTTCCGCTCTGTGATCACCACCAATGGTACCCTGCTGAAAAAATGCGGTGCCGAGGTTCTTGCTGCCGGTATACACAAAGTGAACATTTCGCTGCACAGTTTTGAATCGCAGGACGAGCAAGGTTGTGAACAATATCTGTCCGAAGCAGCCGAATTTGCTGACACGGCTGCAAAAGCAGGTGTGGTAGTTGTATTCCGGCTTTGGAACCGGGGACATGACGGCGGCAGAAATGACCGGATCATCCGTTTTCTGCAAAGCAGGCTGGCCGGAGAATGGGCAGAAAATACCCGGGGAATCCGTATTCGTGACAAATTCTATGTAGAGTGGGGCGACCGTTTCCAGTGGCCGGATAAGGGTGCCGCCATTCAGGGAGATACCTTTTTTTGCTACGGTATGCGGGATCACTTTGGTATTCTCTGCGACGGTTCCGTGGTTCCCTGCTGTCTGGACAGCGATGGGGTCATCACTCTGGGAAATGTTTTCACGGAGAATATCACCGATATTCTCTCCTCTCCCCGGGCAACTGCCATAGCAAATGGATTTCAGCGGCATGTGGCCACAGAGGAGCTTTGCCGCCGCTGTTCTTACGCCCAGCGGTTTGTATAGTTTCTTTTTCTGTTTTTTCATCCCCCCCGGGGGCTTGCGACAAGGTCTTTTCTCTTGTAAAATAACGGAAAATTCATATGAGAGGTAATTTCCATGTCCAAGATCAAAAAGATTTGCATCTGCGCCATCTGCATTGCTCTGTGCTATGTACTTCCCATTGCCCTCCATTCCTTTGGCCTCGGCAGTGTTCTGTCTCCCATGCACATTCCCGTACTGCTGTGTGGTCTGGTCTGCGGCGGCTTCTACGGTGTGTTCTGCGGCATTATTGGCCCCATCATTTCCAGCATTTTGTCTGGTATGCCCCCTGTAACCATGCTCTTTTCCATGATCCCCGAGCTGGTGGTCTATGGCCTCATGACCGGTCTGCTGATGAAATGGATCCGTACCGGCAAGCTGCTTCCCGATGTCTATATTTCCATGGCCGTTGCCATGGTGCTGGGCCGTATCGTCGGCGGTATCGCCAAGGCACTGTTTATTGCCATCAACGCTACCGGTGATGCCTTTACCATTGGCATCTGGGCCACCAGCTATTTTGTAGGTACATTGCCCGGTATCGTCGTCCATTTGATTCTGGTGCCGCTGCTTGTCACCGTTTTAATGAAGACCAAAGTCATTCCCGCCCGTTACAGCAAGGTAGCTTAAATGGAAAAGAAAGAAATTGCACAATTTTTTGACAGCTGCGCCCCCTGGTGGGATGCGGATATGATCCGGAACGAGCCTGTGATTACGGCCATTCTGGATAACTGCGGCATCCAAGGCGGTATGGATGTGCTGGATGTTGCCTGCGGCACCGGTGTTCTGTTTTCGGATTATCTGAAACGGGGCGTTAGCTCCGTCACCGGAATCGATATTTCTCCGGAAATGGCAAAGATTGCCGCAGGGAAATTCCCCGAAGTCACTGTGATCTGTGGTGATGTAGAGGAAACCGCATTTGATAAACAATTTGATGCCGTTATGGTGTATAACGCTTTCCCGCATTTTCCCGACCCTGCCCGGCTGATCCGGATTTTAGCAGGTCTGGTAAAGGTGGGTGGCCGTCTGTCCGTTGCCCATGGCATGAGCCGGGAAAAGCTTCTGCAGCACCATGCCGGACGGGCCAGCAAGGTTTCCATTGATCTGCTCCATGAAAAAGAGCTGGCCGCCCTGTTTACCCCATACTTTGATGTGGATGTGATTATCTCCAATGACCGGATGTACCAGATTGCCGGTACGCGGCGGGAAGGAGAGATCCATTCCCACGGTGGTCACAGCCATGCCCACGCCCATGGGCATGTACACGACCACAGTCATTCTCATGGACATCAGCACTGTGATACCGAAACACCCATGGAAGAGCTTCTGGCTTTAATGAAGTACATGGTAACCCACAACGATGCCCATGCGCAGGAGATGGCGGAGCTGGCAACCAAGATTCGTGATGCCGGCAAGCTCCACGCCTATCGGAAGATCATGGATGCCGTTGCGGATTTCGATATTCTAAATGCAAAATTTGATGCGGTTTTAAAAGAACTGCTGCTGGATTCTCAACAGTCATTACATGATCCGCGTATTATCGTGTAAATAGGCAAGTACATATCCAAAGCAGCCTCCGGAGTATCACCATTCGGAGGCTGCTTTGTGTAGTTTATCCCATATTGGGTAGTTTCACCATTTTTCGGTGTTTTCTTCCAAAAGGTTTGGTTGTTTTTTTAGCGCGTGAGTGCTTGCATTCCGCGCACATCTGTGTGTATAATATGGACATATTCCAACGAAGAGAGGAAAATTGTATGCAAGCAATTATTGACTTTTTTACCGGCACACTCAATACCATCGCATGGATGTATATTCTTCTGCCCTGCGTCGCCATCGGCGGTGTATTCTTTACCATCCGTAACCGCGGTTTGCAGTTTGCCAAGTTTGGTTATGCCATGAAAAACACCATCGGCAAGGCTTTCCAGAAGCACACCGCTGCCGAAGGTTCTGTTACCCCCTTCCAGGCTTTGACCACTGCTCTGGCCGCCACCGTCGGCACCGGCAATATCATCGGTACCAGTCAGGCCATCGCCATGGGCGGTTACGGCGCGATCTTCTGGCTGTGGATTGCTGCCCTGCTGGGTATGATCATCAAATACTGTGAAGTCACCCTTTCCGTACATTACCGGGAACGCAACAAAAAGGGTGACTGGGTCGGCGGCCCCATGTTCTATATCGTCAAGGGTATGGGCAAGAACTGGAAATGGCTGGCCATCCTGTTCTCCATCTTTGCCGTTCTT
This sequence comes from Faecousia sp., assembly GCA_045589055.1. Lineage (GTDB taxonomy): Bacteria > Bacillota > Clostridia > Oscillospirales > Oscillospiraceae > Faecousia. Next base: position 980 of record JAZNFH010000049.1, on the reverse strand, counting down.
GCCTCCTTCGGTATTGGCAACCTCTCTCAGGCCAACAGCATCACCGGTTCTATCAACAATGCCATCACCGCCTTTATTCCCGCAATGGAAGCCCATAAAGGAACGGTCAGCCTTGTTGCCGGTATTCTGATTGCCCTGCTCACCGCTGCTGCCCTCTTTGGCGGCATCAAGCGCATCGGTAAGGTCACAGAGCTTATGGTTCCTTTCATGAGCCTGTTCTACATCATCAGCACCCTGATCGTTATCATCTGCAACTTTGCCAATGTTGGCGAAGCCTTTAAGCTGATCTTCACCGCCGCCTTCACACCCAAGGCTGTTCTGGGTGCTGCCAGCGGTATCGCACTGAAGGAAGCTCTGGTCTGGGGTCTGCGCCGCAGCGCCTTCTCCAACGAAGCAGGCCTTGGCTCTGCCGCCATTGCCCATGCCGCAGCAGATACTGACAATGCAGTCAAGCAGGGTCTTTACGGTATCTTTGAGGTATTCGCAGATACCCTCGTAATCTGCACTCTGACCGGTCTTACCATTATCATCAGCGGCGTTGATATCAACTTTGGTGTTAAGCCCGGTGCCGAGCTGATTACCAGTGCATTCGCTACTGTCTTTGGCGGCCGTTTCGCTGCTTTCTTTGTGGCCATTGCCCTGATGTTCTTTGCCTACTCCACCATCCTCGGTTGGTCCTTGTACGGCACCCGCTGCATTGAGTATCTGTTTGGTGCCAAGGTTGTCAAGGTTTATCAGTTGATCTTCATCATTATGATCGTCGTCGGCGCAACCACTTCTCTGGATGTGGCATGGGATATCGCGGATACCTTCAATGGTTTGATGGCAATTCCTAACTTTATCGCTCTGTTTGCTCTGTCCGGCGTTGTGGCAAAGCTGACAAAGGACTATTTCCAAAAGAAATAAATTTTCCTCACCTCCTATAACCAACAGGGCCGCTGCTGAGCAGCGGCCCTGTTGGTTATAGGAGGTGAGGGTTA
>JAZNFH010000048.1:0-6438 GCA_045589055.1 Faecousia sp. | reverse complement strand
GTACGCTGACCCACAGCGCTGACGGCGTATTTGAACTGAAATAAGCGTAATGGGGCGTGCTTCGGCGCGCCCTTTCCTTTTGCAGATATAAATGATCGTTTAGCGCGCCAACTCGTAGGGGCCGCTGCCCACATCGGCCCGGGGAAGGCAGTGCGTTAGGGCCGATGTAGGCATCGGCCCCTACGAATTCTATCGAAAATTGCCGCAAAAACGATACCGAGCGGGCGCCGGGAAGTAACGATTACCAAAGCACCGTGCACGAAGAGGGGGCGGCGACTCGCCGCTAAACGATCATTTACAGCAGAATGAAACGGCAGTTGCTGTGCTTGCCATTTGTATTTGGGTATGCTATAATTAATGCAATGTGTGGGCAAGGAGAGAAACGCGTGGAATTCAATGATATCTATGATGAACAGAGAAATCTGACCGGGCGTGTTCATAAACGGGGAACCCCCTGGAAACAGGGAGAATACGGCCTCGTGGTCTGTGTCTGGGTCTATGATGGAGAAGGCAGGCTGTTTATGACCCGGAGAGCACCGGGAAAAAGTTATGCCGGTACCTGGGAAAATTCCGGCGGCGCGGCACAGGCGGGGGAAACCAGTTTGCAGGCCATTGTTCGGGAGCTGTACGAGGAAACAGGTATCCGGGCAGAAGCAGAGGAGTTTGAATTACTGGATTCCGACCGGGACAAATACTTCTTTTATGATTTCTATGCACTCAAAAGGAAGTTCCCTTTGGTGCAGGTGCGGCTCCAACCCGGTGAGACGGACGCTGCCAAGTGGGTTACCCATGGGCAGGTACACGAAATGATCCGAAAGGGAAAGATCTGCCAGATCATTGCCAGTCAGTTTCTGCGGCAGGAGCCACTGCTTTTACAGCGGCAAACTGTACAAAAATGATTTCTATTTTTTGGAAGGATATAAACGAATTTTTTTCTTGCAATCCGAACCGCGTCGGGTTATAATGAAAAAAAGCGTTTTTCAGCTGCCCCGGCGAACGCTTTGTGCCGGGGATACTGGAAAGCGCTTTTTCTTTATTATTACAACAGGAGGATTCACTATGATCGGAATTGCCAGCTTGCCCATCCGGCGGGGAAATGTACCACTGCGTGTGGCCAAAGGCCACTTTGCAACGAACCACAGCCACATCAATTACTACATTGACATTACCTATCAAAAAACGCGACTTAGTGAGGCAAGGGCGATTGCCAAGTATCTGGTTAGGAATTTTAAAAATTCTGTGATGGTGGATACCGTTCTCTGTCTGGACGGAACAGGCGTTATCGGAACCTGTCTGGCAGAAGAACTGACAGCCAGCGGCTTCCGCAGTATCAACACCCACAACACGATCTATGTGGTGGAGCCGGAATTCGGTGCCAACAGCCAGATGATCTTCCGGGATAATATTCAGCCTATGATCCGTGGTAAGCATGTCTTGGTACTGATGGCTTCCGTGACAACCGGATTTACTGCCAAACGAAGTCTGGAGGCGATTGGCTATTACGGCGGTGAAGTGGCTGGAGTTGCAGCACTTTACAGCGCGGTGGATACTGTGGAAGGTTTTTCGGTCAGCTCTGTGTACAGTGTCAATGACCTGCCGGATTACGAAAGCTACGACTACCGGGAGTGTCCTTACTGCAAAGCGGGAAAGAAAATCGATGCACTGGTCAATAGCTTCGGCTATTCGGAACTATAAAAGGAAAATCCCGGCGCTGATTACCAGCGCCGGGTAGCTTTTTTTATGGGGATCAACCCTCTTCGACCACGATTTCCTTTAAGGTCAGGCCGGGGTTGCGGCGGCAGGTAAAGTCAATAGCCCAGAAACTGGTAAAGACCAGCAGGCTGCGGCCGCGGTAGTCTTCCAGAAGCTCTGCATCGGATCCCAGATTCAAATCGGAAAGGTCACCGGGATAGCTGTCGATGAGCCGGATCTCCTCATAGGGAAGACCCTCCATCCGCAGATCTACACCGTATTCACCCTTCATCCGGTACTGGAACACATCAAACTGCAATGTGCCGACGACACCGACAATGACTTCCTCCATACCGGAGTTGGGGACCTTGAAGATCTGAATGGCACCCTCCTGAGCGATCTGCTCCGTTCCCTTGACGAACTGCTTGCGCTTCATGGAATCCTTGGCGGATACGCGGCAGAAATGCTCGGGAGCAAAGGTGGGAATGCCGGAGTAGGTGTACTTTTTGCCGGGGGCGCAGATGGTATCACCGATGGAGAAGATACCGGGGTCGAAAACACCGATGACATCACCGGCATAGGCTTCTTCCACGATCTCACGCTCTGCGGCCATCAACTGCTGGGGCTGGGAAAGCCGCATCTTGCGGCCGCCCTGTACATGGTAGTATTCCTTATCCCGCTCAAACTTGCCGGAGCAGATACGCATGAAGGCCAGCCGGTCCCGGTGGGCCTTATTCATGTTTGCCTGAATCTTGAAGACAAATGCGGAGAAATCAGGGGAGAAAGTGTCAATCTCACCGCAGTCCGCAGTGCGGGACAGGGGAGGGGGTGTCAGCTTCAGGAAAGCTTCCAGGAAAGGCTCAATGCCAAAGTTAGTCAGCGCAGAACCAAAGAATACGGGGCTCAGCTGGCCGTTCCGCACGGCCTCCAGATCCATTTCCCGGCCTGCGCTGAGAAGCTCCACATCGTCGATGAGCTGCTGGTGCTTGCTCTCGCTGTCCAGAAGCTGCGCTACCTGCGGGTCGTACAAATCTACAGTCTGCTTGGCTGCCCGGTTTTTGCCGGAAACACCGGAGAAGAACAGAAGCTGCTCGTTTTCCCGGTCATACACGCCTTGGAAGTCTTTGCCGCAGCCGATGGGCCAGTTCATAGCATAGGTTTCTATGCCAAGCTCCCGCTCTACTTCATCCAGGAGGTCGAAGGGATCCTTGGTTTCCCGATCCATCTTGTTGACGAAGGTAAAAATGGGAATGTGGCGCATGGCGCAGACCTTAAACAGCTTCCGGGTCTGGGGCTCCACGCCCTTGGCACCGTCGATGACCATGACAGCGGAGTCCGCCGCCATCAGGGTACGGTAGGTATCCTCAGAAAAGTCCTGGTGGCCGGGGGTGTCCAAAATGTTGATGCAGAAGCCGCCGTACTGGAACTGCATGACGGAACTGGTGACGGAAATACCACGCTGCTTTTCAATCTCCATCCAGTCGGAGGTGGCGGCACGGGAATTCTTTTTGCCTTTAACAACACCGGCCTGTGCAATGGCACCGCCGTAGAGGAGGAATTTTTCCGTTAATGTAGTCTTACCGGCGTCGGGGTGGGAAATGATGGCAAAGGTCCTGCGCCGGCTGATCTCTTGTACTAAATCAGACATATTCAATACTCCTAAAAGAGAAATTCTCAAAATAAACCAATTTAGTTTACCATGTTTTCCCGGTATTTACAAGGGGGTATGCAAAAAAAGCATGAAACAGCCGAACACAGAAATGTGTCCGGCTGTAGTTTAAAGGGTGCGAGCTGGTTTTTTGAGGGATTTGACAAACTGTTTGAACCCTTTGATATCACACAGAATCGACAGTATTGTCAATACGAGGAAGGCAAAGACTGACAGTGTAATAAACTGAGGCACACCGGGAATTACAAATGGCATACCGCTGCGGAAGAACATGTAGTCGCCTGTAAAACCCAGAAGTCTGCTGATAACTTCACAGTTGAAGATATGTATAAAACAGCCGAAAACGATCCAGCCAATATCCTTAAGCGTGGGACGGTAGCTGCCGGAAACATATTCAAGTCCCGGAATCAGCAGAAGCCCCGTGTGCTGAAGGATGCTTTTGAGGATAGGAAAGCTCAGTATATCCGAAGAGAAGATCCCCTCGGGGTAGGCAAAGGTCAGCACACCGCCTACAAAGCCGAACAGATAAAACATTTGCTTGCCCCTGCGCCACATCGTCAGTGCAAATATGGGAATGAGAACACCCCCCAGATTGCAGGGGTATATGGGCCACCAGCAGAGGATAGAATCACCCTTCACAAGCAGATAGATCAACCGCCAAACGACTTCGAAAAACAGCTGTAACAGGACAATGGACACCAGCAGCTTTCTGCCGGCTTTGGGATTGTGACGCAGATGACGGCCCAGAAAGAGTGCCAGAATGAAAAGAAATACTACCACGGCAGCGGACCACAGGTGGATGGGCTGGTACATATATTCGCCCGGGGTGCCCATATCTCCGGTAAGCCAGCGCTTGATAGCAAAACTAAGCATGAATATCAACTCCCAGTTTCTGGAATGCAACTATAGTAAACCTACCGGGAGGTAAAAGCAAGAGCATGTAGGGAATCTTAATTAATTCTTATAAAGTCGCAACCGATGAAAAAACGGACTCCCGGGTGGGAGTCCGTTTCAGTCTGTCAAAGAACCTACCTGCCCGAAAAAATCGGAGGGAAAGATAGTGTGAAAGAAAACCGTCAGGGTTGTCTTTCGCGTTCAATCAAATCGTTTTTCAAACTTTTTGAAAGTTTGAAAAACCCAGGCAGCTTGTCAAAAAAACTTTTTTGACAAGCTGAAACGGACTCCCGGGTGGGAGTCCGTTTGCATGTAACAGAGGATTAGGCCTTGCCGGCGCAGCCCAGAACGTTGATCAGCTTGTGACGAACGATCTCCTTGATGTTTGCGCGGGCGGGCTTCAGGTACTGACGGGGGTCGAAGTGATCGGGATGATCGTTGAAGTACTTACGAACAGTACCGGTCAGTGCCAGACGCAGGTCGGAGTCGATGTTGATCTTGCAGACAGACAGAGCTGCAGCCTTACGCAGCTGCTCTTCGGGAACACCGATAGCGTTGGGCATCTTGCCGCCGTTGGCGTTGACCATAGCGACGTACTCCTGAGGAACGGAGGAAGAGCCGTGCAGAACGATGGGGAAGCCGGGCAGACGCTTGGTAACTTCTTCCAGAACGTCGAAGCGCAGTGCGGGAGGAACCAGAATGCCCTGCTCGTTGACGGTGCACTGCTCGGGGGTGAACTTATAAGCGCCGTGGGAGGTGCCGATGGCGATGGCCAGGGAGTCGCAGCCGGTGCGGGTCACGAACTCTTCGACTTCCTCGGGACGGGTGTAGGAAGCAGCCTCAGCGGAAACATTGACTTCGTCCTCGATGCCGGCCAGGGAGCCCAGCTCAGCCTCGACAACAACACCGCGATCGTGAGCATACTCAACGACCTTACGGGTGATCTCAATGTTCTCCTCGAAGGACTTGCTGGATGCGTCGATCATAACGGAGGTGAAGCCGCCGTCGATGCAGGACTTGCAGGTCTCGAAGCTGTCGCCGTGGTCCAGGTGCAGAGCGATGGGAATGTTGGGGCACTCGATAACAGCAGCCTCAACCAGCTTTACCAGGTAAGTATGGTTCGCATAAGCGCGGGCGCCCTTGGAAACCTGCAGGATAACGGGAGCGTTCTCCTCGCAGCAAGCCTCGGTGATGCCCTGAACGATTTCCATATTGTTCACATTGAAGGCGCCGATAGCGTAGCCGCCGTCATAAGCCTTCTTGAACATTTCGGTAGTAGTAACAAGAGCCATTTTCATCTATTCCTTTCTTATTTCACGGGGCAAACCCGCAGTTTTACAGTTATCATTATAACATATTTTTTTTGCATTTCTATAGTCACAAACGAAAAAATATTGCAATTTGCTATTTACCTTTTTGTAAAAATAGAGTATAATCGAGAAAAAATAACGCAAGGAGTGTAAAAAGATGAAACTTTCCCCCTTACAGCTGGCAAGATACCAGTACAATCCCAAGCTGCCCGGTATGCTCCGGGGTGGCATTGCTGAGATCTGCGTTCGCGACGGCGCCGCTACCGAGAGCGTTGCCGACCAGGACAAGATCAAGGCTCTGTTCCCCAACACCTACGGCAAGAACGAGATCACCTTCGAAAAGGGCGAGAACACCAGTGCTTCCAAGAAGCAGGTCGTGGGTGTTATTCTGTCCGGCGGCCAGGCTCCCGGCGGCCACAATGTTATCTGCGGCCTGTACGATGCTCTGAAGGCAACCGACAAGGACAATGTCCTGTACGGCTTCAAGGGCGGCCCCAGCGGCCTGATCGATGATGACTACATCATCTTCGACGACGAGTACATCAACCAGTACCGCAATACCGGCGGCTTTGACATCATCGGCTCCGGCAGAACCAAGCTGGAAACCGAAGAGCAGGTTGCCATTGTTGGGGAGGACTGCAAGAAGCATGGCATTAACGCGCTGGTTATCATCGGCGGTGATGACTCCAACACCAACGCTGCTGTATTGGCAGAGTACTTTGCCGCAGAGGGTTCCGGCATTCAGGTCATTGGCTGCCCCAAGACCATCGACGGCGACCTGAAGAACGAGGACATCGAATGCTCCTTCGGCTTCGACACCGCCACCAAGACCTATGCCGAGATCGTCGGCAACATCGAGCGCGATGCCAACTC
>JAZNFH010000047.1:0-14072 GCA_045589055.1 Faecousia sp. | reverse complement strand
TAACATGCCGGTAGCGAAATTGGTTCTCCAACAAAAATCTAAGCTTTGTAACGGCACATTCCAAAGACCACGCAACGATTTCATCAAAGCTTTCCTCCGCATCATGGTTGTGATATTCGGCTTCACCACTATCGCAGTCATCACACATCCAATGATTGAAAATAATCGCATCTGCCCCATTGGGAAACAGAATATCGTAAATTTCCAAAGCTCTTTTCTTTGCATTGTCCATGTATTCCTCGGTAGTATCACCGATTCCAAGTTCACAACGCAAAGCATACGGATGGTTATAAAAATACGGCTGCAAATACGGAAAATCTTGGCTCAAAATCATCTGTTCGACAATACTTTTATCGGACAATGCAATCACCTCGAAAACTCTAAGATAGAAATATTATACCATTTCCATTCCATTTGTCTATCCAAAATATACGAAGAAAGGGGGGCAAAAGCACCCCCTGTGCAATCAAAACAATGTTGTTATCCAATAAATTACGCCGTAAACTACACTCGCACTCACACCATACACGATCACAGGCCCGGCAATCGTGAACATCTTCGCGCCGACGCCGAGGATGAAGCCCTCTGTTTTAAACTCAACTGCCGGGGCAGCGATGGAATTGGCAAAGCCGGTAATGGGAACCAGCGTACCGGCACCTGCATATTTTGCAATGTTATCGTAAAGGCTCAGGCCAGTCAGCAGCGCAGACAGTGCCACCAGTGTCATAGCTGTCGCTGTACCTGCATTTTCTTTATCCAAACCCAATGCTGTATATCCATTCATGGCAAGCTGACCCAAGGTACAGATCAGTCCACCAATCCAAAAAGCATTGAGGCAATCTTTCCAAATAGGTGATTTGGGAGCCAGTTCCCCTACCAGTCGCTCATACTGTCTTTCCGTCATATTGATCCCTCCGAAGGTAGGGTTTCCAATCAAGACGGATTTATGCGCAAATCGCGCCCATCCATACGGATGAGCGCGATTTTTATTTTTCCAATACTTCCAGCGCATTGCGGGCGGCATCCTGCTCTGCCCGTTTCTTACTTCTTCCGGTACCTGCACCAATGGGTTTTCCATTCAGCGACACCTGCACCGCAAACTGTTTATCGTGATCCGGGCCGGATTCTCCCACCAAATTATAGGCGAGAACCTGATCCTTCTTTTGCTGCACCAGTTCCTGCAAAGCGGTCTTATAGTCAATATTATGCAGCCGTTTAGTCGGCACTTCCGTCAAAATGAACTGTTCAATAAAAGCTCTTGCCGCTTCCATGCCACCGTCCAGAAAACAGGCAGCAATCACAGATTCCACAGCATCCGCCAGAATGGATGCCCGGTTTCTTCCACCAAACCGTTCCTCGCCGTGTCCCAGCAGCAAATGCTCACCCAAATCGATCTTATCGGCAACTACCGCAAGGCTCGTTTCGCAGACCATATCCGCCCGCATCCGGGTCAATTCTCCCTCGGGGCGATCCGGGAAGTTGCGGTACAGATACTCCGCCACCACCATGCCCAGAATGGAGTCACCCAGAAATTCCAGCCGTTCGTTGCTCTTTAAGCTGTCATGCCAGCGCTCATTGGCATAGGAAGAGTGTGCCAGCGCGTTTTGCAGCAGGGTAATATTCCGGAACCGGTAGCCAATGGCTGCTTCCAGATCCTTAATCATCATTGTTATTCTCCTTCATACTGCCAAGCATCTGCTCCAACTCAGCGGTTATGTCACTGTTCACGGCATCCATTGCCTGATGTACCGCATTACGGAACGCCAAAGTATCGGAGGAACCGTGGGCCTTGATAACCGGCTTGCGGATGCCAAGGAACGGTGTTCCGCCGATCTCCCGATAGTCCAGCAGTTTCTTGAAAGCCTTGATATCCTTCATAACCAGCATGGCTGCCACCTTGCTGAGAAGATTCTTCTTAAACATCCTGGACATCAGACTGCCCATGAACATAGCAGTGCCTTCAATGGACTTCAGCAGCACATTGCCCGCAAAGCCGTCGCAGACCACCACATCCACAACGCCCAGAGGCACATCCCGGCCTTCCACATTGCCGACAAAATGGATCAGACCCTTGTCCCCTGCATCCTTCAAAAGGGCATTGGCTTCCTTCTGAAGCGGCGTACCCTTGGTATCCTCAGTACCGATATTCAGCAAGCCTACCTTAGGATTCTCTACACCCAAATTTTTCTTAGCATACAGGGAACCCACCAAACCAAACTGCAGCAAAAATTCCGGTGTGCATTCGGCATTGGCACCGCAATCCAGAATAATCGTCTTACCACCGGCCTTATTGGGCATAGCAGGACCCATGGCCGCACGGCGGATGCCCTTGACCCGCTTGACCAGCAGTGTAGCACCGGTCAGCAGCGCACCGGTAGAGCCGGCAGAGATAAAGGCGTCACCCTGCCCATCGGAGAGCATCTTCAGTCCCATGACCATAGAGGAATTGGGTTTCTGCCGAATCACCCGTGCAGGATCATCATGCATATCCACCACATCGTCGGCATTGGCTATTTCAATTCCCTGGGGGAGTGTTTCAATGCCGTTGCTGCGCAGCACTTCCAGAATTGCTTCCCCACGACCAACCAAAGTAATTTCCGCACCAAAGTCCTTTGCCGCCTGCACCGCACCCATTACAGGTGCCAAGGGGGCATGATCGCCGCCCATTGCGTCTAAAATAATTCTCATAGCCGCACCTCTCTTTTTAAATACCGTTGGCAATCATTTCGTCGATGACCGCAAGGGAACGGTTGGCAATCGCCAGATTTTTTTCGGCCTTTTTCCGGATTCTCTGTTCCAAAGGCGCGATAATGCTGAAATTGATATTCATGGGCTGGAAGTCCGTGATCCGCTCGTCGCTGACATACAGACCCAAAGCACCGATAGCAGTGGTCTGGGGGAAGTCAGGCAGTTCTCTGCCCTGAACTTTGGCCGCCATGGCAACCGCTGCCAGGAAACCGGAAGCAGCGCTCTCTACATAGCCTTCCACACCGGTCATCTGTCCGGCAAAGGCCACCAAGGGATTGCGGCGGTCAGCATAATACTTATCCAGCAGCTTGGGGCTTTGCAGGAAGGTGTTCTGGTGCATCACACCGTAGCGGACAAACTCCGCATTCTTCAGTGCGGGGATCATGGAAAATACCCGCTTCTGCTCACCGAATTTCAGGTGGGTCTGGAATCCCACCAGATTGAACACACTCTTCGCCGCATTATCCTGCCGCAGCTGCACCACAGCATACGGCTCCTTGCCGGTTCTGGGATCCACCAGACCCACAGGCTTCAGCGGGCCAAAGCGCAGGGTGTCAAAACCACGACGGGCCATGACCTCCACAGGCATACAGCCCTCAAACACATTCTTATCTTCAAACCCGTGAACTTCCGCTTCCTCCGCAGTGATCAGCTCGTGGTAGAATGCCTCATATTCTTCCCGGTCCATGGCACAGTTGATGTAGTCAGCATTGCCCCGGTCATAGCGGCTCTGCCACCACGCCAGGTTCATATCAATGGACTCGTATGTCACCAACGGCGCAGCGGCATCAAAGAAATGCAGCTGCTCCTCATCTCCGAAGTAACGGCCAATGGCCTCGCTCATGGCATCGGAGGTCAGTGGGCCGGTGGCAATAATGACCGGCCCTTCCGGCACTTCCGTTACTTCCCCGTAAGAAACAGTGATATTCGGATGGTTCTTGATCTTCTCTGTGACCATTTCCGCAAAGCCGTGGCGGTCAACTGCCAGCGCGCCGCCTGCTTCCACACGGGTAGCCTCGGCACACTGGAGAATCAAGCTTCCACAGCGGCGCAGCTCTTCCTTCAGCAGCCCCACGGCATTTTCCAGCCGGTCTCCCCGCAGAGAGTTGGAACACACCAGCTCCGCAAAATTGGCGGTGTGATGGGCAGGGCCGGATTTTACCGGGCGCATCTCGATCAGATCTACCGCAATGCCCCGCTGAGCCAGCTGCCACGCGGCTTCGGAACCTGCAAGGCCCGCGCCTACGACAGTTACTTTACTCATTTCTTTTTCCCCTCTTTTTGGGAAGCAGACTTCTTCGTTGTCTTCTTTGCAGGCTTCTTTTCGTCCCCTGCCGCTTCCTCATCGGTTTTCTTTTTGTAGTAACCCCGCTTATCCTCGGGCAGGAAATTGCTGCAGCTTTCATTGATGCAGAAAGGCTTCATGCGGCCACGGCCGGACTTCTTAAACAAGGTCTGTCCGCAAACCTCGCAGTCCTGTGCAGTGGGAACATCCCATGTCATAAAGCCGCACTCGGCGCCCCGCTCGCAGCCGTAATAGGCAAATCCCCGCTTGGATTTGCGTTTGAGAATGGTGCTGCCGCACTTGGGACAGCGTCCGGGCATCTTTTCTACAATAGGTTTTGTATTGGTACACTCCGGCCAGCCGGGACAGGCCAGGAACTTGCCGAAGCGGCCGATCTTGACCACCATATTCTTACCGCAGATCTCGCAGATCTCTTCCGTAACCTCATCCGGTACCTTCAGACGGGTACCCTCCAAAGCCTTCTCCGCATCCTGCATTTCCCGATGGAAGTCTTCATAGAACTCCGCCATCAAGGCCTTCCATTCCTGCTTGCCTTCCTCAACCGCGTCCAGACGCTGCTCCATATTGGCGGTAAACTCCACATCGATGATATCATTGAACCGTTCCAGCATTAAGCCGGTAACTACTTCGCCCAAGGCGGTAGGTGCCAGTCGCTTATCCGTCTTATTCACATACTCCCGGTCCTGGATGGTGGAGATGATGGTTGCGTAGGTAGACGGTCTGCCCACGCCCTTTTCTTCCATGGCTTTGACCAAGGTTGCCTCGGTATACCGTGCGGGAGGCTGGGTGAAATGCTGTTCCTTTTCGATCTTGGATGCCAGTGCCTTTTCGCCTTCCTGAAGATCCGGCAGCGGAGAGCCCACTGCCTCGCCGTCGTCATCTCTTCCCTCTTCGTACACAGCGATAAAGCCTGCAAATTTCATGCTTTGATGGCTGCTGCGGAAGGTATGTCCGGCGCACTGGGTATCGATGGACACCGTATCAAACACGGCATTTGCCATCTGGGATGCCAGAAAACGGCTCCAGATCAGCTTGTACAGCCGGTACTGCTCTCTGGTCAAACTGCTCTGGATCCGCTCCGGATCCAGTTCCACATGGGTAGGCCGAATGGCTTCGTGGGCATCCTGCGCACCGGCCTTGGTCTTGAACACATGGTGCTTGCCATAGTAATATTCGCTGCCATAACGCTGCTTAATAAAAGCAGCAGCTTCGTCCATAGCCTCACTCGAAAGACGCAGAGAGTCGGTACGCATATAGGTGATCAAACCGAGGGGGCCCTCGCCTGCCACATCTACGCCTTCGTAAAGCTGCTGCGCCACGGCCATGGTGCGTTTGGGGGTCATATTCAGCTTCCGGGAAGCTTCCTGCTGTAAAGTAGAAGTCGTGAACGGGGGCGCCGCGGTGCGTTTCTTATCGGCCCGCTTGACACTGGTCACGGTAAATTCCTGCCCGGTAATATCGTCAATGATCCTCTGAACCTCTGCTTCGCTGCCCACTTCCCGCTTTTTGGTATCTCCATGGTAATGCGCCACAAAGCCGCCTGCTTTGCCGATCCGCTCCAAGGTCACATCCAGAGACCAGTATTCCTTGGGAACAAAAGCACGGATTTCATTTTCCCGGTCTACCACCAAACGGGTAGCAACGGACTGTACCCTTCCTGCGGACAGGCCGCGGCGAACTTTTTTCCACAGCAGCGGGGAAAGCTGGTAACCCACGATCCGGTCCAGCACCCGCCGGGCCTGCTGGGCATCTACCAGGTTGTAGTCGATATCCCGGGGATTGGCAATAGATTCCTTGACCACCCGTTGGGTAATCTCGTTAAAGGTAACACGCTTGCTCTTGCCATCCGGCAGCTCCAGCAGCTCCTTCAGATGCCAGGAAATGGCTTCCCCTTCCCGGTCCGGGTCCGTTGCCAGATAGACCATATCTGCCTTGTCTGCCAGTTTTTTCAGTTCTGCAATGGTAGCTTCTTTTCCCTCCACAGGGACATACTCCGGCGCAAAATCTGCCTTCAGATTCACGCCCATGGTGCTCTTTGGCAGATCCCGCAGATGTCCCATACTTGCTTTCACGGTATACTCCGGTCCCAGATACTTTCCAATGGTCTTTGCCTTGGAAGGAGACTCAACAATTACAAGGTTGGATGCTTTCGACATGGATTTCCTCCGCGTTAATGGATTTTGCTGATTTGTACCCAGCCACCGGGCCGGGTCATCACAAAGCCCTGAACCTCCAGCATGGTCAGAGCAGCCAAAACATCCCCGGACGAGAGTCCGGTTTTGGCAATGACAGTATCGATCAGCTGCTCGCCTGTCCCGATTGCGGCAAGTATCGCCCGCTCGGTATCATCCAGATTGGCAGCAGTATTATCTAAGTCACTATAAAGCGGCGGCATTTCCTTGTCAACCACTATTTTGTCGTCAACCTGCGGTGACGGCGATAATTCTTCTTGAATTTTATCCGGATAACGGCAGGCATACTCTCCTACCACATCCCATCCGGAGGTTACCAGTGCGGCACCATCTTTCAATAGTGCGTTGCTTCCCTCACAGGAGCTGACCCCAATATTTCCGGGCACAACGAATACATCCCGGCCCTGCTCCAACGCCTGCCGGGCAGTAATCAGCGCCCCGCTTTTCAGCGGTGCCTCCACCACCAGCACGCCGCAGGTCAGGCCGCTGATGATCCGGTTTCTTCTTGGAAAGTTCCACCGGTTGGGCGGTGTTCCTGGAGGATATTCCGATATCAGGCAGCCCTGCTGCTCCATCTTTCGAAACAATTCCCGGTTGCAGGTGGGGTACACCCGGTCTACGCCGCAGCCTAAAACGCCCACAGCCGGTTTTCCGGCATCCAAAGCACCCCATGTGGCCATGGCATCAATCCCTTCGGCCATGCCGGATACCACAACTGCACCATGCGCCGCAATTTGCCGCCCCATCTCCCGGGCCGTGGTCAATCCGTAGGCAGAAGCCTTTCTGGTACCCACCACACCGATCATAGGCGTATTATCAAAATCCGGCAGAATACCCCGATAATAAAGCACCAGAGGCGGATCGATAATATTGCGAAGCAGTTCAGAGTAAGCTTCCTCACCATAGGTCAAAATACGGATCTGCTTTCTCCGGCATATAGCCAAAACCGTTTCTGCCTCTTTCAGATCCTTATCGGCAAGGGCTGCGCCGGCATTGGCGCTCAATCCCAGGATTTGTTCGTAATTCTTTGCGTAATAGCAGTCTTCCGGAGAACCAAAATGCAGAAAGGCCGCCGCTTTTTCCCGCTCGGTCATACCGGGCCGGTTTGCAAGCCATAACCAATAGGTCAGCATTTTGTTCTCCCTCTTTCTCTACTTCATTTGCCACATAACAATGGCTGCGGCAATAGCCGCATTTAGGGACTCGCACCGCGCATTCATGGGTATAATCAGCGCCTGTTCAGCCGCATCCAGAATCTCCCGGCGCACGCCCTGCCCTTCACTGCCAATGACTACCGCCATGGTATTGAGTGCTGCATGGCGAATATCCTTGGCTGTTTCTGTCAGAGCTGTCACTGCCACAGGGATCCCCGCAGCCTTACAGGCCGCGCCCACCTGCGCCCAGTCCGCCTGCACAATTTCCATGCGGAAAGCCGCACCCATGGATGCCCGGACTACTTTATGGCTATAGGGGTCCGCGCAACCTTCCAGCAAAACCACCGGAATGTCCAAAGCATCTGCCGTACGCAGGATCGTACCCAGATTGCCTGGGTCTTGAATGCCGTCCAGCAGAAGCATTCCCGGCTTGGGAATAAATTCTGTCTTTTCCGGCAGGCGGCAAAGAAACAGCGCCCCCTGGGGTGTCTGCATCGGGGAAATATACTCCATAATTTCCTGCGGTACGCGGATTACCCGGACAGTGTCCGGCACCTCAACTTCCACGCCATCGGACAAAATCACCGTATCCAGACCGGGCCACCAGCGAACCGCTTCCGCCAGAAGCTTTATGCCGTCAGCAACGAAAAGCCCTGACTGCTCCCGTTCTTTCCGAGAAGACAGCAGCTTTCGTACCTGCTGAATCAGAGGATTCTTCCGGGCGGTAATTCTCTGCTCTGTCACAGCTTCTGCACCTTCTCCAAGGCGCCGGTATCACCCAGCACTACCAAAATATCCGCTTCTCCGACTGCGTAGTCTGCGGCAGGAGAAACATTGATGGTTTGTCCCTGCTTCACCGCCAGAATATTCAGCCCCAGCTTTGCCCGGACATTCAGCTCTTTTAAGCTCTTACCCACCCAGCTTTTGGGTGCCGGCACTTCCACGATACCGTACTCGCTGGAAAGCTCAATATAGTCCAGTACATTATAAGAAGACAGGCTTCTTGCCAGCCGGACAGCCTGCTCCTGCTCCGGAATCACTACCTGATCAGCACCCAACTTTAACAGCACCTGCCGGTGGGTTTCATCATGGGCTTTGCAGACCACCCTGGGAACACCCAGTTCTTTCACATTCATGGTTGCCAGAACACTGTCACCCAGACTGCCGCCAATGGCAACAACAGCACAATCAAATTCCTTCACGCCCAGTGCCCGCAGCACTTCTTTGTCCCGGGCATCCGCCACCACCGCATGGGTCACATCGGTGCTGATCTGCTGCACCAGTTCACTGTGGGTATCCACTGCCAGAACTTCGCATCCCAACTCACACAACCGCCGGGCTACTTCGGAACCAAAACGGCCCAACCCGATCACAACATAGGATTTCATTTGCTTCCTCCTATCCAATCAACACATTCGTATAGGCATACCGGAACCGCTCCTCAGCCTTATCTCCCATCAAGAAGCCCAGGCTGATGGTCAGCACACCTACACGACCAAAGTACATATACAAAATCATCAATATTTGCGCGGGAATGCTGAGCGTTGGCGTAACACCGGCAGTCAGTCCCACCGTTGCCAAAGCAGATACTGACTCAAACAGGCCATCCGTAAAGGTCACCGCAGATGTCGCGCTGATAAACACCGCGCCAAACAGGCTTAGAATCACCATAATGGAAACAATGGTCACAGCATCCAGCACTTTGTCCGTATGGATACTGCGCTTGAATACGCACACCGTCTGTCTGCCTCTCGCCCGGTTCCAGATAAACAGGAACAGAATAACGGCTGTTACAGTCTTTATACCGCCTGCCGTGGATCCGGAGGAACCGCCGATGAGCATCATCAGTATGCTGATGCCCTTGCTGGCATCTGTCAGGGAGCCTTGATTCAGAGATGTGAAGCCTGCTGTACGGACAGTGACAGACTGGAAAAATCCGTTGAGGATTTTCTGTCCTATGGGCATCGGCCCCATGGTCTTCGGATTATTCCATTCCAACAGGCAGAATGCCGCCGCGCCCACCAGAATCAGCACCAAGGACACAAGCAGAACCAATCTGGTATACACACTGAACTGTTTCCATTTCCGGACACGCACCAGTTCTTCCCAAACAAAGAAACCCAAACCGCCGATCACAATCAGCAGCATCAGCGTAACGCACACGACAGGGTCATCGTTAAACACGATCATATTCGCGCCCGGTTGGACAGAGCCAAGAATATCAAAACCTGCGTTACAAAAGGCAGAAACAGCATGGAATACGCCCCACCAGAGGGCTGTAACGACACCCCATTCCGGCAGAAAACGAACAAACAGTACCGCTGCACCCATCATCTGGATTCCAAGGCTCCCGAAAAGCACATATTTCTGCAAACGGACAACGCCTTCCATGTCATTCAGACTCAAAGCCTGCGCCATCAGCATTCTCTGCTTCAAGCCAACCTTACGGCGCAGCAGAAATACAACAACGGAGGCGGCACTCATAAATCCCAGTCCCCCAAGTTCAATCAGGCCCAGAATCACGCCCTGTCCGAAACCGCTGAACTGGCTCCATGTGTCAAACAGCACCAGACCGGTAACACAGGTCGCGGAAGTAGCGGTAAACAGCGCACCCAGGAAGCCGCAGCTTTCCCCGCTGCGGGAAGATGCCGGCAAGGACAAAAGAACCGTTCCCAGAAGGATAATCGCCAAAAAAACCAATGGAATGATCTGGGTTGGATTTAAGCGTTTGTATCTTTTTTTCAGTACAGTTGCTTTTCTACCGGAAAACAATCCCATCCCGATAATCTCCTTCCTTATGGCAACACTTCTGATATTACCCTTTATTATACCAAATCTGCCCATTTTTGCAAGTATATTTTCGTTTTCCTTACCTGTTACGAAATATGCTGCATTTTTTTATGTAATATACTGATTTTACTTTTTTTCCGTGGCATGATACTATGAGAAAAAACATAGCATGGGGAGGATCGTTTATGGGATACAAAGAAACCTGGTCCGGCAAGATCAGCCGTAAGCTGATCAAAAAGCAGCACATCATCGATGTGGCCGCAGGCCGCTGCAAAGCTGATCTTGTTTTGAAAAACGCCACCTTTGTCAATGTGTTTTCCGGTGAACTGGAAACCCGTGACATTGCGGTAGCGGAAGGTTTGATCGTGGGTCTTGGCAGCTATGATGGCATCACGGAAGCGGATATGACCGGTAAAATCGTGTGTCCCGGCTTTATCGATGCCCATATTCATCTGGAGTCCAGCTTGGTCAGCCCTGCGGAATTTGCCCGGGCCGTAATTCCCCACGGCACCACCACCGTCATCACCGACCCCCACGAGATTACCAATGTCATGGGTACCGACGGTATTGATTATATGCTGGCAGCTACAGAAGATCTTCCAGTGGATGTACGGTTTATGATTCCCTCCTGTGTTCCCGCTTCTCCTCTGGACGAAAGTGGAGCCAATCTGGACTACCGGGATATCGACAGCTTCTTTGAGCATCCCCGGGTGCAGGGTCTTGCGGAGATGATGAACTTCCCCGGTATCATTGCCGCCGACGGCAGCACCGTTTCCAAGATCGTGGCTTCTCAGGCTCACCACAAGAAGATTGACGGACATGCCCCCGGTCTACGGGATAAGGAACTGAACGCCTATATTTCCGCGGGTGTCTACTCCGACCACGAATGTGCTGACATAGAAGATGCTATGGCAAAGCTTCGGTTGGGCCAATTCATCATGATTCGGGAAGGTACCGCCGCCCGGAATCTGGAAGCATTGCTCCCCTTGATTCAATCCGAAAAGCTCTTTGACCGCTGTATGTTCTGTACCGATGACAAGCACCCCAGTGATCTTTTGGAAAAGGGTCACATCGACTATATCTGCCGGGAAGCGGTGGCTATGGGTGCCGATCCCATCCAGACGCTGCAGGTGGCCTGTCTCCATGCCGCCCGGCATTTCCTGCTGAATAACCGGGGCGCCATCGCCCCCGGATACTTAGCTGACTTTGCCATTGTGGAAGATTTAAAGGATTTCCATGTGGTCACGGTTTACAAAAAAGGCCGGTTGGTTTACACAGATGGGCAGGTGCAGGACTTCCCTCTGCCACAGATTCCCGCCCATTTGGAACAACGATCCCACGATACTTTCCATCTGCCGGTACTAAAAGCATCCGACTTTGCAAACATCCGCCAGCGCGGTGTCATTGGCATGGTACCGGGGCAGATCATTACCGAAGACCGGGGATATGCCAACCATGTGGATACTGCCGCAGACATTCTAAAAATGGCCGTAGTGGAACGACACAAAAATACCGGTCACATTGGCATTGGTTATTTGAATGGTTATGGTCTGCAAGCAGGGGCTGTTGCCACTTCTGTTTCCCATGACAGCCACAACATTATCTGCGTAGGAGAAAATGATGGGGATATGGCCTTCGCGGTCAACCGCATCGCCCAGAATCACGGCGGTATTGTTGTGGTCAGAAACGGAGAAGTTTTGGCCGAGCTGCCTTTAGAGATTGCGGGACTCATGAGCGACAAGCCTTTGACAGAGGTAAATACCCTTTTGGAAAACGCCAAAGAAGCTGCCTATACTTTGGGAGTCAGCAAGGATATCGATCCCTTTATGACCCTTTCCTTTATGAGTCTTCCCGTGATTCCCACAGTTCGACTTACCACCCGCGGTGTGGTGGATGTGATCACCCAGCAGTATATCTGAGTCCTGCTTCATCGCACTTAGACAAACCAATTTCATTTGACGGAGGAGTATGATTGTATGAAGAAGTTAATCGCGTTCATTTTTGCATTACTTTGTACAGTTGTTTTGTTTGTTGGTTGCGAAAACAAATCAATGTATCAATCAACTGAAGTAGAAAATGTAAGCATACGTATTTCCAACATTTCTTCTACAGGTGCCACAGTTATAATCAAGGATACCAATGAAGAATCCTTTATCTACGGCGAGTGGTATAAAATCGAGACAGAAATAGATGGTGTATGGTACGAAGTCAAAACTGTGATAAATAATTATGGATTCGACGATCGGGGGTACTATACAGACAAGAACGATGAGGTAAAATTTCAAATTGATTGGGAATGGATATATGGAGAATTGCCTGCCGGTAAATATAGGCTTTGGAAAGAAGTGATTCAGCCGTGTTTGAACGGAGCGAATGTGCAGTATATATCCGTTACATTTGATATTATTGAAGCAAAACAATAACTGATTCCAATTTGCGTAGCAAGCGCCACAACACAGCGCAAAAACCTCCCTATGATCATCATAGGGAGGTTTGCTGTTTATTAAGTCGATTAAGCCTCGATAGCCTTGGTAAATGCAGCCTTGTCGGCAGCCTTGAAGTAGGCAGAGCCGGCAACCAGCACATCGGCACCGTTTTCCTTGCAGACTTCGCCGGTGACCAGATCCACGCCGCCATCCAGTTCCAGATGGCAAGTGGGATTGACCTCATCCAGCATTTCCCGAAGCTTCTTCAGCTTGGGCATCATGTCAGCCATAAACTTCTGACCGCCGAAGCCGGGTTCCACGGTCATGACCAGCACCAGATCCACCATGGGCAGATACTCAGCGATAGCTTCTGCGGGAGTTTTAGGCTTCACTACGATACCGGGCTTAACACCCAAAGAACGGATCAGTTCCAGAGTCTTCTTGATATTTTCGGGAGTGTCGGCTTCCACATGGATGGTCAGATAGTCGGCACCGGCCTTGCAGAAGTTTTCTGCATACTTGATGGGCTCTGTGATCATCAGGTGCACATCCAGCACCAGATCGGTGACAGGACGCATGGACTGGACCAGAGAGTAGCCAAAGGACAGGTTCGGTACGAAATGACCGTCCATGATATCCACATGGAGCCACTTGACACCGCATTCCTTGCAGTGGTCAAAGTCCCGCTTCATGTTCATATAATCGCAGGACAGAATGGAAGGAGAAAGAATTGCCATAGTATGTTCCTCCGTAATCAGTTGATACTGTTGATCTCCAGCGCTGCGCGGTACAGCGCGCAGAACCGGCGGTATTTCTTTTGGGTATGCTCCGTGGGATTCGGCTCATAGCAGTGCAGCAGCGCCACACAGTGTTCGGCAGCAGCTGCGTAGTCTGCAAACCGGCCGTCGCTGACGGCAGCGATCATGGCTGCACCCAGACAGGCAGCTTCCTTTTCCTTGGGGATCGCTACGGGGAGGCCGGTGATATCTGCCTGCATCTGGCACCAGATCGGGCTTTTAGCGCCGCCACCGGTGGCAATGATGGAGCTGAGCTTCACACCGTTTGCCGAGATATGATCACAGTTCTTCCGCAGTACAAAGGCCACGCCTTCCATAACGGCACCTGCCATATCGATGGCATCATGCTCCTGCCGCAGTCCCCAGAACACACCGTTGGCCTCCGGATCAAATTCCGGCGCATTGGTACCCACCAGGTAAGGCAGGAACAGCAGGTCGTTGGGCTTCCGCTTGGCAAGCTGCCGATTCATCTCATCATAATCTGCCTTCATGCAGCTGCGACGGAACCACTCCAGGCTGACACCGCCGCTTTCCGCAACAGGAAGCATCACCCAGGTATCCGGCAGGAAGCCATAGTGCATGGCGCAGCCGCAACTCTTGGGGGTAGGTGTACTGCACATAGTCGCCAACGCCATCACCGTACCGGTGGACAGCGTAAT
>JAZNFH010000046.1:0-27936 GCA_045589055.1 Faecousia sp. | reverse complement strand
CGGCAAAAGCAACAAATTCATCGATCCATGCAGGCTTTTTCATAATTGGATTTCCTTTCTTATGTTCATTTTTTAAAGTTGACAGTTTACAGTTGACAATTGACAGTTGAGGTGTTCCCTTCGGGAACTTTTTTCATTATGGCCTGTGGCCATACCATAACTGTCAACTGTACATTGTCAATTGTCCATTGAAGTGATCACTTGGTGATAACTTCCAGGCCGCCCAGGTACTTACGCAGAACCTCGGGAACCACCACGGAGCCGTCAGCTCTCTGGTTCTGCTCCACGATGGCGGGGAAAATACGGGAGGTGGCCAGACCGGTGCCGTTCAGGGTGTGAACGAAGTCGATCTTGCCGTCTGCACGGCGGTAGCGGCAGTTGCCACGGCGGGCCTGATAGTCACGGGCGTTGGAAACGGAGGAAACCTCCTTGTAGCCGTTCATGGAGGGGATCAGGATCTCGATGTCGTAGGTACGGGCCATGGAAGCGGAGCAGTCGCCTGCGGCCAGCTTCACGGTACGGAAGTGCAGGCCCAGACCGGCAACCAGATTCTCTGCCTTCTTCACCAGCTCTTCGAATGCCTCGTCGGAGCCTTCGGCGGTGGTGAACTGGAACATCTCAACCTTGTTGAACTGGTGGCCGCGAACCATGCCGCGCTCGTCGGCACGATGAGAACCTGCTTCCCGGCGGAAGCAGGGGGTATATGCGAAGAACTTCTTGGGCAGGTCAGCTTCAGTCAGGATCTCGTCACGGTAAACGGATGCCAGAGCTGCTTCCGCGGTGGGCAGCATGTAGTGGGTCCGGTCGTCGGTGGGGTTGGCAATCTTATAAACTTCGTCGGCAAACTTGGGGAACTGGCCTGCGGTTTCGCCGCACTGGTACTCCAGCATGTGAGGAGGCAAAATGAAGTCGTAACCGTCAGCGGTGTGGGTATCAATAAAGTAGTTCAGCAGTGCCCACTCCAGCCGTGCGCCCAAACCGGTATACATCCAGTTGCCGGCACCGGCCAGTTTGACGCCCCGTTCATAGTCGATCAGACCCAGATTGGTGCAGAGATCCACATGGTGCTGCGGTTCGAAGTCAAATTCCGGCTTCTTGCCTACATAGCGCAGAGGTTCATTGTTTTCCTTGCCGCCGGGCAGCAGATCGGCATCCGGCAGGTTGGGAAGACTCAGCATCAAAGTGCGGAATTCTATGCTCAGATCCTTCAAAGTGGCAGCATCGTCAGCGATTTCTGCATCCAGAGCAATGGATGCCTGCTTGTTTGCTTCAATAACGGCATCAATTTCGGAAGTATCCTTGCCTTGTTTCTCGGCACCCTTCTTTTGGCCAAACAGCTTGCCGTTTTCTTTTGCCAGCTTGTTTTTCTGGGCAGTCTTGGTTTCAGTGGAGGTCTTTAAACCGCGGACTTGCACATCCAACTCCAGAATTTTGTCTACGATTGCATCGCAATCCACTTCTTTTGCCCGAAGACCGGCCTTAACAGCTTCGGGGTTTTCTTTAATGCGTTTGATATCCAGCATGATTTACATCTCCTTAAAATATGCAAATGGCGCTTAGCCAACAACTTCCGATTTTCTCGGCATAATAACAGCGCAGATCAGATAGCCAATCAGACCAACACCAACGGTACACAGCGTTACCAACGCCCACACCAGACGCACCAGTGTGGGATCGATGTTGAGGTATTCTGCAATACCACCGCAGACGCCGTCAAGCTTTTTGCCCTCTTCGATCTTGTATAACTTCTTTTCCATTTTGTTTCCTCCTTATAGCTTCATCAATGCATCCAGCAGTTTTTGAAGATCTTCTTCTCCGTAAAATTCCAGTTCAAATTTACCTTTCTTTTTACCGGTAACGATCTTAACACCGCGGCCCAGATGTTTTGAAAGACTATTCTCACACTCGGTCACATAGTTGATTTCCATTAGCGGCTTTGTGGGCAGCTCTTTTGGCTCCTTTGCCATATTCTTGCATAAGAGCTCTGCCTGCCGTACGGATAAATCCAAAGCGCAGATCTTTTGCGCAGCCTGCTGCTGTTGCTTTTCTGATTTCAGTGTGAGCACAGCACGGGCGTGTCCTGCTGAGAGTGCCCCCTTCCGCACAGCTTCCAGCACCTCAGGGCAAAGATTCAGTAACCGCAGGGCATTGGCAACTGCCGGTCGTGACTTACCAACCCGCTGCGCCGCCTGCTCTTGACTCAAACCGTAATCATCGATCAGTGTTCGATATCCCAGGGCTTCTTCCACAGGATTCAGATCCTGTCGCTGCAGGTTTTCAATCAGTGCCAATTCAGTGGCTTTTTTGTCATCCGCTTCTATGATGACAGCAGGTACTTCTGTCATATTTGCCATGCGGGCAGCACGCCAGCGCCGTTCGCCGGCAATAATCTGGTAATAACCACTGCGGACTTCCCGTACGGTTAAGGGCTGTACGATACCGTGTTCCGCAATAGAAGCAGAAAGGCTTTGCAGCTCCTCTTCATCAAAATCCCGGCGTGGCTGGTCCGGGTTTGGCTCGATTTTGTAAATGGGAAGCAGCTGATAAGGGCTCTTTTCCTGTGGCACTTCGTTAAAGTCTCCGAGCAGAGCGCCCAGACCTTTTCCAAGACCTTTTTGAGAGGCCAATTAAATCACCTCGTTTTCCAATTTGTTAATGATTTCTTTTGCCAATTCCCGATAGCTTTGGGCGCCACGGCTTGTTCTGTCATAGGCAGTTACGGGAATGCCGTGACTGGGTGCCTCAGCCAGACGAATATTTCTGGGAATGACCGAGGCAAAGACTTTGTTGGGGAAGTGGCGGCGAACCTCTTGCGCAACCTGCGTAGAAAAGTTGGTTCGTCCATCAAACATTGTCAATACAACGCCAAATACATCTAATGTGGGGTGTAGTTTTCTCTTGATCATTCTGAGCGTGGACATCAGGTCTGACAGACCCTCTAATGCGTAGTATTCGCATTGGACGGGAATCAAGATACTGTCTGCTGCGGACAAAGCATTGATTGTCAGCAGTTCCAGAGAGGGCGGACAGTCAATCAATATCACATCGTACTGATCTTTAATTGTGTTCAGTGCGTTCCGCAGGCGATAGTTTGGTGCGTCCATGGATAGTAATTCTACACCTGCACCTGCCAGATCAGCAGACGAAGGAAGGACATCACCGTATTTTGTAGTAATTACAGTGTCCAGTGGAGGGGTTTCATTAATCACAACATCGTAGACACTGTGCTTTATTTTCTTTTTCTCAACACCGAGACCGCTTGTGGCGTTCGCCTGCGGGTCAAAGTCGCAGAGAAGAACCCGTTTTCCGGCCTCTTTCAATGCCGCAGTTAAATTGACTGCGGTGGTTGTTTTTCCTACGCCGCCCTTTTGATTTACTACGGCGATCAGTTTTCCCATGATGTTGCTCCTTTATGTATCCCGGATATGTTTCACGTGAAACATTAGCCTGCATTATCAAATGTATCTACAGTATTATAGTTTTGCCCAATAGTGTTGTTGGTAGCTTTTGATTTCAAAGTATCTACCAACAATGTAACAGATAAAGATAAAGCAAAAACCGTAACAGCCAGTGCGATACTTAACCACTTTACAGCTGTTTTTGTACGGGCAAGGCGTTCTTTCATCGTAGGTTCTTTTCTGCGGTTAGCAGCTTTCTTAACGACTTGCGGGGTGCTGCGGTTTGGCAGCAGGATATGCGTATCCGGCTTTACGGGATATTTCTCCATCGAAGTGAGGCAGCGATCGCAGAATGCCTGCTTTTCTGGAATCTCTTTTCCGCATTTCAGACAATACATTTGCGGCGCCTCCTTCAAAATAGTTTGCCCCCATTGTACAACAACTTTGACCGTTCGTAAAGAGCTTTTTCAAAAAGAGGTTCATTAATATAAAAGAATATACTGTTTTAAAATTGTTCTTGACAATCATGTGACCATATGATAATATCATATCACCACAAAGAATGGAGGTGTAGCCTATGAAATGGACAGTTCCGGGAACGGTACTCCAGATCCGGCGGGAAGATGCAGATAATATTGAGGAAATATTCTCCTCCATGTTTCTTGCCGGTGGAATGGTGCTGGGGCAGGTAGCGAATATTACCGGTCTGGAACCTTACACGGTTCAAAATTGGGTGAAGCGGGGGTTTTTACCGCCACCTAAAAACAGACACTATTCCGTTACACAGCTTTGCAGAATCATTCATATCAATATGCTGAAAAGTGTATTGTCACTGGAAACGATCTGTGGCTTGCTGGAGTATATCAACGGCAGGCTGGACGAAGAGGCAGATGATATTATCGATGATGCCGCCTTATACTTCCTGTTTGTCAAGCTTGCGGCCCGGGCCAAACAGCTTGATGATCCGAAATTGTGGGAAAAAGCATTGGAAGAGGCGCTGTCTGATTACCGGGAACCGGTGTCCGGTGCCAGAGAGCGGATAGAAAAGGCTCTTCGAATCATGCTGACCGCATGGATCGCAGCACGGATGCGTCAAGCTGCGGAGCAGTTGGTAGAAGAACTGAAATAATCACGGCAAACAATTCAGAAAGGATGAAATTGAAATGGACAACAATGAAACATACAAATGGCCGCCTGAAAACGGACAGGGAAATAAACCGCAAAAGCAGCCGCTGAACCCCAAAAAGCTGGGGAAGATCGTGCTGGCAGTGGTTGTGGTGGTGGCGCTGCTGATCGGTGCCGGTACCTGCTTCTACACGGTAGACGATAAGCAGCAGGCAGTGGTCACAACCTTCGGCAAGGTTACGGATGTAACGGATGCAGGTGTACATTTTATGCTGCCCTTTGGTATTCAGCAGGTACAAAAGGTGGATGTCAATGTCTATCAGAAAATCGAACTGGGTTACAATACCGATAAAAATGGTATGTACCAGATAAAAACCAATGAAAGCGCCATGATCACAGGCGATTATAACATTGTCAATGTAGATTTCTTTGTAGAATACAAGATTTCCGATCCTGTGCAGTATCTGTATTCTTCCAACGAACCGGAGCTGATTCTACGGAACCTGATTCAGAGTCAGGTGCGTAATGTGGTGGGTTCTTCCTCCGTCGATGCTGTTTTGACTGACGGCAAGGAAAATATCCAGATGCAGGTCAAGGAACTGGTAACGGACATTCTGGAGGAATATGATATCGGCTTGTCGCTGGTGGATGTGAAGATTCAGGATTCCGAGCCGCCTACGCTGGAAGTTATCGAGGCTTTCAAGGCGGTGGAAACTGCCAAGCAGCAGGCGGAAACAGTGGTCAATGACGCAAAAGCTTATCAGAATGCAAAGCTGCCCGATGCCCAGGCACAGGCGGATAAGCTGATCCAGAACGCGGAGTATCTGAAACAGAAGCGAATCAATGAGGCAATCGAGCAAGTGGCAATGTTCCAGGCTATGTATGCCGAATACATTCAGAATCCTGAGATCACCCGTTCCAGAATGTACTACGAGGCCATTTCCAAGATCCTGCCCGGTGTGAAGCTGTATATCAACGCATCCTCCGGTGAAGGAAATGATGTACAGATGCTGCTGCCGCTGGATACGCTGGTAAACAACACCGCGGGCACAGAAGGAGGTAAGTAATATGAAAAAGGGTATTTTGGTTGGTATCATTATTGCGGTTTTAGTAATTCTGGTATCCGGTTCCATGTTTACCGTCAGAGAAAATGAATATGCTTGTACCGTGCGGTTTTCCAAGATTATTGATACTACCGATCAGGCGGGACTCCATTTTAAGCTCCCCTTTATTGACAGCGTAAAATACTTTACCAAAGCAACCATGCTCTATGACATTCCGCCCTCTGAGGTTTTGACCTCCGATAAGCAGAATATGACCGTTGACTGCTATGTGCTTTGGAAAATCAGCGATCCCTTGCGGTTCTACCAGACACTGGGTTCTACCGGTGTTGCGGAGCAGCGTCTGGACGCGCTGACATACAATGAACTGAAGACAGTTATGGGCACTCTGGCGCAGGCTGATATCATCAATATGGAAGACGGTGCCAAACGGAATGAGATCTATGACAACATTGCCAAGGATGTCAATGCGCTGGCACAGACCTACGGAATCCATGTAGAGGATGTAAAAATCAAGCAGTTTGACCTGCCGGACTCCAATTTGAACGCAGTTTACTCCCGTATGATCTCGGAACGGAACCAGATGGCTGAAAAATACACCGCTGACGGTAACTATGAGGCTTCCATTATCCGTAATGATGTGGATAAGCAGGTGAATATTATGGTATCCAATGCCCAGGCAGAAGCAGCAAAGCTGGAAGCCGAAGGTGAGGCGGAGTATATGCGTCTGCTGGCTGCGGCCTATGACACTGCCGAAAAGAAGGATTTCTACGAATTTACACTGGCCTTGGATGCACTGAAGCAGAGCCTGAACGGCAGCGAGAAGACCATTATTCTGGATGAGAACTCTGCATTGGCAAAGATTCTGGCCGGCGTGAACTAAGCTATCCAAATTTACTAACTTTTTTGAAAGTTTGAAAAAAGCTGAAGAGCCACGGAAACTGTTTGTTTCCGTGGCTCTATGTTTCTTTATAGGGGCGCTTGCTTGATCTTTGCGTAGCGCCGGGGGTATTGGGCGGGGGTGGGAGCAACTTTTCGGAACACGATCACCGTGTGAGCAGTTTCTTCCAAGGGAAATGTATGGATTTTTTCCACACGCAAACCCAGTTTGCGAATGGCGTTTTTTGCTTCCGCCAGTTCTTCTTCCGCGGCAGTGCCCTTCATCGCCAGTACGGCACCACCCACTTTTACATAGGGTGCAGTCAGTTCCAACAGAATGTTCAGCCGTGCCACAGCCCGGCTGGTGGCAAAGTCATACTGCTCCCGGCGGGAAACAATGGCTTCCTCTGCCCGGGCGGTGACAAACTCCGCTTCCACGCCTAATTGAGGAAGAAACTGTTCCAGCCAGTGCATGCGCTTGGCAAGGCTGTCCAGCAAAGTCAGTTGCACCTCCGGACAGGTAATCTTCACAGGAACACCGGGAAACCCCGCGCCGCAGCCCACATCGATCAGCTTTTTGCCCCGAAGGTCAGCCAGCGTGAGCAGTGTCAGACTATCCAGCAGGTGCAGTTTTGCGACTTTTTCCGGTTCTGTGATGGCAGTCAAATTCATGACTTCGTTCTGCTTGACCACCCCTCTGCCAAAGTCGCAGAGGGTGTTTTGGGTGTCCTCCGGCAGAGAAAGACCCAGCAGAGGAAGTCCTTCCTGTAAGGTTTTCAGCATTTCCATATTACTGCGCCGGCTCCGTTTCCTCTGCCCGGGCATTTACAATTCCGGACAGATCTACCTGACTTTCATCATAGGGGTCAAACTTAGTATCTTCTACTACCTTCGTAGGCAGAACAATGGTCTGGATATGCCAGCTGACCAACATGTCGCAGACAGCACCGTAGGATTCGATCCCCCGGTCATCACCCTGTGCCTTGATGTAGGTGTCATTAACGGTATCGGCCAACTGTGTAGCAGCGTCATCCTTCTTTTCCCGGAAGAATGTATTGTAATCGGAGAGATCCTGATACAGCTGGTCACTGAGACCGGATTTGATCCGCTGCAGAGCCTCCTGCGCCTCACCGGTCCCCAGTTTGGCAATGGCATTGTAGCAGTACAGATACGCCATAAAATAAGCGGAATACTGGTATTCTGCTGAAGGGTTAGCCCGGCATGCCAGAAATGCTGCCATATTGGCATCGCTCTCTGTTGCGATGCACATACGGTGCGCCATTTCATGGCACATGGTAAAGGGCATGCTGGCCACAGGAATCTGGGGATTCACAGCGGCTTCGCCGGTCAGTGCCATAGTGAAACCGGTAATGCCCATGGAAGTGTACATATCTGCCCAGCCCAGCTGCTTTACAGGAATGGTGGTGCCTGCAAATACGGGGTATCCGTTGTCGTATACAAGAGAATCGAAGCCTGCTTCCGCTTGTACAGCCAGCTCTTCAAATGAGGGATAAACCGGCTTGCCGGAACTGTCCCGCTGGATGGTTTCAGCCAAGGTATTGGCCTGGTCCCGGAAGTACACCGTGGCTTCTTCTGCTTCGCTGAGGGTGTATTCTGTCATGCGCAAACGAATATCGTCTGAAATGGAACCGGCATAGCCGTTCAAACCATAGCCCGCGGTGTGCAGAAAGAACAAAAGACTGGCAGCAGCCGTATACCAGCCGATTACCTGGATCGGATTCCAGCGCAGCACAATCATGAGTACGATGGAAGTTAAAACAATCACAACCAGAGCAATGGCGAAAAACTGCCATAAACAGAAGCTGACGCCCCCGCTCCACTCTGCCAGCAAGGTTTGCAGCATTCTTGTGACATAGGGATAGACCATGTCGATCAGTGCGGAGTGGGCTTTGGCAAATTCAATCAGCGCCCAGCTGAAGAAACCGATGATAGCCGCAGTGAGATAACCGCGCCAATATTTCAAAGGAATCGTCTCCTTTCAATGCAATGTAAGGGTATACCTTTAGATAGTATAACACAGTTATCGAAAAAAGTCTTCCCCTAAATTTTTAATTTTTTCTGAACCAAGGCGTATTTCACCAGATTTTTTCCGTTCATCATGGTATGCTGTCTCTTGACGCAGCAGTTAATGATAGGGTATCATAAAACAGAGGTGATATTCTGTGGAGGACAGCTTTTTCATGGATGCGGCAATCGAACTGGCAAAAGAAGCAGCTGCGGAGGGAGAAGTTCCCGTGGGCTGCGTGATCGTCCGTAAAGGAGAAATTGTGGGCCGGGGAAGAAACCGCAGAGAAACGGAAAAAACCGCTCTGGGACATGGAGAAATCGAGGCGATCCAGGATGCCTGCAAACGGTTGGGCGGCTGGCGGCTCTGGGAATGTACACTGTATGTAACGCTGGAGCCATGCCCTATGTGTGCCGGCGCCATTATCAATGCCCGGATTCCCCGGGTAGTATATGGCGCATCCGATGCCAAAAGCGGTGCCTGCGGCTCGGTATGTGATCTGTTTTCTATGAAGTTTAACCATCATCCGGCGGTGGAATCCGGTGTTCGGGAAGCAGAATGCAGTGCTTTGCTGGAGCATTTTTTTCAAAACCTGAGAATGGAATTGCGGACAAGGCCGAAATGGAAACGGCCGGAATAAGGAAAGAGAATGTGCGGCGCAAGGCGCCGCACACTTTATTTTTTTGAAAGGGAACGGTGACGGCGGTGAACCGTAAGGAAAAGGGAATTTACATTGCATGCATAGCGATTATCAGCATCCTTGCCGGACGGCTGATGCTGTTGTTGGCGACACCGCTGGCGGAGTTTTTTTCTCACCCGGAGACGGTTTCCCTGCTGGTGTATCTGGAAACAGGCCGGGTGGTCAAGCCTGCGATGGTGACAATTCCAACAGAACCTATGGAAACGACCGTTCCCAAAACGCCGACGCAACCACAGGAGAAAGGATTGTCTTTTGACGAGGAAGATGCGCAGCTGGTGCAGGTGAGTAATTTCAGCCAATATGCAATCGATGTGCCGGCACTGCTCATGCAGGAGCTGCAATGGAACCTGGAAGGACAGGTACCCCGTGTGTTGATTCTCCATTCCCATGCTACGGAAAGCTACACCAAAACACCACAGGATTCCTATGTGTCATCTGCCGCGTACCGTACCCTGGATACGCAATATAACATGGTGCGGGTTGGTGCGGCGCTAAAGGAAGCGCTGGAAGCAAAGGGTATTTCGGTTATCCATGATACGAACTTGTACGACTATCCATCCTATAACGATTCTTATATCCAATCCCGGGAGGCCCTACAGGCATGGCTGAAAGAATATCCGGAGATATGCCTTGTGATTGATCTGCACCGGGATGCGGCGGATACTTCTTCCGGCAGTCAGCTAAAAACACTGGCTACGGTGTCGGGGGAAAATTCTGCGCAGTTGATGATGGTGGTGGGGTCCAATGCCGGTGGCAGGCATCATCCCCA
The DNA here is from genome assembly GCA_045589055.1 of Faecousia sp. Taxonomy (GTDB): domain Bacteria; phylum Bacillota; class Clostridia; order Oscillospirales; family Oscillospiraceae; genus Faecousia. The sequence continues at coordinate 17,978 of JAZNFH010000046.1, read as the reverse complement.
ATGGAAACAAAATCTGGCGTTGGCTGCAAAACTCCACGCGCAGCTGGAAAAGCGTTTCCCGGGAATTTGCAGACCCATCAGTTTTCGGACGGAGCGGTTTAACCAGGATCTTTCTGCCGGCGCGCTGCTGATTGAAGTGGGCGCGGCGGGAGATATGCTGGAAGAAGCACTGGTGGCGGCAGCAGCATTGGCGGAGGGAATTGCGGACTTGTCTGCCGGTGTGGTTACAGCAGACTCCACCAGCTGACGGACTGGGATTCTCCAATGGCTTTTGTAAAGATGCTTAATGCTTCACAGCAAGAGGAAAAGGAAATGACTTGCCGGGTCTTTTCATAGATTTCCAATTGAGAAAACAGACTGTCGATTTCCTCCATGGGCTCATGGTCAGCAATGGATGCCGTTATGTTTCGATATGCGTCCCATTGATCTCTGGCAGTGGCGGACAGTGTTTTTGCTGTGTCCCAGTCACCTATTAGGGCGGCATCTGCTGCCTGGGTGAGCATGTCGGAAATACGGGTTTGAACCTGATCGGCAAAGAGGGTAATACCAATTCCGATGCCAAGCAGTAATAAAAGGATCGAAACACCAATCCATAACCGTTTCATTTGGATTCCTCCTTCGGATACCAGAGAATGTGGTCTCCTGCATCCACTGTCAGCAGCCATGTATCCGCAACGGTGGTGTGATAGCCGGCCAATACCCGCTGAAGCCAGCCGGAATCCTTTCCCGATAAGGAAAGATTGTCCGGAAGAATCCGACCGTCAGAAATAATCGTGATCGGCAGATACTGCTTGGCAACGGAGATGCCTGCCTCTTTTGCACTGGCAGGCCGCTCCTTTGGATAGGGAAAAACGGAAAGATTACCGTTGGTTTCCAGAATGGCATATTGCACTGCCCGGGGGTCCAACACATCCTTTTCCCGCAGATGACCGGATAATTCGTCCAGTGTGACCCGGGTTTTCTTTAAATTTTCCCTGAGGATGCGGCCGTTTTCAATCAGTATCACCGGCTTGCCGCATAACAGTTTGCGCAGCCAAAGACTGCGAAGACTCAGGGCGGACAGCAGCAGCTCAAAGGCCAGAACGGTCAGAATGGGTACAACGCCGGAAAATAAGGGGATTCCCCCATCCTGCATGGGAATGGAAGCCAGATTGGCTACCAGCATGGTTACCACAAATTCCGAAGGTTCCATTTGCCCAATCTGCCGCTTGCCCAGCAAGCGTATGGTTGCAATCAAAATCAGATAGAGAAAAATACTGCGAATATACGACAATAACAAAATCCCGTCACCTCTTAAGAAAGCTTTCCCAAAAGGTGGCGGGATATTCAAAAAATACCATAAGGAGAAAATGCAAAATCCGCAGATAACCAATCTGCGGATCTGCAACAAAACAGGAGAGGAAATAAAGAAGAAAAAAGAATTAACTCACACTTGTAAGTATAGCATAAAGGATAATTGTGAAGAAAAAAAGTGGAAAATTATTAAAAGAATATGAAGTTTACAGAAAACTTTTATCATCGGAAAAATCTCCCTTCGTGGCGATACCGAAGGGAGATTCCGAAAAACAAAGGCCTAAAAGTTTTTCTGTGTTCTGGTAGGCAATCTTATTAAAGGTGGTTTCGGTGATTTTGCCCTGCTCTTTTCAGGAGATCAACAGAGAAATCTGTGCGCTTTACTTTTTTATAAATCCTTGCTACAATAAGAAAAATGTATCATGAGGAGAATCCTATGCTGGATAAATTGCAGGCGGTGGAAAACCGCTACGAGGAGTTGTGCGCCAAGTCGGAGCAGCCGGATTTTTATAACGATCCCAAAAAGGCTGCGGCATTGCTGCGGGAAAAGAACGATATGGAACCGGTGATTGAAGCATACCGGGCCTACCGGCAGGCAGAGCGGGATATGGCCGACGCTTTGGAATTGATGAATGATCCGGAAATGAAGGAATTTTGCCAGCAGTCCTATCAAGAGGCAAAGCTGCAGAAAGAAGAGCTGTACCAGAAGCTGCAGATTCTGCTGCTGCCCAAGGACCCCAACGATGATAAGAGTGTCATTGTGGAAATCCGGGGCGGTGTCGGCGGTGAGGAAAGTGCCTTGTTTGCCCACAGCCTGTTCCGGATGTATTCTATGTATGCGGCCCAGAAAGGCTGGAGTATTGAACTTTTAAACTACTCCGATACGGAGTTAGGCGGTGTCAAGGAAGCGGACTTTATCGTCAACGGGCGGGGCGCCTATTCCCGGCTGAAATATGAATCCGGCGTTCACCGGGTGCAGCGGGTTCCGGAAACGGAATCCGGCGGCCGTGTCCACACCTCCACTGCTACGGTGGCAGTGCTGCCGGAAATGGAAGAGGCTTCCGTGGAGATCAATCCTGCGGATATTGAAATGCAGGTATACAGAGCCTCCGGTGCCGGTGGACAGCATGTCAACAAAACCAGTTCCGCGGTGCGGCTGATTCACAAGCCTACGGGTATTGTGGTGGCCTGCCAGCAGGAGCGCACCCAGCTGCCGAACCGGGAAAAATGCATGCGTATGCTGGCATCCAAGCTCTACGAGATGGAGCAGGAACGAATTGACTCTCAGGTGACCGGTATGCGCCGCAGTCAGGTGGGAACCGGTATGCGCAATGAGCGGATCCGTACCTATAATTTCCCCCAAGGCCGTGTAACGGACCACCGGGTAGGCTTGACCTTATATAAGATCGATGCCATTATGAACGGTGCCATTGACGAGATCGTGGATGCGCTGGCAACAGCAGATCAGGCAGAGAAGCTGAAGAACGCACAATAAAGGAAGACAGAATATGGAATTTATTACCCACTGCCCGGAGCAGACAGAATCAGTCGGTGCTGCACTGGGAAAGCAGCTGAAGCCGGGGACAGTCATCGCCTACCAAGGGGACCTGGGGGCGGGAAAAACAGCCTTTACACGGGGAGTTGCCTGTGGTCTGGGCGCAAAAGAGAGTGTGACCAGCCCTACCTATACCATCGTCAATGAGTACCTCTCCGGAAGGTATCCCCTGTTCCACTTTGATATGTACCGTCTGGCCAGTGCCGATGACCTGTTTGATATCGGTTGGGAGGATTATCTGGACCGGGGCGGCGTCTGTGCCGTAGAATGGAGCGAGAATGTGGCAGATGCTATGGAAGGTGCCATTATCGTGACCATTGAAAAGCTGGGAGAGGATGCCCGGCGCATCACCATTGAAGGAGGGCCGGAACTTGCTGATCTTAGCCTTTGAAACCTCTGCCAAGGCAGGCAGTGTGGCGCTGATGGATGAACAGAAGCTTTTGGGAGAAAGCTATCAGAATACCGGCCTCACCCATAGCCAGACATTATTGACCATGGCTGAGGATTTGTTGAGAAGCTGTGGTTTTACAGCCAAGGATGTGACAGCCGTTGCGGCAGCGGCAGGGCCTGGCAGCTTTACCGGTGTGCGCATCGGTTTGGCGGCAGCAAAAGGCTTTGCCTGGGGTGCGGAGCTTCCCTGTTACGGCGTTTCCACTTTGGAAGCAATGGTAAAGCAAATGGGCATTTGGCAGGGATATGTTTGTCCTGTGATGGATGCCCGGCGCAGTCAGTTATATAATGCGCTGTTCCGTGCAGAAGCGGGAAATTGTACGAGAGTCCGGGAAGACCGGGCCATTGCGCTGGCTGAACTGGGAGAAGAAATAAAAAATCTTCGGGAACCGGTTTTTTTAGTTGGAGACGGCAGTATTTTGTGTTATAATACACTCTTGGAAGAAGTGCCGAATCTGGTATGTCCGCAAGAGCACCGGATGCATCAAAGGGCTTCCGGCGTTGCGTTGGCAGCCAGGGAAATGATTGATCGGGGCGATACCGCGGATGCTGCGGCACTGGTTCCCAATTATCTTAGATTATCCCAGGCAGAACGGGAACGCCTGGAAAAAGAGAAATAAAAACAAAGGAGACAGATACAATGGCAAGTGTACATGTTTTGGATCATCCTCTGATTCAGCACAAGCTGGCAATCCTCCGGGATAAGGATACCGGCGTAAAGGAATTCCGCGAACTGGTGGGCGAAATCGCTGCGCTGATGTGCTACGAAGCAACCCGCAACCTGCCCACGCAGGAAGTAGAAGTTCAGACGCCGGTGGCTACTGCAAAATGCCATGTGCTGGCTGGCAAAAAGCTGGCCATCGTTCCCATCCTGCGCGCGGGCTTGGGCATGGTGGATACCATGGTTGACCTGATTCCCTCCGCAAAGGTAGGCCATATTGGTCTGTACCGGGATCCCGAGACCCATATGCCGGTGGAATACTACTGCAAGCTGCCCGATGACATTGCCAACCGCCAAGTATTTGTTGTGGATCCCATGCTGGCTACCGGCGGCAGCGCCGTTGCGGCTATCGATTTCCTGAAGAAGCACGGCTGCCGCAACATCACTATGATGAACATCATCGGCTGCCCCGAGGGCGTAGAGGTGATACAGCAGGCCCATCCCGATGTGGAGCTGTATCTGGCTGCAGTGGATGAGAAACTGAACGAACACAAGTATATCATTCCCGGTCTGGGTGATGCCGGCGACCGTATTTTCGGAACTAAATAAAGAATTCGGCGTACCGCAAAAAAGCGGTACGCTGCATTTTTGTCTTGCAAGAAAGGGCCCGGTTTGCTACAATGGGAAAGACACGAAAAGAAGGTGATGGCAATGGCAAAACGGTCTGATTATATTGCGGTATTTGATTCCGGTGTGGGTGGCATCAGTGTGCTGCGACAGCTCAGAAAGCGTATGCCAAATGAGCGGTATCTGTATTTTGGGGATTCTGCCAATGCCCCCTATGGAACTAAATCCTCTCAAGAAGTCCAGCGCCTGGCTCTGGCAGTGGCCCGGCGGCTTGTAGATCAGGGGGTCAAGGCATTGGTGGTGGCCTGTAACACAGCCACCGCGGTGGCCATCGATACCCTACGCAAAACCTATCCGGATTTGATCGTAGTCGGTATCGAACCGGCGCTGAAGACCGGCGCGGACAAGTACCCCGGCGGTCATATCGGCGTGATGGCTACCCCTGTGACCTTGGGGGGCGAGAAATTCCAACGGCTGTTGGAACGGTTTTCGGACCGGTGCCGGGTGTCGCTGATCAGCGCGCCGGGCCTTGCGGACCTGGTGGAGGCCGGAAAGCAAAACGGTCCGGAGGGAGAAGACCTGCTGCGCGGGCTCTTAGAACCCTATCGTGGGAAACTGGACGCGATGGTTTTGGGCTGCACCCATTATCCCTTTGCGCAGGAAATGATCCAGAAGGTGCTGGGCAGCGAAACGGAGCTTTTGGACGGCGGTGAAGGTACAGCCGCCCAGACGATGCACCTGCTGCGGGCCAGGGGGTTGCTGTACGAAGGTCCCGGCCAGGTGATATTTCAAAACAGTATAAAAGATGATCGTATGTTGGAGCTGTCCAGGCAGCTTTATGGGGAGACAGACAATGGATGAGATTCTGGTAATCGGTATTGCCGGTGGCAGCGGCAGTGGTAAAACGACCTTAATGAGGAATCTGGTTGAGAAATTCGGTGACCATGTGACGGTCGTCAGCCATGATAATTACTACAAGCGCCATGACGAGCTGACTTATGAGCAGCGGTGCCTTATTAACTACGATGAGCCGGCTGCGTTTGAAACAGATCTGATGGCCCGTCATCTGGACACCCTTCGCCAAGGACAGGCCATTGACTGCCCGGTGTACGATTACACCGTACATAACCGCAGCGCCGATGTGGTGCGGATCGAACCACGGCCGGTGATTATCGTGGAGGGTATTTTGATTTTTGCCGACGAGACATTGCGGGAGTTAATGGATATCCGCATTTTTGTGGATACCGATGCGGATGTGCGGCTGTGCCGCCGGATCAAGCGGGATGTAAACAAGCGGGGCAGAACCTTAGAGTCGGTGCTGACCCAGTATCAGCAAACCGTCAAGCCGATGCATGAAAAATATGTGGAACCCAGCAAAAAATATGCCAATCTCATCGTACCGGAGGGCGGCAAGAACTATGTGGCGTTGGATATGATTGTCGATCGGATTCAGCGCCATTTGGATAAAGGAGTGTCACTATGAGCCTTCCTGTAACGGCTGCCTGCCTGATGTGCCATTTTAACCGGTACATGAAAAAAGCGCAGGCATTGGATGATGGCCCGAAGACATTGGAATTTGGAAAAGCGCTGATGCGCATGTATCTGGATGCGCCGGAGGGAGTCAGTTCTCCCTGGTATAGTCCGCAGGTGGCGCAGCTGTTTCAAAAATACTACGGTCTGGGTGACAACCAGTACGAAGAAGAAAAACGCCTTGCCAACCAGTTTGTCATGGAGCGGTTTGACCAGATGCAGGCTATGGTTCGCAAGGCGGCGGACCCGGTTTTCGCCGGTCTGCAGTTGGCAATTTTGGGAAACTATCTGGATTTTGCAGCACTGCAGGGTGCAGTCAGCTTTGAAAAAATGGAACAGATGCTGGCGGAAGCTATGCAGATGAAGCTGGATCTGCAGGTGTACGAACAGCTGAAGAAAGATCTGCAAAAAGCAAAGAAATTGCTGTACTTAACGGATAATGCCGGTGAGATCGGTATGGACCGGGTCTTTGCGGAGGAAATTCAAAAAGCCTATCCCCATTTAAAGATTACTTTCTGTGTCCGGGGCGGTAACACCGTCAATGATGCCACCCGGGAGGACGCGGAAATCGTCGGTCTCCCCTTCCCTGTGATCGACAACGGCAATCTGGTCAGCGGTACGGAGCTTTCGCAGCTGAGTCCGGAAGCAAAGGCCGCCATGGACAGTGCGGATGTAATCCTCTCCAAGGGCATGGCCAATACAGAAACCCTGTACGGCAGTGGGTATCCCATCTACTACGCATTTTTGGTAAAATGTGTACGATTTGTGGAAGCTTTTGGAAAACCCTTGATGACACCTATGCTGGTAAAAGAACCCACAAAATAAATGACATTGGGGCACCTTCATGAAAGAAGGTGCCCCGGTTTTAAGGATGCGGAGTGTCAGTGGCTGCCGATGGCGGAACGCCGAGGATTTTTGCGACAATGTGGTTTACATAATTCCAATCCCGGAAATCTTCCGGCGCAGCGATACAGGTGTTTTCGATATAAAACTGAGCAGAATCTGATACTGCTGTATCCGGTGCTTCCTCTGCAAGCTTTTGTAAATACGGCACTGCTCCGCTGCCTAGGGAATTCAGGTAATCCACATCGATGGTTTCTGCCTGTCCGGATAAATACCGGCTCACATTATAACGGGCAACCTGCGTATCCACATCCGCCCAGCTGAGAGCGGCGCCGATGAGCAGCGCGCTGATGATTACGGCCTTCATATAGGGTAGTTTCGGAACAAACAGCCAAACGGATACCAGAATGGTGACAATTGCAAAGAATACCATGACTACCTGTGTCAGCACCCGGAGCCGCGTCAGGCCAAAGGTATCGATATAGAGAATCATTTTTGCACTGGCGGCAACGATGAAAAACAGGGTTACGATTCCAATAAATAGGCTCAGCAGACGGGTGCTGAGAGGGGTTCCCTGCTCCTTGGCGCATGTGGACAGAGCAAAAATGATGATACTCAGATTAATGGCGCACAGCCATGCCATTTCAAAAAATCCCCGGCGCGCATACTGGGCCAGAGTATAGTCTTCCGGCAGAACCCCGGAAAGACCGCCGGTAAAGTAGGCCAGCTGGCTGGCAAGATAGGCGCAATATACCAGACAAATGGCAGTCAAAACCGTATTGACAGTCAAAATGGGGATACCTTTGTGGGTTCTTTGGACAGTGGGGGTACTTTCCTTGTATTGCAAAGCCGTATTGCGTGTGTAGAGGACAAACCCCAGACAACCACCAACGGTAACGGTACCGAAAAATTCTCCGAAGGAGAACGCGGGTAAATAGCGAAGCATACCCTCGAAAGCGGCATCTGCCTGCATCAGCAGCGGAATAATGATCAGCAGCACGGGAACCGTGATCCCAAGGCCCAAGAGAATAGCGCCGCTTTTCTGACCGATGGTGCCGCTGCGGCGGAAGGCATTGTGCAGTCCCCGGTAGGATGCGGGAAGTTCCCCGACACCAAGGGAAAACAGAGTGGCTGCGGCATCTTCCAGAGAACGGACGGAGCCGGGGGTATGCCGGTTCTTTCCTGCCAACAGACACAGGCCCAGATTGGTGCTGACCAGCAGGAAGCAGACCATTACCAGCTTTACCAGACTGTCATCGGACCGGGCAAAGGAACCTGCAATTACAAAACTGAGACTAAGCAGTGTGATGCTGTACCCACTTGGCTTGCGGCCGCTGCACACCAGATACAGTATGCTGCAAAGCAGACAAAGGATATAGCCAATGGCAAAGCCTAAAGAAAAACCACCAAGCAGAATACTGTTTACCAGCAATAAACCTGCCAACAATAGGATAATGCCAAAACCAAGTTCCCGTTTTCCCACAGGAAAGGCTTTTGCGGTTTGATCCTGTGCATGCTCCATAAGTCAATCCTCCTGATAGCTAAATAAGTCTCCCGGCTGGCATTGCAGTTCCCGGCAGATGGCTTCCAAGGTACTCATGCGTACCGCCTTTGCTTTTCCGGTCTTTAAAATAGATAGATTTGCGGGGGTCAAGCCGATACGGTTGCAAAGTTCCAGAGAGGTCATTTTCCGCTTTGCCAGCATGATATCCAAATTTACAATGATCGCCATGGCAGCCTCCTAAATGGTCAGGTCATTCTCTTCCCGCAGCTCCACGGCTGCGGCAAGAATATTTTTCACCAGACTGATGACCAGCGCCAAAAAGGCCATAATCACGACCATAAAAATCAGCGGTTGGTAGAAGCAGGCAGCGGGCAGGCAGATCAGACTGACACCTGCGCAGCACCAGCGGATGCGGCGGACATACCGGACATTTGCCGAAATGAATACTTGTTCTTGCAGCAGATTCCGAATAATCCGGTCAACACACCAAAGGGCATATAGAACGATGGGTACGCACAGGTAAAACCCGAAAAAGACGGCTGCTGCTCCGTGAAGTCCTAAGGGACGGAAACCTTGGTACCAGTCCAATAGCCCGGGAAACAGAAAAATCAAAACGATGACAGCCAATGCGATGATGCGGCTGCACCAAAGGGTGAAGCGTGCAGATAATTGTGAAGACATGTTAAGCACCTCCTGGTAGGAAGAGATTACCATAAATATTATCGAAAGTCAATAATAAATTATTGAAAAATAAAAATGGCATGGGTTTTCACATGCCATTTTTTGCGGAAGCATATCTGATTTCATGATATCTGCAACGGTGCGGCAGAAGATTTTAACGGCATCCGCTGCCAACACCTTGTATCCCAGATCCGAAAGCGTCCGGGCAATGATGGAAGAAGTACGCATTTCCAGCCAACCGGTTTCTGCGTGCTTGTGAAGGTCTTGGCGGGTGGGGGTCATGCCCGGCAGCATGGCTTCCGCCATGGTAATGCTCGAATTCACGCCTTAACTGGCTGTGTTTTCGTAGGTAATGATCTCTCCGGCTTCGCCCACATCAAAGAAGCTGTCCAGAATACCCTTTGCCACGGCACCCATGGCACTACCGCTGCCGGCTTTTTCGCCGTATACGGCGATGGCAATCTGGGGATTCTCTGCGGGAGCGTAGCACACAAACGCACCGTTATCATCCTGATTCCGAACACCGGTCTGTGCGGTACCGGTTTTGGCACAGATCTTTATGGGATAGGCGGCAAACATATTATAGCCGGTGCCTTTCAGCTTACCATCGTTGTAATGGGCAACCATCTGCATACCTTCCGTATAGGAGAGGTAGGCGTCGTTGGGAATCTCCATAACACTGGCAACCCGGGGGGTATTCTCCAGAATCAGACTGCGGTAGTCTGTGGAGACTACGCGGTTTAGGAAGGTGGCATTATACCGGGTGCCGCCCTTAGCCAAAGTAGATGCATACACGCAAAGCTGCAACGGCGTGAAGCGGTGGTCAGACTGGCCGATGGCGGAGGTAATGGAGTCCGCAGCGGTCCATGCCTGCTGGTCCTTGCCGTAAAGCTTCTTCTTTGTTTCGGGATTTGCACGGCGTCCTTGGTTTTCCGGCAGTTCAATACCTGTCGGCTCGCCTAAGCCAAGACCCTTTGCTGCGGCATCCATATGCTCCCAGGAGAAACCTTGACTGTCCGCCAGTTCATAGAAGAAATAGTTACAGGATACGCAAAGTGCTTCCTTGGCGTTGATATGACCGTGGGTCGTGCCGGCAGAGGTGAAGGCCAGACAGGACGCTTTAAAACCTGCGGTTTTCCAGTATTTCAAAAATTCACCCAAGTCCTGAATCTTTGACTCCATATTGATGATGCTGGCTTGGGTTGCGGCGATTACCATGGTCATCTTAAAGGTGGAACCGGGAGGATAGGCAGCTTGCAGAGCCCGGTTGTACAAGGGTTTCAAGGGATCTTCCTTCAAAACATCGTAATCTTCCCGGAAGGTTGCCAGATTGTAGGTGGGGTAGCTGGCGCAGGCCAAAATCTCGCCCGTATTGGGATCCATCACCACAACAGAGCCACCCTCTACATCCTTACCCTTGGCTTCAGGTGTGGGATCATCCCGCAGACCGGTGATGGTGGCAGCCAATTTTTCCTCAGCAACCTGCTGAAGACCGATATCGATGGTAACTTCCACATTTTTTCCGGCCACAGGCATTGTTTTGTATTCCGATTTTACAAGGGTGCCGTCGGGCATCATGGTATCGGCACGGATACCGTCAATGCCTGCCAGATACTCTTCAAAGGCCAGTTCAAAGCCGCTTTGACCCACTTCCGCATCGTAGGAATAACCCAGCTCTTTATAATGCTCCCACTGCTCCGGACTCATGGGGCCAACATAGCCCAGAATATGGGCAGCATAATCTGTGTGGTATTCCCGAACGGTGGAGGCTTCCACGCTCAAGCCGGGGATATTTAATTCCAGAATGGCGGCACGCTCTTCGTCCGATGCGTCTTCAATAAAGATGTAGTTGGGCAGGTTGACGCAGTCCCGGAGCGTCAGTTCATAGCGGATGCCCAGCACCAGCCGTGCTTCTTCATCAGTCCATTCCTCCGGGAACCGGTAGCTCTTCCGAAGCTGCTCAATCAGCAGCGGCGCGGAAATATCCGAATCCAGCGCGCCGCGGTTTTGCAGGAACACCTGAAAATAGCCCTGCCACGCGGAATTATATTCATCCAGAGTGTAGGTGTAGGGCCGCTCCCGGGTGATGGGGAAATGGTCTGTATACTCAATACCCAGCTCCTGGCAGAGCTTTACCAGCTTATAGATGGATTCGTTAGGGCCTTCGGAGCTTCGCAGAACATAGTGGTTAATGGTTAGGTTATAGCTGGCGCGGTTACCCACCAGCACATTACCGTTCCGGTCCAGAATGTCACCACGGGCTGCTTTTACATAGGTCCATGTAACATAGGTTGTGGAGTTGTCGATAACGCCGCCGGTTTCATATACCTGCTTGTCGTACAGTGTAAAACCAAAAAGGCCCAGAATACAGCAGAACAGCAGAAGAACGGCGTGGGCGCGGAATTGGGTCAGTCTTTCCATAGGGTGTCTCCGATTCTTTCAATTGCATTGGTCAGCGGATACAGGATGGGGTAACTCAGCAGGGAAAGCCCTGCGGTGATGGGAAAGCGGATCAGCCGGAACAGGGCGGTGTTCTGAAACAGAAGACCAACGGCAAAAATACACAGTTCATATAAAAATACGGCAATGCAGGCACATAGCAGTGTAGAACTGGTGGTTTTCCGGAAGAGTGCTTTACGAACTACAGCGGCAAGAAGTGCCAGAATGGGAATCAGCGCAATCACATAATACCCCGGCGCCGATCCGGAGAATTGGTACAGAAGGGCGGCGACCAGCGCGAAAACAGCACTCCGGTCAGCACCCAACTGTACGCAGATCAGAATGATGGCACAGGGAATTAAATCTGTGGTAGCACCAAAGATGCTGGCTCGGCACAAAATCACATCCTGAATTAAAGATAAAACAAGCAGTATCAGCGCATACAGCAGCCATTGCAGCAGCGCAATGCGCTGCTTTTGGGTCAGATAGAGCTTATTAAGCAGCCCTGCCTGGGTTTTATCGGGTCGAAACTCGTATTTTCGTTTTGCCATTGGCGTTACCCCGCATTATATTCGGTCAGAATAAATACCTGCTCCAGTGTATCAATATCGGCAGCGGGCCGTAATAGTGCATACTTGGCTACACCGGTGTCGGCGAAACCTGCGTCAATGACATAGCCGAGGATCAGATCCCGGGGATAGGTGGTGGAACCGGAGGTAACCACCTGGTCGTTATTTCGGATGACCGAGGCACTGGGAAGGTAGTTCATTCGCAGCAGACCCTCTTCACCTTCAATATAGTTGCCTTGCACCATGCCGTTGTAGCCGGAGGAAGCAATGGTTGCACTGATACCCAGAGAGGAGTCCAGAATAGTCTTCACCACCGCATAGTTGGAACCCACTTCTGTAACCTGTCCCACAACTTCACCGTTGGCGGTGATGGCACACATACCCACTTCAATGCCCATATTGGAACCCCGGTTGATGGTCAGGGTGTTGGACCAGTCATTGGAGCTCCATGCAATGATATAGGAATCCACCAGCTTATAATCCTCGTGGGTGCTGACCAGATTCAGAAGATTCTTTAACCGGGCGTTTTCACGGGAAACGGAGTCTGCAATACGGGCATCGTCTTCCATCTGGGCGATTTTCTCTTTTAAAGCGGCATTTTCCGCCAACAGCGCTTCATAATTAAAGATATAACTGTAAAGCTGCTCCGCCTGGTCTTTCAGTTTGCTGACACCGGTACGCATGGGTGTTATAATCCCCTGCACCACAGAAGAGCCGATATTCAAGCCTGTCAGATTGCTAATGACGGCCAGCAGCGCTGCCAGCAGTACGGCTACCACCAGAATCACCCGCACACGGGTGGATAAATAGTGTTTCATTGCGTATCCTCCATGAGTTCCGGGGCAATTTCCCGCAGCATTAAAAACAGCCGGCATACGGGCAGTCCCATTACATTGTAATAATCACCCTGCATCTTCTCGGCAAAGAGGGCGGCACCCCCCTGAATGCCATAGGCACCGGCCTTATCCATGGGTTCTCCCGTGGCAACATAGCGCCGTATCTCTTGTTGGGTAAGGGGACGGAAATGAATATCCGTGATCTCCGTGCAGGTCAGGCATGTGTTTCCACGCAGAACCGTAACGCCGGTCATCACCTGATGATCCCGGCCGGAAAGGGCGGTCAGCATGGCTTCTGCCTGCTGCGTGTCTGCTGGCTTTCCCAAAACTTGATCTTTCAGTACCACAATGGTATCGGCAGCAATGATTACATCATCCTGCTGCCGGGGAATAGCAAAGGCTTTTGCCCGGCTGACCCGGGCAACTTCCTCTGCAGGGTCTTTGGCGGGGTCCATGGTTTCATCGATATCCGCTACCCGAACCGTAAACGGAATATGAAAAAGGCCCAGAAGTTCTTTCCGCCGGGGGGATTGGGAAGCTAAGATCAGTTGCATAAATCAGTCGAGTCCTCTCAAATACAGTCCCCGGGTATTGGCACCGGGATCAAAGGGTGTGGGGTTGGTACGGCAGGCCAGAATATGGTCTACCTCTCTGGGATTTTCTGTGGTGAAATACAGCCGAACGGCCCAAAGACCCAGATGCTCCAGATCGTTCTGGCGGTCCAGGAGATTCAGTTTTTTGCCGTTCAGCAGAACGCTTCGGCAGGAATTGCCATCCTTAATAACAGGGAATTCCGCGCCTGTCTTGTCTACCAGCTTGATCGATGCCAGGTGGCAGGTGCAGCTGCCGGTTCTGCCCTGTATCAGACAGTTTTCCGTTACCATTAACGGCAATCTGCCATATACCAACAGCTCACAGGGAACGGCTTTGCTGACATCCCGGATCTGGGGCAGTGTCATTTCAAAGCTCAGGGTTGCGGAACGCAGTTCCAGTTCCCGTGCGGCGTTTACGGACCCGGAGTTGTACAGATTCAAGCCAAAGTCACCCCGGGCACGCATACCGCACTCCCGTACCGGGATCAAGTGGCCCAGATTTCCCACCAGAGCTTCGTTTACGCCCAAGGATTTCAGGGCAAAGAGATTCTGCTTCAGCTTGGACAGCTCTCCGTCGTGGAGAATTCGGGGAAGAACGGCGCAGACATGCACCTTGCTGCACAGCTGCTGGCACCAACCGGGGTCTTCCGCCAACAGATGCACAGGAATATACAGCACAGCCGGCTGCATTTTCAGCATCCGTCCTGTAACCTGCTCTTTAGCGGTGACCTGAATGGTAAGCTCCGGGGAATTGTGGTTACCGGAAAGATGGGGCAGCTTCAGTGGTTTGGAAAGATGGATCGGATCCCGTCTGGCTCGAATGGCGGTAAGCTGATTCAGTACATCCCGGCGCAGACCATTGACAGCCGCAGCGGAAAGAATCAGACCCGGTTCCATTTTTACGGACACATCCACGCAGGCATAAGGGGTACCGCCGGTTTTCTGCAGCCGCTGCGTCAGTGCTTCCGGTGTCAAAGGAAGGGTGCGGGCAGGTTCCGCACCAGGGCCGATGGCGGAACAGACATGTCCCTCGGGATCCGTAACAGTCAAAACGCTTTCCCGGCGGGAAATTTCGGCCCGGAAACGGATGGGAACCAGAGAATTCTCTGTGGCTTCATAGCTCTGTCGGGCTTCTTTCAGCCATGCGGCATCTTCTGCGGTATCCTCCCGAATGCCGAACATGGCTCTGCCGATATTACCGGTGTAGTAACCGTCGGTAAACCCCTGCCGGTTAAAGGCGGTATGCAGATCTTCCATCATGGGACGGGTGACTTTGCCGGTATTCAGTGCCTGCCGGTAGACCCGGGTGACGGTGGCAACATATTCGGGGCGCTTCATCCTGCCTTCCAGCTTAACGGAGGCAACGCCCATTTCTTCCAGCGCCTGCAGATACTGTACCAGACAGTTATCCTTCAGGCTCAGCGGGTGCTTATTTTCCCAACGGCCGTAGCCGTAGCTTTGCCGGCAAGGCTGTGCGCAGCGGCCCCGGTTGCCCGAACGGCCGCCGATGGCTGCGGACAGGTAGCATTGGCCGGAGTAGCCCATACAAAGGGCACCGTGGCCAAATACTTCGATTTCAATAGGGGAATTGCGGCAGATATACCGGATCTCTTCCACGCTCAGCTCCCGGCTGAGCACTACCCGGGTCATGCCCCAGCCGGCACACATTAAAACGCCGGGTAAGGAATGAACGGTCATCTGGGTAGAACCATGGATGGAAATTTGAGGAGCAATCTGACGGCACAGCTGCAGAACGCCCAAATCCTGCACAATAAATGCATCCACGCCGCTGAGGGCAGCATGGCGGATCAAATCGATCAGATCGGGCATTTCCTTATCGGAAACAAGGGTATTTAAAGTAAGATGTACAGCAACGCCCCGGATATGGCAGTACTTAACGGCCTCCGTTAAGGTCTGAGGCGTGAAATTTTTTGCCCCTTGCCGGGCATTGAAAGTGCCGCAGCCAAGATAGACGGCATTTGCTCCGTTTTGTACCGCCGCCCGAAGGGCTTCCATAGATCCGGCGGGAGCCAAAAGTTCCAACATAGCATTCTCTCTCCATTATGGTATACTTATAAACATGATAACACAATTCCCACGAAAACGCTACCCCGGATACAAAAAATTAAGAAATTTACAATAAGAGAGATAAATGATCGTTACGCGCACGAAGTCGTAGGGGTCGATGCCCACATCGGCCCGGGGAAGGCAGTACATTAGGGCCGATGTGGGCATCGGCCCCTACGAAGATAAACGATCATTTACAGAAGAATACCGGTGTGCTACAATGGTACAAATGGCACGAAGGAGAAACGATTATGAATGAAGAAAAGCTTTATTATCAAGACTGCCACCGGAAAAATTTTCAGGCTGTGGTTACCGATTGCGTCAATACGGAAAAGGGATATGAGATCACCTTGGATGCAACGGCTTTCTATCCCGAAGGGGGCGGACAGGCTTGTGACCTGGGCACACTGGCGGATGCCAAGGTGCTGTATGTCAGCGAGAAAGATGAGAAGATTATTCATTTGTGTGACAAGCCGCTGGAAGTGGGGAAAACGGTGGAAGGCAGCATTGACTGGAACCGCCGGTTTGATTTGATGCAGCAGCATACCGGAGAACACATTGTTTCGGGGATTATCCATGGGAAATACGGATGGCATAATGTGGGATTTCACATGGGCAGTGAGGTGGTCACCATTGATTTCGATGGGCTGATCCCACAGGAAGATTTGTTATGGATCGAGGCGGAAGCCAACCGTATGGTATGGGAGAATTTTCCGGTGCGCTGCTGGTATCCTGCGGAGGCAGAGCTGCCGTCTGTACCCTATCGGACAAAACGACAGCTTCCATGGCCCGTGCGGATCGTGGAGATCCCCGGTGTGGATACCTGTGCCTGCTGCGGTGTTCATGTGGCTGCAACGGGAGAAGTTGGATTTATTAAGCTGTTTTCCTGTGTGAAATTCCATCAGGGCGTGCGTATCGAAATGGCCTGCGGCGGACGGGCGCTGGCTTTTTTGAGCCGGGTGTATGAGCAGAACCGGCAGGTCAGCCAGGTATTTTCTGCGAAGCTGATGGAAACGGGAGAGGCTGCCAGAAAAATGAATGATGCGCTGGCTGCGGAAAAGTACCGTGCCGCTTCTCTGCAAAAGGCGGTTTTCCGGCATACCGCAGAGCAATACCGTGGACAGAAAACGGCAGTACATTTTGAGGAGAATCTCTCCCCTGCCGGTGTCCGGGAACTGGCAGAATTGATTTCGGAAGCCTGTGGCGGAACGGCTGCGGTATTTTCCGGCGCTGAGGACAGATTTGATGTGTGCCTTGCCTGTCCCGGTGGAGATGTAAAGGAACTGGGCGGCCGGATGGCAAAAGCGCTGGATGGCCGGGGCGGCGGAAAACCGGGATTCTTTCAGGGCAGTGTGCGGGCAACCAGGGACCGGATACAGCAATTCTTTCGGAATATTTAGCAGATAATTCCAAATTCTTCTGTAAAAAAATCGCATTTTTTACAAATATGGCACTTTACAATATTTACGCGTTATTGTATAATGAATCCGTACGGGCTTATCGATAGGCCGTATCAAACAGTCTATTATGCTGCATTGCAGTAATTAAAAAATGGAGGAATCTACCATGTCTGTTAAAGTTGCTATCAATGGTTTTGGTCGTATCGGCCGTCTGGCTTTCCGTCAGATGTTCGGCGCTGAGGGCTTTGAGGTTGTTGCTATCAATGACCTGACTTCCCCCAAGATGCTGGCTCACCTGCTGAAGTATGACTCCACTCAGGGCGCTTACGCTGCTCCCTTCGGTGCTCACACTGTCGAGGCTGGCGAGGACAACATCGTTGTCGACGGCAAGAAGATCACCATCTATGCTAAGGCTAACGCCGCTGAGCTGCCCTGGGGCGAGCTGGATGTAGATGTCGTTCTGGAGTGCACCGGTTTCTACACTTCCAAGGACAAGGCTCAGGCTCACATCAACGCCGGTGCCAAGAAGGTCGTTATCTCCGCTCCCGCCGGCAATGACCTGCCCACCATCGTTTACAATGTTAACCACGAGACCCTGACCAAGGAAGACAACATCATCTCTGCTGCTTCCTGCACCACCAACTGCCTGGCTCCCATGGCTAGGGCTCTGCACGAGCTGGCTGGCATCGAGGCTGGCGAGGACAACATCGTCGTCGACGGCAAGAAGATCACCATCTACGCCAAGGCCAACGCCGCTGAGCTGCCCTGGGGCGAGCTGGGTGTCGACGTCGTCCTGGAGTGCACCGGTTTCTACACTTCCAAGGACAAGGCTCAGGCTCACATCAACGCCGGTGCCAAGAAGGTCGTTATCTCCGCTCCCGCTGGCAATGACCTGCCCACCATCGTTTACAATGTCAACCACGAGACCCT
>JAZNFH010000045.1:0-2226 GCA_045589055.1 Faecousia sp. | reverse complement strand
CCGACTTGAAACAGTCCCATATACTCTGCTCATAAAATTCTCCTCCGTCTATTGACTTATCTTACTGAAGCTATCATAATACAAACAAAGTGATAAGTAAAATACACAATACTTACAACAGTGATAAGGAGGGCTTATATGAAAACGAAGTTGGATTATTACCGGATTTTCTATGAAACGGCTCGCTGCCGTTCATTTTCCGTTGCCGCCCAGCGCCTGTACATTTCTCAGTCGGCCATTTCGCAATGTGTCCATCAGCTGGAAAGTGATCTGAACGCCCAGCTGTTTGTCCGGACTAGGAAAGGTGTGTCCCTGACAAATGAAGGGCAGCTTCTTTTCCTCAAGGTTGAAAGTGCGATTACCTCCATAGAGCAAGGTGAAAAGCAGTTGGACAGACTCCGTCATCTGGAAGCTGGTGAACTTCGGATTGCCGCAGGCGATACGATCACGACCCACTTTCTGCTGAAATATCTGGAAGCGTATCACGCAACCTATCCCAATATCCGAATCGAAATGGCCAACTCCTATTCTTCCCAGATGCTCACCCATGTGAAAGAGGGAAAAGCCGATCTGGCCTTTGTGAATATGCCGATGGAGGATGAGGAGCTTGTGTTCGAACCATGCCTTGAAATTAACGATGTGTTTGTCTGTGGTCCGGATTTTGAGAAGAAGGCATCCTATTCCTGGGAGGAAGTCGCAGGGCTGCCGCTGATCCTGATTGAGAAAAACGCATCGTCACGGCATTTTCTCGAAAAGAACTTCAACGAAAGGAATATCTCCTTAAATCCGCAGATAGAGGTAGCGGTACACGATCTGCTGATCCGCTTTGCGTCCATTCACCTCGGTATTTCCTGTGTGGTCGAACAGTTTTCCAAAGCGGAGCTGGAGAAGGGCATCATCCAGAAAATCGACCTTGATCCGCCGCTTCCCAAAAGAAGCATTGGCTGTGCATATCTGAAAAACGCGCCGCTATCCCATGCCACAAAAGCATTTCTGGATATGATTAAATAACACAATTTAAGGGAAGGAGCATCACCGCTCCTTCCCTGTCTTTATGCACTTGTATCAAAGAGAACGGAAATCGTTGTGCCCTTGTTCAGCTCGCTTTCCAAAGCAATTCTACCGTGATGATACTGGACAGCATGTTTCACGATAGAAAGTCCCAGGCCGGTGCCACCGGACGCTTTGGAATGGCTTTTGTCTACCCGGTAGAACCGCTCAAAAATCCGATCCTTATGCTCAGCAGGAATGCCGATGCCGGTATCGCCGACAACCAGACGGTTGCTCTCTGCATGGATCGTTACACTGCCGCCGGGGACATTGTATTTGATGGCATTGTCACAGAGATTGTAAATGATTTCCTGGAGCATTCTGCGGACACCCTCTACGCAGAATCCTGTGCCAGTAACATGAACCGTTACTTGCTTATCCGCAGCGCTGGCTTCCAAGATTGCTTTCACATCCTCTGCCATTTCCAACATGTCCACATTTTCTTTCGGTAGCTCCACGCCCTCGTCCAACTGGGAAAGACGGATGATATCTTCGATCAGATTCACCAAGCGGGATGCTTCCTTGCGGATATGCCCCACAAACCGGGGCGTATCTTCCGGCTTTGCCAGACCGCTTTCCAACAGTTCGGCGCTACCGATAATACCTTGCAAAGGCGTTTTCAGTTCATGGGATACATTGGCGGAGAATTCCCGGCGCATCTGCTCTGCGTTCTGCGCTTCCGTCACATCCACAGCCAGAATAACTGCTCCCAGCAGGTTGCCATTGGATTGAATACCGCTCATATCGAAACGGTAGATCCTGCCCTCCAGTTCCAACACTGCACTTCCGTGTCCACGGTCCAGCGCATCATTTAGTGCCTGCCGCAGTGCGTTGCTGCGGTTAACCTGAAAGAAGCTACCGCCCACACAGGATTGCTCTGCTCCAAAGATCCGCATGGCAGCAGAATTGATGGAGCGAATATGGGTCTCTTTATCCAGCACCACCAGACCCTCCTGCATATTAGAAGTGATCTGAATAAATTCGTCGGTCTTGCGTTGCAACTTGCGCATTTGAGCATTGATCTGCAAGTGCTGCTGATTGATCCGGCGAAGCAGTGGAGAAAGCTCCTCATAAGTATCATTGGAAAGGGGCTGTTCCAAGTTCAGCTTGTTCAGCGGTTCCACGATTTTTCTTGCCATTCGCCGGGCAAGCAGCGCAGAAAGGCCGATAGCAAGC
>JAZNFH010000044.1:0-5178 GCA_045589055.1 Faecousia sp. | reverse complement strand
CCATTTTCTCTCCTCTGCCCAGTTCAGCACCACGGGCATCAAACACATAATCAAATATACAAACTGAAACGAAAGGGTTACGGTGTTCAGACCAATATGGCGGATACTGGGGAAATACCGGAATCCAAAGGCAGATACAAGCATACCCGCCAGCAGATAGAATCCGCAGAATCCCAAGTAGAGCAGCGCCATCTTATCCCGGTCATCAAAGCGATAGATAGAAAAGGCAGTGCGACCGGGGAGACCATAACCCCGGCTCTTCATACTGTCAGCGGTTTCAATGGCGTTTTCCAGTGCCCAGGTAACCATAATGGACAGCACAGTAATCGCAATTTTCGTCCGGTGCCAAAGGCTGCCTTCCAAAATGTCTCTGCCGATGCTTTTCTGCGCATCTATAACGCTACTAAGCTGAGTCTTAAACTTAGGAATAAACCGCAGGGTCATACTCAATACCAAAGACATTGCCGGGATAATGCGGCCAAAGAGGTAGATGAACTTATCAGAGGTGATGACCCGATTAAAGTTTAAAAACCACAAAAATACCGTTGCGATCATCACGCCAGCAGACAATCCGTAGAGGATACTTTCCAAAGTCAAAGGGTTTCCCGTGGGGAAATACAGGAGGATCGTCACGCCCTCGTGGCTGAAAGCCGGGTTCATAAAGGCTGTCAGCAGCATAATGGGCAGACACCATTTGAGTGTAAACAGCACTGCCTTTTTCCCCTCTGCCTGCACAGCATAGATAATCGCGCAGACAAGAGAGATTCCCTGTGCCAAAGGGTGATTGAGTGCCATAGAAAAGCCGATCACTAAGGTAAAGTATAAGAAATTCACTAGGGGATGATACTTAGAAAAGCTGTCTTGCATTTTATCCACCAACGGCATAACCGCCGCCTATATCGTTGCCCAGATCGCAGGTGTAGCGCCACTGTACGGTGTCGCCGTCCTTTAACTGATAGCGTGAACAGCCATAGTTCGGGTACCAACCGTTGACGTTATACATCCAGCCAGACAGTGCGCCGCAGTCGAACTCATACAGATTGTGGATACCTTCAATATAAGCGCTGTTATAAATGGGTGTCCAGGAAGCTTCCATATGGATGCCCTTTTCCTTGCATAGCCGCTGGAGAACATCAAAAACGGATTCGCCCTCATAGAAGGTTACGGTGGTCTTGGAAAGGATCACACCGCCGGAGGGAACCATTTCCAGCTTGTCGGGGTCAAGCATATCCAAATTATTCAAAATGGTGGAGCACTCAATAGAGAAGGTGCAGGTGAAAGTTTTTCCTTTGTCCACTTCCTGATCCTCAGGTTCTACCGGTTGGGGTTTACCTTCCGGAACTGGGTCTGTGTTATATTTGTCCTTGCCACCGTTTTGGACCTTATTGTCGCTTTGTCCTGGTGTTGAAAGATAGTCATCCTGTCCGCCTACTGGTGTAGAGGGAGTCTGGTTGGGAGTTGTCGTTTCTGTTGCCTGCGTTTCCTTTTCGTCCTCAGGGAGGGCATCCGGACGAATCTCAAAACTATCCACAGAGCCATCCAAGGTGAAATTCAGTATGGTAGTCTTACTGCCGGTAATGGACACCGATGCAAATGCCTCGTCACCGACATACGCAGTTGCGCTTTGGGCAGCCCATTGCTCATCCAGGTAAATAGAAAGCAAAGCGGAAAAGCAAAAGGCCCTCACTTGTTGCAGAAGAACTTGGATATTACCTTCAGTAGTCTTACGAATCTGTACACCGAGATTAATTTCTACAGCATCCTTAATATCACTGCCAAAGATAGTCCATTCATATTTGTAATCGCCGGATTTTCCGGTAAATACACCAATGGCATTTTCACTCTGAATTTGCTGGATAAGGCTTTCTTTGATAATGCCATTTTCGGGGATCTCAACGGATTCATTCAGGTTTACACTACCGAAATTCCCCTGACAGGCACAAAGAGAAAACATTATGGTAAAAGCCAATAAAAGGCTGAATAATCGTTTCATAGTTATTCTCCAATCACAAGTCTGCCGTTCTTAACCTTTAGTGCATCAGTGGTCATAGCAAGACTTTGGGCTTCGTCGGATGCAGCAAATACGGCATCCTCCACAATCAAATCAAGGACATCGCCGGGACGCACACTACCCCGCAGACGGAATTTCAGGCGAAGTACCACATTGTAGTCGTCTGCCAGTAATTCCTTACTAAATGCGTTTTTACCGCCGGTCATATCCAGATACATAATGTTGATCCGGCCAGTATCGTTACTATTTTGCACATTGCAGCTCCAGTCTGGGAGCTTTTGACCTGTGCTGTTTTCATCGCTCAGAATAAAAATGTTGCCTTCTTCAACGCCCAAGAATTCCAGTCTGGAAGAATCGAAGGCGATACTCATACTCATCGCAGGATAACGGGCATCTCCCAAATCCGATATAGTTACATCCAAAGTGAACTCGCCCGTTTGGGATGCAGAAAGTTTTTGAGGTGTTTCCACAATCAAGGTAGGTTCGCCCGAAACAGGATCGTTGCCGCACCGTACCAGCAGTAGTACAACCGCTGCAATCAAAATACAGGCACCGACAATCCACGGCCATCTTTTTTTAATAAACTGCTTCATAGAAACACTCCCTCGCAAAGGTTGGGTGGGAGAGTGTATCTCCCACCCAAAGAATAATTACTGATTGGTGGTAATGGTTGCGGCTTTAGTGACAACACCAAGGTCGCTGCCATCTACAAACTTTTCTACGATGCCCAGAGCATCGAAGGTGTTGATACGGCTGTCGCCGTTGACGTTCAAGGTGAGGATCTGATCATCAGTAGGCGCATCGCCCTTACGCAGCCATGCATCCACAGTATTTAGAGCATCCTGTGCATTCACCACACCATCGCCGTTGGTATCACCAAAGGTGATCTGTGTTGCAGTATCTTCGGTCAAGGTGAAGTTCAGCTTGTTCGCGAAGTTCTCCATAGGGGTGGATGCATCCACCAAGGCCACATAGGTAGCAATGCCGGTTTTTGCTGAGATCTCGGCGCTGTACTTGAAGATGTACTGATTTGTGTCGTCATTGTAGGTCAGCTTGGTAGCGTTCTCGATGCCAACCACAGACACAGCAACTGCCTTTTTGGTAGTGGGGATCAGGTCAATATCATCACCGGTATACAGACAGATTGCACTGTAGGAAATTCCCTTTACAACTTCGATAGAACCTGCGGTGGCGGTGTCCACGACTACCATTGCACCTTCATCGCTGGAGTCGGAGGTAAGCTTCACAGACATACCGCCGATGCTGATGGCTTTCTGCTCACCCGCAATTGCGGCATCCACCTGGAAAGTAACAGTGAAGAACTGTGCGGGGAATGCATTACCCTCTGCGTTGCCTACAACGGTAATGTCGCTGTGATTAGTTGCATCAAAATACACAACACGCAGTTTGCCTTCTTCGTCCAAATGGTAGCTGACCTCGCCACCGCTTAACCGGCTGCCGGCAGTCACACCGGTAACACTCAAGCCTTCAGGAACATTCAAAATAAAGTCAATGAGCTTATAGCCTGCAGTGTTATCCCACTGGTCCAGGGTGATAACTGCGTTGAAAGTCTTGCCTATATCGTCAGTGATCTGTGCAGGCAGACCCAGAGTTGCAGTGGGTTTGCCCAGAATAACGGTATCTTCCTCAAAGGTTACATCGGAATAGTCGTAAAGAGCGGTCTTTCCATTAATCAAGCGGTCATAAGCAACCAAAGCATAGGTAGCCTGGTCAGTAGCCATAGCATTGGCGCCTGCGCCCCTGCCATGCTCAAATTTAGCTTCATCTTCCAGATAGTAGGTCAGCAGATTGTCGATAGCGGAATTGCCGTTCTTGATGAAACGGGGGTCGGTATCCGGGTTGATGCCCCATGTGGCAGCTGCAACGATGGCCCACACACAGCTTTCGGAGGTTTCGCCTTTTCCGTAGGGGAAGCCGCCGTTGTCCAGCTGGCTTTCAGACAGCCAGTTAAAAGCAGTTTCACAAGCTGCGGCTACCGCAGGCTGATCCCGATAGGGGTACAGAGCGGTCAGGGTCATACCGGTAATATCCACATTGGAAGGCTGGGCTTTGGCAGTGACCAAGGACCAGCCGCCGTCATTGTGCTGGGCAGACAAAATGGAGTCCACACACTGCTGGCGAATAGTGGAATCGGAAGTTTCATAACCGCTGCAATCCAGGGCAATCAGTGTCCATATAGTGCCGTTCATACCCTGCTTACGGATCCAGTTGATTCCGTTTGCACTGTAAGCCTCTACCAGATCCCAGTTGCCCACAGAGGTAGCATCCTTGCCGATGGCAGCCAACGCCATGATCAGTCGGGAGTTGTCGGTAGACTTGTTTTTATCCAGCGCACCACTCAGATTGACACCTGCTGCGGTGGTGTTGACATATTCCACGATTCTCTCATAGTAGTCAGCAAAATACTGGCTGTCATTGGTGTAATAACCACCACGGGCAAGACCAAACACCGTCCACTCACCGTAATTGGTACCAAATGCGGGCTCTGTGACGGTAGCTGCCTGCTGTGCCATCGTAGCATTCAGCACAGCGGTGACGCTTTGGGGCTGGCGGGGTGCCTCCGGAGCAGCACCGCCAGTAACCGTCACCTTTGCATAGGCAGGAGCGGAAACGATACAGGGTTCACCGGTTTCCAGGTAATGCTCGCAAGTGGTATGGGTAAAACCGTCGTCGATACCAATATCACCATCACACCAAACATAATACGTGCCTGCATTGGGGAAAGTAATTTCCGCACAACCGCTTTCATCGGTGGTGACGCTACCTTCGGCTTCGCCAAAAGTAGCACCATAGTAAACTTCGTAGTCAGCGGCATCCTTCACCCAGGACTGACCATACATCAAGTCGCAGAAGGAGTGCTTCAGCTTTACAGACAGCGCTTCACCGGCAGTTACGGTGTAATCGTGGGTGTAGCTGTCATTTTCATCGGCAAACAAATGGAAGCCGCCTGCCTGATCCCATAGGAAGTTGTAGCAGCCGAAGCTGGCAACATCCAGAAAATCACCTGCTTCCAGTACGATATGGTCGGAGGTTGCACCGGTGGTCATAAAGTCACTGGTTTGAGAATCATCCACAGGGAAATCACCGTTAAGGAAATACACCAGATTTTCGGTGAAACCAAAGATACCGCCCTTGAAATAGGAACT
>JAZNFH010000043.1:0-6845 GCA_045589055.1 Faecousia sp. | reverse complement strand
ATGCTTATCCCGCTTAATTTTGCCCTCTGCGATCAACCGTTGTTTCTCTGCACGGATGCGCTCCAGAAGTACACTGGCAGGTTCATCGTCAGGGTCCTGAGGAACGAGCTTGCCCTGTACCGCCATTTGCAGAATGGATTTCTTAAGCTGAACCGGGAACTCCTTGTTGTATGTGTCCAATGCCGTTGCCTTTACGCCATATACATCAACCAAAGGTAGCAGTTTCGTCAGCTTTTCTGTAATACGTTTCTGCTCTCCAACGGGAGGGATAGGTATAAATAACTCCGCCACAGTTGCTGGTCTAAGTTCTGTCTGATTGGTCGATCCTTCACCTTGATCCTCAAGAAAAGGCTGATAGTATCTGAGTACATGGAATAGGTAATCTCTTTGTATTAGGCTCATGACACGGATAAGTGTGACATGGGAATCAGGTACAATAACATAATCATTGATTCTATCGGTATTATGGAACATACCAATACGGCCTAGCGTTCCGTTTCCTGTCGAATTGATGATAATGTCCCCATCCTGCATGTATTCTTCAGCAGGATACTTTGGAAAGGTATTCATATCCAAATACTTGGCCAGTGACATATCAATTCCGCCCTGCTTAACATTACATTTTTGGGCGAAAACAAATACCCTGCCACGATCAGCATATTTTGGAGACTTACCTCGCTTGATTTCCTTAACGACTAGATCTTTCAATCTAACCCATTCCCAGGTATCCGGGATCTCAAATGGTACCTCGTCTGCGATGCTGACAGGGTCATTATTGCCGATTTTCTCATAAGGAGTATTATCGGCACCACGGAAGATATAAGAAGGGTTCTTTTCTCTCTTGATTTTCTTCTGCTTGATGAGCTGCTCTTTCTCAGCCCGGATTCGATCCAGAAGAACACTTGCCGGTTCGTCACTGGGATCTTGAGGAACCAGCTTGCCCTGAACAGCCATCTGTAGAATAGAATTCTTTAGTTGCTGTGCAGTCATTCGTCGTTTCCTCCTGTAAGATCAATTCCGAGGATAGCTGTTATTTGCTCAAGAATCCGATCAATATCCGCATTCAAGCTTGCCCGCTTCGTTTGATACTGGCGAATCAACTCATCAGGAGGCAGGATTTCTTCTTCCTCATGGGGATAGCCACAAAGGTCAATATTGTAATTCCGTGCCGCGATTTCCTCGGCAGTATACTGCTTAGCCTTATCAAACTCGTCAATACAAATGGGTTGACGATCATTCCACCACGCAATAACAGGGTCAAAATGCTTCAGTTCCATAGGCTTGGTTTTGGAGAAGTTTTTATATCCTTCAGGCATATCCAAACGATAGAACCATGTTCCTTCCGTAGGGCCAGTTCGATCGAAAAACAGGATGTTGGTTGTGATAGATGTGTAAGGTGCAAATACACTGTGGGGCATACGGATAACCGTGTGCAGATTGAACTCAGACAGGAGTTTCTTCTTGATTGCCACCTTTGCATTGTCTGTACCAAAGAGGAAACCGTCTGGCAGAATAACAGCTGCACGACCATTCTCCTTCAGCCGATACATGATGACAGACATGAACAGGTCGGCGGTTTCACTACTGGCAAGATCCGCAGGGAAATGGTTTTTAACCTCAGTCTTTTCGCTGCCACCATAAGGAGGATTCATCAAAATTACGTCGAATTGGTCATCCTCAGTATAGTCCAGAACATCTCGCAGCAAGGAGTTATCATGGTAGATTTGGGGAATATCGATGCCATGGAGCAGCATGTTGGTGACACAGAGCATATACGGGAATTGCTTCTTTTCAATTCCGTAGATTGAAGAATCGTAAGCTGCCTGATCTTCAGTTGTTTTGACCTTGGAAGAAAGCACTTTCAGCCAGCTCGTCAGGAAGCCACCAGTACCGCAGGCAAAGTCTGCTACTTTTTCACCAATCTCCGGGTCGATCATCTTTGCCATGAAGTCAGTAACTGCACGAGGTGTATAAAATTCGCCAGAAGAACCTGCACTCTGAAGCTCTCGTAGAATGGATTCATAAATTTCGCCAAACGCGTGACTTTCTTCGTAATCGCCTAGGTCCAGCTCATCAATAACATTCACGATCTGCCGCAGCAGAACGCCGTCTTTCATGTAGTTGTTGGCATCCTCGAAGGTGGTTTTTACAATAGCCTTCTTAATTGGTGTAGCCTGTGTGACTTCCAGATTTTTCAGAGTGGGAAACAGTATGTTATTCACAAAATTCAGCAGTGTATCGCCAGTCATAGCATCGCCTGAACGGTCATCTACTGCCCAATTTCTCCACCTACAGTTCTCCGGGATGATAGACTGGTAGCCTTCTTCGTCGAATTCCCAGTCATCCTCTTTGGAATCATATACTTTGAGAAAAAGCATCCATGCGATCTGCTCGATGCGTTGGGCATCACCATTAATACCTGCATCATTACGCATGATATCCCGGATCCTTTTTACAAACCCAGACAAATTGCTCATAAGAAATTAACCCACCTTATAGATTTCTTCTTCCAATTCCTGAACTGCTTTTTGGTAGCCTGCTTCGCCACCAAACAACTTGGCAATTTTGGCCGGTTTTCCAAATTTGCGGAAAGCATTCAGTTTCAAAACATCCTTGCTCTCAATCTCACTGATGCCAAAATTCATATACTGCTCCAGCAATGCTTCCAATACAGCACGTGCATCACCGCTATACTTACTAAGAAAATCTCTTTTCTTCACATTGTTTGCACGTTCTTTTCGTGTCAGCGGCTTGCGATCAAACGCAACGTGGCAGATAAAGTCAAAATCGTCCACATCAGTCATATTCTGATCCTGCTTCATTGCATCCAGATCAATACCACGCTCCTGCAGCAGACTGCGAATCTGTTCCTTCTTTTCATCTGCTGTCCATCTGCGGATGAAATTATCAAGGGATGCATACTCGCCCAGTATGTTGGATTTTGTATAGTCCACAATGCTTTCCTGGCGAAGAAGTTTTCCGTTAGCATCGTAAACTGCAACAATTTTGTTGATAATACGGACTGTGCAGCCATCCGGCCCTACAATAGGCTTCGGATTCTTCGGACCGGGGCCAGGACCTGGGCCGGGACCCGGTCCTGGTCCTGGCCCTACGGGTGGATCTGGGTTGAAACCCGGATCGATCTCAATGGGACCATCCCAGTCAGGATCAGCAAACAGTCTTGTAACATTGCGGAAGTCCATGACCACAAAGTGAGTCTTTCCTTCCTTCTCGCGTAATCTGGTGCCACGACCGATGATCTGCTTAAACTCTGTCATGGAGCCAATCATCTCATCCAAAACGATCAGCTTTGTCATCTTGCAGTCCGCACCGGTAGACAGCAGTTTGGATGTGGTTGCAATAACCGGGTACTTGGCAGAAACTGAGATAAAGTAGTCCAACTTACTCTTGCCATACGTATCGCTGCCAGTAATACGAACCACATAGTCAGGATTTTGTTGACACATATCGGCATTCAGATTATTAAGTGCAATACGCATCCGCTCAGCTGCATCTTCTGTAGCACAGAATACGATGGTTTTTGCCATTCTATCTGTTGCTTTTAGATATCCAGTGATTTCGCTTGCTACTTGCTGGATTCGATCTTCGATAATAATATTGTAATCGTAATCGCTGTTGTTATAAATCCGATCCTCAATCGGCATACCGTTAATGTCCAACTGACCCTTATAAGGACGCCAGCCATCCGAAATATCGGTTGTAATATTAATCACTTTGAAAGGCGCAAGGAATCCATCTTCAATTCCTTCTTTCAAGCTGTAGGTATACACAGGCTCTCCAAAGTAATGGATATTAGATACATATCGGTTTTCCTTGGGAGTTGCAGTCATACCGATTTGCGTTGCAGAAGAAAAATACTCCAGGATTTTTCTCCAGTTGCTGTCCTTTTTGGCGGAGCCGCGGTGACACTCATCCACAATCACAAGGTCAAAGAAGTCCTTATTGAAGAGCGACGCAAACCGTGCAACTGCTTCTTCTCCAGACTCGTCGCCCTCGACTTCCTCATTTCCAGCAAGCTGCTGGTACAGAGAAAAGTATACTTCGTGGGAAGTAATCGTAACAGGATCATCTTTAGCAAAGTTGATTTTGTGAATCGTCTTTTCCAAAGGAGAGAAATCCTGTTGAATGGACTGGTCAACCAATATATTCCGGTCTGCAAGATAGAGAACTTTTTTCTTTAACCCACTTTTCAGCAACCGGTAGACAATTTGGAATGCTGTATATGTTTTGCCTGTTCCGGTGGCCATTACCAGGAGAATGCGCTCCTGACCTTTTGCAATTGCGGAGATTGTCTTATTGATAGCGTTTCTCTGATAGTATCTTGGCGGATATGTGTTTTGACTGGAATAATAGGGCTGCTGAATCGCCTGTTCTTCAGCCAGGGAAAGACCTGCGCCATTATTGGCACCCGCTTTATAACGTGCATACAGTTCATCAGGAGAAGGAAATTGATCCATCGGAATCTGGCGTTCCTGACCAGTAAGAAAATCGTGCTCCATGAATGCATCGCCGTTAGAGCTGTACGCAAATGGAATCCCCATCATTTGAGCATAGGTCATTGCTTGCTGTAAGCCATGGGAAACCGTATGCTTATTATCCTTTGCTTCAACGATCGCAATAGGGTTGTTCGCGTTGATGTAAAGGACATAGTCCGCCTTCTTCGGCTTCTGTCTGGAAACCATATTACCACGAAGGTTAATCTTGCCATCGGTAATCTTCGTTTCCATAGTAATGCGATTGTTTGGCCATTTGGCCATAATGGCAGGTGTAATAAACTGAAGCTTAATATCTTCCTCAGTCATCTCATGTTTTGGAACGAAGTGGCTCATAAATGGACCTCCTTGTGGTTCTGATAACCAAAAATTATCGGAAGTTAATGACAATTGTTAGGCTCTCGTTGCATATAGGTCAAAAATGCATATAGTTTGTTTAATTATATCACCTCTTTGCAGAATTGGCAATAATTCCGAGCATAAAACTCTCTACCGACAAAATCTGACTTTTAGCCCTTTACTGCAAAACATTCCCATCATTTTTTGATTTTGAACTCCATTCCTATACAGAGCGTTATTCTTTGTTTATAGCGGTGCAATAATTGAAAGCACAAAGGACTTGAATAAAGCTGTCCTGTAAGGTACAATCGCAGAAACACCTTTATCATCATGCGAGGCTGCTATGAAAGAAACACTATGGACAATTCAAGACGAAGCTGCGTTTGAGGTTTTCCAGAAAACCGGTGTACTTCGTGCTGATCCCAACCACCTAATTTTTGATGGTGATTTTCAGGATGCTTATGACTGGATGGTATATCAGATGCAACAACGCATTGGTCCTGCTCCTGCCGGAGTACAGTATCCAGTTTGGGCATGGTATCAGTGGGAGGGCAAACGGAAACGCATAGATTTGCGTCTCTCTGGCTATGCCAAAAGAGGAACACCCATGGTGCAGATCACTTTTGAGGCTGACACCAAAGATTTCCTACTTTCCGATTTTGATGATTGGCATGTCATTCTTGCTAACAACTATATTGCAGATAACGAGCAGGACTGGGATGACTTTTATGCAAATGATGGCGATCACCGAACCGGTGAGGTCATCGCATCCTGGGATAAGATTTTCGACCTAAACCGTTATGTACCTAACTGGGACCCCGAACCTGATAGTCGTACGGTTCAAGCAACGCTTTGGGAGGTCCGTATGTCCCAAGTAAAGAAAGTGGAACACTTCATCGCGAAGTAATGAACGCCCCGGTTCTGTGACAGAACTGGGGCTTGACCACATATTTGACCATAACCGGGTTTGGAGCACATGGAAACAGTGGAGACGAGAGTTTCAAAGAGCAGCTTTTCCGGAATAAAAGGTGCCAAAAAGGAGCGGAAAATGTTAGAAAAAAGTTCCACTACTTATTTGGGACCAGGATACTGCGAGTTCGAGTCTCGCCACTTAGCATCTGCACACAGTGCGGATGCTAATATCTCTATAGCAAGCCATATATTTCCTGACTTATGAACACCTTTTGTTTCATACTAAATATGAGGTGATTTTTATGGCGAAAAAAGGAATGAAGCGTCCAGAACCGGAACACGAAAAGAATACCGTTTCTCCCGTTCCCTTCATCAGCGGCAAAGCAAAATCCGGAAAAGTGAATGCAAAACCCTTGATTGCAGGTGCAGGCGGTAAGGTCTATCACAGTGTACCCCATGCAGAGGACAAGATTCCTCCCGTCTTCCCAGCAATTGACAACGATCTGGCCGTTGAGAATTTCGCAAACGATTTCGATATGACCGCGGCAGATCTGCAGGATCTCCAGTAAGAGAATGCTGTATGGGAAAATAACATCTAGGCAGCCTCTTCTCTGCTTCTCCTGTAGTCTGCTGAGCAGGGGTTTTTCTACAGTCTGCAGCCCCGGTTTGCACAAGCCCCTTTAGGGCATGTCCTTGGCTGAGCCTATAGGCTCGTCGAAATATCTTTCTCTCGCATGTTCTGCCCTGCCACCGCAGATGCGGTTATGAGCGCACCGAAGGCCCCCTTGTGCAAAGGGGGCTGTCACCGCGCAGCGGTGACTGGGGGATTGTCACTATGAGATCAATCCCTCCGTCAAAAATCAAAGATTTTTGCCACCTCCCTTTTGCACAAGGGAGGCTTTCCGCTGCGGCGGGACTTGGCAAAGCTAAAGCTTTTTGAAGGGACTGTTGCAAAACGCAAGTTTTGCAGCAGTCCTCTTTTTTTGCTACGAGGCAGTTTTAGTCTGTATTTAACGAGGTAAGAGTCGTTTTTGGATTATTTCAGGCATGGCAAAGCCGACCGGGAGGATCCTCACGGTC
>JAZNFH010000042.1:0-24031 GCA_045589055.1 Faecousia sp. | reverse complement strand
CCCTGAAGGTGCACCAATGGCCCATTGGTCAAGTGGTTAAGACAGCGGCCCCTCACGCCGTTAACATCGGTTCGAATCCGGTATGGGTCACCAATTCCAGAAAGTGAATAGTTGGTATTGATTGTCGTGTGGGTCCACCTGTTCCCATCCCGAACACAGAAGTTAAGCACACGTACGCCGACGATAGTTGCCGGGTGACTGGCCGTGAAAATAGGTAATGCCAACATAAGAAAGAGTCAGACGAAAGTCTGGCTCTTTTTCTTTGCCTGAAACATGCCACCGGCATGTTTTTTAACGGCAAAGGATAGTTGCCCTAACCGTGAAAATAGGTAACGCAAACACGAAGAACCAAGCTTTTGCTTGGTTCTTTTTCTATATTTATGGTATTTGCATATGCCTGCAACAGTCCCCCGGACTGTTGCGGATGGCATGACGATAGCTGCTTCTAGCCGTGAGAATAGGTAACGCAAACACAGGAAACCTCCTACGAAAGTAGGAGGTCTTTTCTTTGCCTAAAACATGCCACCGGCATGTTTTTTAACGGCAAAGGATAGTTGCCCTGTCCTGTTGCGGTGCCCGGAATTTTCGGTTCGCTGAGCGCTCACGAAATTTCGACCGCTGCCACTCTCTCAGGTCGCTCCTCCCGCCCTGGCGGCGCTCCCTTCGCTCCCCGTGAAAATAGGTAACGCAAACACAAAGAACCAAGCTTTAGGGCGATGTCCTTAACGGAAATTGATGCTTCTTGAACCTTTTGTTTTGCCCGGAACTGCAACAGTCAGCACTCCGGAGATCCTCGATCAATGGGAATACTTTAGCTCGGAAAATGCTCCTGCTGATGGATATTGGCTCTATGATGGTGTACATCCTACTGCTGCCGTCCATGAGTTGATCAATAAAGCTTGGCTTGAAGCTTTTGAAACGATTCAATAATTCGACACCCCTGTGGCTTATGTCACAGGGGTGTTCTATCGCTGTTGTTGTTCACTTTGCTGTATGCACCGTATAGACTGACAGAAATAATGGCGTTACTTTTCAAATTTCCCTTTCTTCCTGCCCGGCTTGTACACGATTAAGGAAATTAATAAAAAGATGATGCAGCATGACAGTGAGAGCTTCCAACCCAAGGAGAAGGCCTTGTTATGGTAGGTGAATGTTACGGTATGGGTACCCTCTGTCAAGGGGACACCGATCATTGCATTTCCAACCAGAATAATGTCAGCTTCCTCCCCATCAACTGTAACAGACCAGTTGCCATTTTGGGGGATTGAGGTATAGAGTAAACCGCTGCGATTGCAGTCAATTGTGCCGGATATATGGGTGTTGGAGAAAGTGGTCAGCTCTAATGTGGATGCGGACAGCACATGATAGGCTTGACGGAATACTTCCTCGTCCAGCATTGCAGCGGTGACAGTCATATTGCTGTCTTCATTTGCCTTACAGGTGAGGTCGACCTGCACTTCATCTCCGGGAGCAACACTGGCAACGGCAAGACATTGTGGAAGGCTATAGGTTTCACTGTAAAGCTGCTGCCCGTTGAGGTAGACTTTAAAGCTGTTCCTTTTTGGTAAATTCAAATCAATGCAGAGAAAACCACTGTTTTTGGGAGAAATAACATAGGAAACCGTACCACCGGACTCTTCTGTTTTATAGGTGCAGTAACCCGTGCCACTTTGCCCGGAAATGGTTACATCTTTTCCGCTGATCTGAACACAATCTTTGCTAACTCTGTCCCAAACAGTGCCTTGGACACCGGTTGCGGCAGACAAAAGATTGTCTTGAAATGTGAAATGATTTGCTGTTTGCTTGAAATCAATATTAGTAAGCTGGACATCTGCAAGAAAACCAAGAGGGAGATAGGCGTTGTTCTTTAGCAATTGTATGTCGCCGCTAGTGAAAACAGTATCAAAGTATGCGTTTTCCTTTTCAACACCTTCCCGGTCAATCATATACTTCAAGTTCAAAAAGAGGTTGGCAACAGGGGAACTTTCTTCAAAGCAGTACCGGTTGTATGTGTTTTTTGCACCGTACCCCAATGCCTGCATAAACTCTGTAACGCGAACATTCGCGGAACTCGTGAAAGTAGAGATTCCGTTATAGCCGTTCAGCGCGCCATCGTTCAATGTTTGGGAGTGGGTGGTTTCGGCACGGTAGAAAAGTGTTTCTGCTTCCAATTCATCCATATATGCAATGGCGGATTCCGCATCTTCGCGCCCTTTTGGGTAGTTGGAAACACCGGTATATGGGAAACACAAACCAAAATTGACAACATTCAAAAGTAGTTCAACTGTCATTGTTCCCGCCAGTGCATAGGAGGCGACTTTGCGGCGCTGAAGCTTCGCTTCTTTGTACATTTGACGATCTGCTGCATCTGAATTCTTGGGAAGCTTTTTCAGCAAAACCGGATAGAGAAGTGTTCCCAGATACAGAACCAAAAAGACCAGATTATATGCGATATACACAGGGTCCTTCAGACTTTCTGAGCATACAAGAATACCGGTTGTGAGAATGAAAGAAAGAATGATTTGCCAGAGTTTGAATTGCCTTCGGAGAAGAAATGCCCGATAGGCCATATACAGCATCACAAAGCTGAACAAAAAACTGAATCGATAAGGGATCATATTGGTGAAGTGGAAGCCGTGCCACATATAATCCAACTGCCGAATGATAAAGCTGACCATGAAAAAGAGCAGGAGTATAACGGAGCAGAATTTGTCGCGAAGCTTTACCTGACGACATGTCAAATAGAGGAAGGCCAGAGGGATTGCGATAACACCGCTGTAAAGATTGGGAAGACCTTCTTTAAAGTTTGGCTCCAAACCGCCACCCATATTACCTGCGACTTGACGCATGGCATCCAAAAGGCCTTTCCAACTGTTTTCATCCGCGATGTTCAGACGGAAACCTTTTGGGAAATTATTGACGCTGGACTGCGTAGTCTGTAGTGCTGCCAATGCGGGAAGCTCCAGAATTGCCGTCATGCCGATGGCAAGAATGGAGAAAACCGCAATCCGGAATAAATCTGTAAAAAAGCGCTTAAAGCCTTGGAATCTGCAGATCTCGTAGCAGAAGAACAGCAAAAAAACAAAGATGCAGGTGAACAGACCAATATAGTAGTTTGCATACACAGAGAGAAACAGTGTAACAGTATAAAGGACAAACTTTTTATCTCGCAGCAGAGATACGGTGCCCAGTGCAACCAGAGGAAGCAGTGCGAAGGTATCCAGCCACATGACATTCCATTGGTATCCCAACGCCCATGCGCACAGTCCGTAGAAAGCACCGAAAAGGGAAATGGAAAGATCGTTTTTCCGGAAGATGCTCTTTAAAAAGATAGCAAAGAACAGGGATGCAAGACCTAGCTTAATGGGAACCAGCATGGAAAAATAATGCAGCATCCAGTTTTTAGGTAGTATGACAGACAGCAGATTCAACGGAGAGGCAAGGTAATAGGAAATCAGCCCCAGATAGTCGATTCCCATACCGACACTCCAGTTATAGAGCAAACTGTCGCCGGAACGCAGCGCATCCCGGAAGGCAACGAAGAAGGGATAATACTGGTGATACATATCGGAGTACAGCATACTCCGGGTGCTGCTAAAGGGCGCATAGCCGCCGCAAAGCATTACACCCATGAAAAACAGCATGGGCAGGAAAAAGGCGATTGACAGATAATTCCATCGTATATATTTGTTCTGCGGAAGCTTCATGGTGGTCCCCCTGCACAGAAATGGTAAGATATAGTATACCACAATGGGGAATGTGGGTAAAGGAAAAAATATAAAGTTTTTGTAAATTTCCCCAAAAACGCAGCAATTCCATACAACAAACGCCAGAATGTCTATGCTGGCGTTTGTTGCTGTCAAATTATTGCTTTTCTGACTTCCCATTCCTGACGGGTGATGGCGTATACATACAAAATCCCATCAATTTCATCCGGGTACTCTTTGACTTTGCACATCCCAGCGGAAGCGGCTGTCGAGTAGGATGCTATATTGGTGTATTTCATGTAGGAATAAAGAATATCGAAATTCGTGTTTTCAAAGGCCCAGTCCCGAACTGCTTTTGCGGCCTCCTTGCCGTAGCCATTTCGCCAGTACCGTTTGTGGATATGGTAGCCGATTTCCGGAAGCTGCACACCATCGATGTTTTGCATCGTGATTCCGCAGTCACCGATAAACTCGCCTGTAGATTTTAAATTCATTGCCCACAAACCAAATCCGTAGGTTTTGTAATTGTGTAAATTCCAGTCGATCCAGCGCTTTGTGTAGGCTTCATCATATGTTTTCGGATAGTGCTGCATGGTTTCCGGATCTGACAGAATTTCATACAGTCCTTGAAAATCGTCGTAGCTATATTCCCGCAAAATCAGTCGATCTGTTTCTAATATCATAGCATTCTCCATTACAGCGTTGGCTGAGCGCAGCTGATCAGAATAATCAGTAAGAGTATATGTACAGCAAGAATAATAGGCAGGCCGATAGAAAATTTTAAATGCTTTGTCTTATGCCGGAAAATACTCATGCCGAGAAGAGCCCCCAGGCTGCCACCGATTGTTGCAAAGGTTAAGAGGGTGGCCTCCGGAATGCGCCATGCCTTTTTTATCGCTTTTCGCTTGTCCACAAGCATAAGCAGGAATGCGGCCGCATTGATTATCAGTAGGTAAATAAGAAGAATAACCATAATATAATATAACCTTTCAGGAGGGATGCAGTTTGAAAAAGCTTTGTTTTGGGATGATTCTTGTATTGATGCTTGGTGGTTGTGGAAATCCAGCGGTTTTTGAAACGATGTCGGATACCTATCTGGTACCGGAAGCGGTACCGGTGCAGCAAACGAGTATGCTGCTGTCTGAGAATTCTGTGATCGAAATCGAGAACACTAGTAGTAATGACAGTATCTATTTATGCGATGATTACTGTGTTATGGTACAGACAT
Source organism: Faecousia sp. (assembly GCA_045589055.1). Taxonomy (GTDB): domain Bacteria; phylum Bacillota; class Clostridia; order Oscillospirales; family Oscillospiraceae; genus Faecousia. The sequence continues at coordinate 19,096 of JAZNFH010000042.1, read as the reverse complement.
TTGCTTCCGGTGACATAGATGCGACTATTCGCAGTGTCACCGGTTACGCAAAGGATCAACTGCTGGTAATGCAGAGGGAAGTGGGGGACATTCGTTCTTATGAATGCGTATGGGCATCTGCCGGGGAAGGCGGCGATCAGATGGGGAGAACGATCATTTTAGATGACGGATACCATCACTATACGCTGTCGGTAATGGCAGACGCGGAGGACGCCGGTGAACTGACGGATACATGGCAGCTGCTGTTGGACTCTTTCCAAATCGGAATTCCGGAAACAAATAAAGGATAACATGGCATTGCATGCTTGTCAAATGGGGGCCTTCCGGCTCCCATTTGCTTTTTACCATAGGCTGTGTTATAATTTATAAAAGGAGTGATTGTTATGCGTTATTTGGGATGCCATCTTTCTGCATCCGGTGGTTATTTATCCATGGTGAATACGGCACAGGAGATCGGCGCGAATACCTTTGCGTTTTTCACCAGAAATCCAAGAGGCAGCAAGGCCAAGCAGGAGGATCCTGCAGATGCAGCAGCTGCTGTAAAAGCATTGGCAGATCTTGGCTTTGGTAAGCTGGTTGCCCATGGATCCTATACTGTGAATCTGTGCACTGCTGATCCGGAAGCCCGGGACTTTGCCGCGTCGGTACTGGAAGATGATCTTCGCCGTATGGCATCGATCCCCGGACAGTTTTATAATTTCCATCCCGGAAGCCATGTGGGGCAGGGTGTGGAAGCGGGTATCGAATATATCGCGCAGGCGCTGAAACGCGCCCTTGGACACGGATATCCCGTAACGGTACTGTTGGAAACCATGGCCGGCAAAGGCAGTGAGGTTGGCGGAAACTTTCAAGAACTTCGCCATATTATGGATGCGGTGGGCAGTGCGGATATCGGCGTATGTCTGGATACCTGCCATGTGTTTGACGGTGGATATGACATTGTAAATGATCTGGATGGTGTTCTGACAGAATTTGACCGGATAATCGGTTTGGACAGACTGTGTGCCTTGCATCTGAACGATTCCCAAAATGCTTTTGGCAGCCATAAGGATCGCCATGCCTGTATTGGAGAGGGAAATCTCGGAGTGGAAACCTTCCATACGATCATAAATCATCCGGTATTGGCAAACAAACCGATGATTCTGGAAACGCCCAACGAGCTTCCCGGGTATGCCAGGGAAATCCGCATGCTCCGTGACATGGAAATGTAACAAAATCTTAATTTGACAGGTGCGGATCTTTCCTGTATCTTTGAACAAAAGGAGGTGGCAGTGTGGACAGCTTAATCAGCAGTATCGTAAATGCGAGAGATACCTATTTGTTCGTATATATCGGCATTATGCGGTATCTGGCACCGGCTTTGGCCTTCGCACTGCTGCTTCGGTGCGCAAAGCCCCTGCTGACTTTCAGGCGGGAGCCGGAAATATGGGCGTGGCTTTGTCTGGAAGATGGAAAGAAATTGCCCATTACCCATTGGGAAAATGTTATCGGCAGAAGCAAAAAAAGTGACATTGTCATAGATTTTCCTACGGTTTCCCGCAATCATGCAGTATTAACGCGTTATGATGACGGAAGCTGGACAATTACGGATGCTCATTCCACCGGCGGTGTCAGAGTCAATGGCAAAAACATCCAGATCAGTGCGGTTACGCCGGAGGATACCATTGAGATTGGTGGAATTCCCATGATGCTGCAGCCTATCTCCCACCGGCAGGAACAGCGATTGGCGCAGATTCGCACCAAGGCATCTGGCGTTGTGGGGAATCTGTTTAATCTGTTATTGCTATCGGCACTTCAAGGGCTGTTGTGTCTCGGTTACCTGTTGGGGGATTCAGGAGAATATGCCAAACAGATTTTGATGGGATTTGCCGGCATTATCGCCTGCCAGTGGGTTTTACTGATTTTTTATTTCTGCATTCGCAGATCGGCTTTTGAAATGGAGACCATTGCCTTTTTCCTTTGCACCATGGGTATGGTAGCGATCGCGGCTGTCAAGCCGGGAGAAACCGGAAAGCAGCTATTCTCACTGCTGCTGGGAATTGGTGTGTTCCTGCTGGTGGGGTGGTCACTGCGGGATCTGGAGCGGGCAAAAAAGTTCCGCTATCTGGCGGCGGTAGCCGGTATCGGCTTCTTGGTGATTACCTTGTTGTTCGGCGAGGAATATTATGGCGCCAAAAACTGGCTGAAAATCAGTGGTATGACCCTGCAACCTTCTGAATTGAGTAAGGTATGCTTTGTATATGCCGGAGCCTCCGCTATGGATCGCCTTATGAACAAGCGCAATATTATCGGCTTTATTGCTTATTCCATCGTCATCTGCGGCTGCCTTGCGCTGATGAATGACTTCGGTACAGCGTTGATCTTCTTTATGGCCTTTCTGATTATTGCCTTTTTGCGCAGCGGCAGCGTGGGTACCATCGCTCTTGCTTGTACATCTTTGGGATTTGCCGGTGTTGTGGCATTAAAGATCGCACCTCATGCTATGCGCCGTTTTTCTGCCTGGAGACATGTGTGGGAAAATCCCTTAAGCAGCGGTTATCAACAGACCCGTGGGCTGATGTGCATTGCTTCCGGCGGCCTGTTTGGTTTGGGCGCTACCAGGGGATGGATGAAGCATGTCTTTGCGGCAGACTCCGATGTGGTTTTTGCGACCATAGCGGAAGAGTGGGGGCTGATCATGGCAGTGATTCCGATTCTGTGTGTACTGGCATTGGGAATCTTTGCAGTTCGCTCTGCCGCCGTGGGAAGAAGCAGCTTTTATACCATCGGCGCCTGTACTGCAGCGGGAATTATGCTGATGCAGGTGATTCTGAATGCGCTTGGTACGGTAGATGTGCTGCCTTTGACCGGCGTTACATTCCCGTTTTTGTCCAACGGCGGCAGCAGTATGATCGGTGCGTGGGGCTTGCTGGCGTTTGTCAAAGCGGCAGATACCCGGCAGAATGCCAGCTTCGCTGTGCGGCTGCATATGGACAGGGGGGACAGCTATGAATAGAATTGCGACCAGAGCCATAGCTGTGCTGATTCTGGTTTTGGTATTGGCAGCGGGTACGGTGTTCTTCCTGTGCGAATATGTGGCGAATGCTGACCAGTGGGTGATGTTCTCTGGCTCTCCTCACATATACGATAACAACGGAAAAGTTGGAACCGGTAAATTGGTGGACCGCAACGGTGTCGTGTTGGCGGATCTGACAGATGGACGCAGTTATCATAAAGATTCATTGGTACGCAAGGCGACGCTTCACTGGGTAGGGGACAGGCGAGGAAACATCCGTCTGCCGTTTGTTGACTACTACGCGGATGCCATGTTGGGGTATGATTTTATCAATGGTGTCTATTCTTACGGAAACACCACCGGAACCATTCAGCTGACCTTGTCAGCAAAGCTCCAAGCGGCAGCGTTGGAGGCAATGGGAGACTATGTCGGTACGGTATCGGTGTATAATTATAAGACCGGCGAGATCCTTTGCGCGGTTACAACACCTACCTACGATCCGGACGATGTCCCGGATATTGCAGGGGATACTACAGGTGCTTACACAGGTGTGTATCTAAACCGCTTCCTACAGTCGAAATATATTCCCGGTTCCATTTTTAAAATCGTGACGCTGGCAGCTGCGTTGGAAAGTATACCTGACATTGAAAATATGACATTTTCCTGTGAAGGGAAGTATGTAATCCAGAACGGAGACATTACCTGCGTTGCTGCCCACGGCAAGCAAACTCTGAAGGAATGCTTCTCCAATTCCTGTAACTGCGCCTTTGCACAAATAGTTGAGATAATTGGTTCAGAGAAGCTGCTGCGGTATGTGGACCTGTTCGGTGTCACGGATTCCGTGACCTTTGATGGAATTACCACGGCATCCGGCAACTTTGATATTGTGAATGCCACCGGTGAACAGATCGCGTGGAGCGGGATCGGTCAGCACAAGGATCAGATTAATCCCTGTGCGTATCTGCGGTTTGTGGGTGCGATTGCTAACGGCGGTACCGGTGTTGCACCTTATGTCGTTTCCGGTGTGGGCATTGGAGCAAAAGAAACCTATGAAGCAAAGACTGTAAAGACGGATAGAGTCGTTTCTGCCGAAACAGCTGAAATCATTCGGCAGTACATGCGTAACAATGTTTCCGTAAAGTACGGTGATGAGAATTTTCCGGGACTCATGGTTTGCGCAAAGTCTGGAACCGGTGAAGTGGGCGGCGGCAAGAAACCCAATGCCATGTTTGTTGGATTTCTGGAAGAGGATGATTTGCCCTTGGCATTTCTCGTGACCATCGAGGAAGGCGGCTTTGGCGCGCAAACATGCATTCCGGTGATCTCTAAGGTACTAAGTGTATGTGTTACGGAAATGAAGAATTAGTATTTGTTAATAATGCATAAAAATACAAAGTCGCATATGTGCTATTTTTGCGAACTGGCAAATTGACAAATGTCCTCATGTGAGATACAATGTTGTCAAATCTTAGGGGAGGTACATTGTGATGACTGCATGCTTTACTTCTATGCATCAGCACTCTAACTGCTGCTCTACATTCGCAGCGGGTTGTACTTCTATGCGCCTTGGCCGAATTCTGGACACTGTCATTTTGGCGGTGTCCATTTTCATTGTATGGATCTTGAGCATTCTGCTTAGGAAAAGACCATAGCAACTGTTTTCTTGTATAAGAGGCGGTTGCAAAAGCAACCGCTTTTTTATATTAATCCTTCAAGAAATGAAAGGGAGAAGAATTATGAAAAAGGTATTCGCAATTGTTTTGGCAGCCATGATGGTTATGGCTATGTTTGCCGGTTGTGCCGGCAGCTCCTACACCGCCAAGAACACGGAGTTCGTGATTGGCGTTTCCGGCCCTCTGACCGGTGGCGCTGCTATTTACGGTATTGCTGTTAAGAATTCTGCACAGATGGCAGTTGACGAGATCAACGCTGCCGGCGGTCTGAACGGCGTTAAGTTTAAGCTGGTCGCGATGGACGATAAGAATGATGCGACTCTGGTTTCCGGTAACTACTCCGCGCTGCTGGAAGGCGGCATGCAGCTGTCTCTGGGTACTGTTACCACACAGCCCGGTAAGGAATTCAAGAACCTGTCCGTTGAAGACAATGTATTCTTCCTGACGCCTTCTGCATCCGGTGATGAAATCCCCACGAATCCCAACGGCTACCAGATGTGCTTTGCTGACGGCAACCAGGGTAAGGTCGCTGCTGACTTCGTTAACAAGAATTTCGCCAGCCAAACCATCGGCGTATTCTACCAGTCCGACTCGGACTACTCCAAGGGCATTTACAACCAGTTCAAGGCAAATCTGGATGCTTCCGTGACCGTTATCGAGACCTCTTTCACAGATGCCGGTGCTACTGACTTCAGCACCCAGATCGACACCCTGAAGGACTGTGAGTTCATCTTTATGCCTACTTACTACGATCCCGCTTCTCTGTTTATGACCCAGGCTAAGGATATTCTAAACCCCGCCGCTGTTTACTACGGCTGTGACGGTTTTGACGGCATCGACGGCAAGGAAGGCTTCGACATCACTGCAATTCCCCAGAAGGTCACCATGCTGTCTCACTTCAACTCCAAGGCTACCGAAGGCGTTGCTAAGGAATTCATCGACAAGTATGTTGCCATGTTTGGTGCAGATACTCTGAACCAGTTCGGTGCCTCCGCTTACGACTGCGTCTACGCTCTGTATGGCGCTATGAAGAAGGCCATCGACGGCGGTAAGAAGATCGATGTGACCATCACTGCTTCTGAGCTGTGCGAGATCCTGAAGGCTGAGTTCCAGAGCGGCTACACTGTGACTAATGCTGTTACCGGCGAGAGCATCAGCTGGGATTCCACCGGCTATGTTAACAAGACTGCTATCCAGTATGTTATTAAGGATGCCAACTAATCTGGCCAGAAAATCGTAAAATGAATAACTGCACATACCGGTGAAAACCGGTATGTGCAGTTGTGCTAGTATATTCACTCGAAAAAATAACAGAATCCCTGCGGTTTGAATCCAACTGTGGATACGCAGCAGCTGATTCTCGATAAAAGTTGGGAAGCATATGGAAACTATTTTATCTACGCTGATAAACGGCCTGAGCCTTGGCGGCATCTATGCTATGATTGCTCTGGGTTACACAATGGTATATGGTATTGCCAAAATGCTGAATTTTGCCCATGGTGATGTCATCATGGTGGGCGGCTACTTGATTTATGTATTTATGGCGACCAAGAACCCTCTGCTGGCGGTGCTGCTGGCCTGCATTGGCTGTTTGATTCTGGGTATTACAATTGAAAAAATTGCTTACAAACCGTTGAGAGGCGCGTCACCCCTGGCTGTATTGATTACTGCCATCGGTGTCAGCTATCTGCTGCAGAGCCTGGCGCAAATTATCTTTGGTTCTGCATCCAAGATGGTAACTGTTTACGAGTTTGGAACAGTGAAATGGATGAATGTTACCATTCAGGTGTCTTCTCTGGTCACACTGGCTGTAACGGTCTTGGTGATGACTGCGTTGACCCTGTTTGTAAAGTATACGCGGTTGGGCCGCGCGATGATCGCTGTTTCGGAGGATAAGAGTGCGGCGCAGCTAATGGGCATCAATGTCAATGGCATTATCACCATTACTTTTGCCATCGGTTCTGTCCTTGCCGCGCTGGCAGGACTATTCTACCTTTTAAAGGCCCCGAATGTTTCCAATACTATGGGTGCCATGCCCGGTATCAAGGCGTTTACGGCTGCCGTTATCGGCGGTATCGGCTCTATTCCCGGTGCTATGCTGGGTGGAATTCTGCTGGGAATGGTTGAAAGTATCTCCTACAAGATTACTGCCATTGCGCCTTATACGGATGCTATTGAATTCTCTATCCTAATCGTGATCCTGCTGGTAAGACCCACAGGTTTCCTTGGTAAGAAGAGGAGGGAGAAGGTATGAGAATTGGTAAAATGAAAGTAAACCATTATATCAACTATGTGGTTATTGGCTTATTGACCGTCATTTTAGGTGCCATTACCCTGGCTGGTGGACGGCTTGACAACTCACTCCTGTTCCTGATGGAAAAAATGGCCATCAGTATTATTCTGGCAGTATCTCTTTCTCTGGTCGTAGGCTTTTTGGGAGAATTGTCTCTTGGACATGCCGGATTTATGTGCGTGGGTGCATATCTTGGCGGTAAGGTTGCTGCGCTGCTGGTTCCTGTACTGGGCAATGGGATTGCTGCATTTGCAATTTCCCTGCTGGTTGGTTCCGCGGCTTCCGCACTGTGCGGTGTGATTATCGGTATCCCTGCACTGCGGCTGCGCGGTGACTATCTTGCAATTGTTACACTTGCCTTCGGTGAGATTGTGAAGTCCCTGTTCCAGAATACCTCCGATGAATCCTTCGGCGGTACATTGGGCCTTGAGACACCTCGTTACAACCGTCAGTATCTGTTTATCATCGGGTTTGTACTGGTTCTTGTAACACTTGCCGTTATCCAGAACTTTATCCGTTCGAAGCATGGCAGGGCGGTAACGGCGATTCGTGACAACGAGATTGCGGCGAAAGCGACCGGCATCAATGTTACAAAGTATAAGCTGATTACCTTTACCATTTCTGCGGCTTTTGCCGGCGTAGCGGGCGTGTTGTACAGCTACAGTAATTATACTGTCCAGAGCGCAAAGTTTGGCTATAACTATTCCATTGAAATCTTGGTTATGGTTGTCTTGGGCAGCATGGGCAGCATTAACGGCTCCATTGTTGCGGCTGCGTTGATTACATGGCTGAATACATGGCTGCCTACAAAGCTTACCGGTGATCTGGCGGTTCTGCAGAATTTGTTGTATGCAATGATTCTGATTGTTCTGGTTATTTACAACAATGCGCCTGCGCTGAAATGGGTACGCGATAAGTATAATCTGGGTGTTCTGCTCAGCAAACTACAGAAGCATGACCCGGCACATATCAACGATGATAAGGCGAAGTGGGATGTGGTTCCCACTAAGATCAGTATGGACGAGATTTTGTCCGTTGACATGACACCGCAGAATCTCTCCGCAGACAAGGAAAAGGGAGGGAAGCACTGATGGCAGAATATGTTCTAGAAACAAAAAACCTCGGTATCTCTTTCGGCGGTCTGCAGGCGGCGCAGAATGTCAATATCCAGATCAAAAAGAACCAAATTTATGGCTTGATCGGCCCCAATGGTGCCGGTAAGACGACTCTTTTCAATCTGCTGACATGCGTTTACAAGCCTACACAGGGAACTTTCTTTTTAAATGGTGAAGAAATCAAGGGTTTGTCCCCGGAACGCGTGAATCAGAAGGGAATTGCCCGTACATTCCAGAACATCCGACTGTTTAATAATATGACGGTTGTCCGAAATGTCATGGTTGGTCTTCATAATCAACCCGAGTTTAAGTGCAGCTTCCTGACATCTGTGTTGCGTTTACCGCGCCACTTCAAGGTGGAAAAAGCAATGCGTGAGCGTGCAAAAGAGTTGCTTCGTATTTTCGGTCTGGAAGAGGAGCGTAACAGCCTGGCTTGCAATCTGCCTTACGGCAAGCAGCGCAAACTGGAAATTGCCAGAGCATTGGCAACCAATCCTAAAATCCTGCTGTTGGATGAGCCTGCTGCAGGTATGAATCCCCATGAAACAGAGGATCTTGCACAGACCATTCGCTTCATTCGGGATCATTTTGACATGACGATCCTGTTAATCGAACACGATATGAGCTTTGTGTCCCAGTTGTGTGATGAGTTGACAGTGCTCAGCTTTGGTACGGTGCTGTCACAGGGAGATACCAAGACGGTGCTTCAGGATCCCGAAGTCATCAATGCGTACATCGGAGGATGATGCTATGGCAATGTTGGAAGTAAAGAATCTTGAAGTGTACTATGGTGTCATTTGCGCACTGAAAGGCATTAGCTTTGAAGTCAATGAGGGTGAGATCGTTTCCCTCATTGGTGCCAACGGTGCCGGTAAAACAACCATGATGCAAAGTGTCGTTGGATTGATTCCCAAAAAGAGTGGTACTGTGACCTTCAATGGTCAAGATATCACAAAGACTCCCTGCCATAAGATCGTTCAGCTTGGCATGACTCAGGTTCCGGAAGGGCGCCGTATTTTCCAGGAGCTGTCCGTTTATGAAAATCTGATGATGGGTGCTTACAGTACCCGGGATCAACAGCGGTTTAAAACGGATCTGGATTCCATTTTTGACCGTTTTCCCAGACTGAAGGAGCGCCGCAACCAGATAGCAGGTACTCTGTCCGGTGGTGAGCAACAGATGCTTGCTATGAGCCGCGCGCTGATGAGCCATCCCAAGCTTTTGATGCTGGATGAGCCTTCTATGGGTTTGGCCCCTATTCTGGTTGACCAGATCTTTGAGATTATTAAGGAACTGCATGCATCCGGTACGACGATCCTTCTGGTTGAACAGAATGCTACGAAGGCACTGCAAATCGCAGACCGTGCCTATGTTTTGGAGACCGGTAAGATTACCCTTAGCGGTACCGGCGAAGAGCTGGCACAAAGTGATGAGGTTCGAAAGGCCTATCTCGGTGGTTAAATGAATCATACCCCCTGCATACACTGTGTGCAGGGGGTGTTTATATGTGCCGACCAAATCAGTTGCGGGGGTACAATTGTCTGGCGTTCGGCTTGGGATTGCTAATTGGGTGTTGTATTGAATCTGCATTCTGGTGCTGTATTCTTGGTGTCGCTGCAATGGTTTTTGGCTTCTTGCAGCTTCAGAAAAGGTAGCATAACCTTGTCCGTCTTTGAATAGGATTCAGTAGCAATGAGGGATAAGGAGTGATCATGATGGAATTGCAGTTTCCAAAAAGACCGTTTGCTTATCAGCAAAGGGTTGTTTGGGAAGTTAAGAACGAAGAACAGACGCAAGAGATAAAACTCTCGGATTCTCTTCCTGACATTGGAAGAATTTTGGGAGCGTGGGGTCAGCCGCTTGTAAGGAGCAAGGAGTGGCATGACAGCAATATGGGCGTTTCCGGTGGGGTGATGGTGTGGGTCCTATACGCACCGGAAGATGGGAGTGGGCCAAGGTGTGTAGAATCCTGGGTTCCATTTCAGCTCCAATGGGAATTTCCCATGACGCAGCATGACGGAACGATTCGCGCAGCATGTCTGCTGAAGGGCGTAGATGCGCGATCTGTATCTGCGCGAAAAATGATGGTACGGACTGTGGTCAGTGTAGCAGGGGAGGCATTGGAGCCGGTACAATTGGATTTATACCAGCCGGAAGAGGTTCCCGAGGATGTACAGCTCTTAAGAAAACAATATCCAATCCGACTGCCCAAAGAAGCAGGCGAGAAGGTTGTTACACTGGATGAGGAATTGAGTGCGAATTTTGGCCCGGTTCGTAAGGTAATCCGCTGCAGTATCCAACCGGAAATCACGGACCAAAAGATCATGGCAGATAAGATTGTTTTCCGCGGTAATGCGGTAGTGCATATGCTATGCGAACGCGAAGATGAGTCAATAACAGGCTGTGATTTTGAGATCCCGTTTTCCCAGTATGCGGAACTGGAACAGGAATACGATCCCTATGCAACCTGTGATGTGATTCCGGCTGTGACAAATCTGGAGTTGGATGTTCTGGATGATGGGAAGCTGCGTTTAAAAGCAGGGATTGTAGGGCAGTATGTGATTTATGACAGACCGGTAATTGAGATTGTCACGGATGCATACAGTACGAAGCGAAAGGCCTTACCCAAAGGGCAGCGGTTAGAGCTTCCCGCAGTTCTGGATTTCCGGCAGGAGATCATTAAGGCAGAGGCGCATCTGGAGCAGGATATTGGGGCGGTAGTGGATGCTGCGCCGCTGTTTTCACATCCTATGCTTAGCAGAATGCAAGGCAAAACACAAATGGAAATTCCAGGCGCTTTTCAAATTCTGAAAACAGACGAGGGAGAATGCTTGAACGGCGGTAATCTTCGTTGGAATTTGGAGTCTGATATTGATGCTGATGAAGCGGTGACGGTTTTGGCAAGAAGCAGTTTAAAAGGAAAAGCAAAGGTTTCAGGAATGGATGTTACCTGTGATATACAGATTGACATGACCGCTACAGCGATTACGGATATTCCTATGGTTACAGCGTTGGAATTGGGCGAACTGACAGATGCGGATCCGAATCGTCCAAGTATGATTTTGCGACGCCCGGGAAGTAATTCACTGTGGGAGATTGCAAAGGAAGCCGGTTCCACGGTGGAGGCAATCAAAGATGCCAACGGATTGACAGAGGAACCAATCGGCAACCCGGTTTTGCTGATTCCGGTGCTTTAGAGAAGCCGCCGCTGCGTGGGAGATACGCAGCGGCGGTTTGGCGGTTGTCGCACTGGGGAATCCGCCTGTAAAAAGGGTAACCCGTTTCGGGGTTGGATACAAGGGGAAACCGTCGAAGACTTGAAATTTCCCTTGCAAAGAGCGAAAACCATGGTATAATAACTGCAAAAGCAGTTATTATACCAAGTTATCGCCATTTTCCTCCCCGGCTTTGCCGGGAACCGGAAAATATAGCTAAATTATACCATTCCGCATATGCTTCATGGTATAATGAAGTAACAATTTTATGTACAGAAGGTGCTTGCAATGACAAAAATTGATATTTATTCTGGCTTTTTGGGAGCCGGTAAGACAACACTGATCAAAAAAATGATCGCAGAGGGCTATGCCGGACAGAAACTGGTGCTGATTGAAAATGAGTTCGGCGAGATTGGCATTGATGGCGGTTTTCTGCAGAACGCCGGTATTAACATTACAGAGATGAATTCCGGATGTATTTGCTGCAGTTTGGTTGGTGACTTTGGAAAGGCACTGGAGCAGGTGATTGCCGAATATAGTCCTGATCGGGTGATTATCGAACCTTCCGGCGTAGGTAAGCTGTCGGATGTGATCGGTGCTGTGGAAAAAGTGGATGGGGTAGAACTTGGCTTTGCTGTGGCAGTGGTAGATGCAGGCAAAGTCAAGGTCTATATGAAGAATTTCGGCGAGTTCTATAACAACCAGATTGAAACTGCCTCTACGATCATCCTGTCCAGAACAGACTCTATTTCCCAGGAAAAGCTGGATAAGGCGGTTGCATTACTTCGGGAACACAATCAAGAGGCTACCTTTATCACAACGCCCTGGGGTGAACTGAACGGTGAGCAGCTGATCGCCGCAATGGAAGGAAAGGCCACAGTTGCTGCCGCGCTGGAGGAATTGGAGCAGGAACATCATCACCACCATCATGAGCACGATGATCATTGCTGCTGCGGTCACGGTCATGACCATGAGCATCACCATCATCACGAGCACGATGAGCATTGCTGCTGCGGTCACGATCACGGCCATGAGCATCATCACCACCATCATGCGGATGAGGTGTTTGCTTCCTGGGGCGTGGAGACTGCCAAAAAGTATACAGTGGATCAGATTCAAAATGCACTGGATCAGTTGGATTCCGGCAGATTCGGAATTGTTCTCCGGGCCAAGGGTATTGTCCCCTGTGCAGACGGTGGTTGGATCCATTTTGACTTTGTACCGGAAGAAAAGAATATTCGCATGGGTGGTGCCGATATCACCGGCAAGCTCTGCGTGATCGGCTCCAAGCTGGATGAGGCCGGTATTGCTGCGCTGTTCGGTGCGTAAGGGGAATGGCTATGCAGCAGATTCCGGTATATGTGTTCACCGGATTCCTGGATTCCGGTAAAACGAAGTTTATTCAGGAAACATTGGAGGATCCCCGTTTTAACAATGGCGAACGGACATTGCTTCTGGTGTTTGATGAGGGTGAGGAGGAGTATGACTTCTCTGCTTACCCGAAGCAGAATGTTTATATGGAAGTACTGGATCAGCAGACCGTAACCACAAAGCAGCTGCAGGCCCTGTCCAAAAAGTATAAGGTCCAGCGTGTAGTGGCGGAACTGAACGGCATGCAGCAGGTTGGCGATCTGTACTCCCGGTTGCCGGAGGAATGGGTCGTTGCGCAGGAGGTTATGTTTGCAGATTCCACGACAATCATGGCCTACAATGCCAATATGCGCAATTTGGTAATGGACAAGCTGGTTGGCGCACAAATGGTGGTCTTTAACCGGTTACAGCCTGGTGCAGATACTTTGGAATTCCACAAACTGGCTCGGGCAGCGAACCGCAGGATTGATATTCTTTACGATTATCTGGACGGAACAACAGCTTTTGATGAACTTGTTGATCCGCTGCCATTTGACATTAATGCGGATATCATAGAGATCAAGGATGCGGATTATGCCCTTTGGTATCGGGATGTAACAGAGGAACCCCAGAAGTATGACGGAAAAACAGTGTCGTTTAAGGCACAGGTAGCACTGCTGCGCCGGGATAAGAACGGTATGTTTGCACCCGGACGGTTCGTTATGACCTGCTGCGTGGATGATATTGAGTTCTGCGGCGTTCCCTGCCGCTATGAAAAGGCAAAAACACTGGAACCCAGAAGCTGGGTCATGGTGAAAGCAACGGTCAGTGCGGAAAAGCACATCCTCTACAAGGGAGATATCGGCCCTGTGTTGACTGCAATTGAGGTCACCACCGATGCGGTACCTGCCGATCCGGATGTAGCAACATTCTAAGAGAATCCCTCTTCGCTTTGCGGAGAGGGATTTTGAACATATTTTCGAATTTTGCAAAATAGTTGGTGCATTTTATAAAAAGGTGTGCTATAATCAAAGAAAACAGAAAGGAGCAGCCTATGTATCAGCCTCTTGCAGATCTTTTACGGCCCACAACACTGGATGAAGTCTATGGACAGGAACATATTTTGGGGCAGGGTGCAGTGCTGCGCCGCTTGATCGACTCCGGAAAGATTCCGAATATGATCTTTTACGGCCCCAGTGGAACGGGAAAAACCACTGTGGCGAATATTATCGCGGAGCAAACGAACCGTACTCTGTATAAGCTGAATGCTACCACAGCCTCCACTGCGGATATCAAGAATATTGTATCCCAGTTGGATACTTTTATGGCTCCCAATGGTGTGCTGCTGTATCTGGATGAGATTCAGTCTTTTAATAAAAAGCAGCAGCAGTCTTTGCTGGAATACATTGAGAACGGAAAGATCACGCTGATTGCTTCTACCACGGAGAATCCATATTTTTATGTCTTCAATGCGATTTTAAGCCGGTCTACGGTGTTTGAATTTAAACAAATCGACTCCAAGGCAGCACTGAAGGCCATTCATCGTGCGGTTGCTTTCCTTGAGAATCGTACTGCACTGAAGGCGCAGCCGGAGCAAGGTGCTTTAGAGTATATCGCCGGTGCTTGTGGCGGTGATATTCGGAAAGCGATGAATGCGGTGGAAGTTCTGTTCTCTGCAGGCCAGCCGGTAGGCGACACCCTGCCGCTGACACTGTCGGATGCCAAGGCTGTAACACAGAAGAGTGCTTTGCGGGCAGACCGGGATGGGGATAATTATTATGACCTTCTGTCGGCACTTCAGAAATCCATCCGTGGTTCCGATCCGGATGCAGCGGTTCATTATCTGGCGCGCCTCTTGGAAGCAGGACAGATGCAGTCCGCCTGCCGCAGACTGATGGTAATTGCGAGTGAGGATGTGGGCCTTGCCTACCCGATGATTATTCCAATTGTCAATGCCTGCGTAGACATGGCACTGAAGCTGGGTATGCCGGAGGCCAGAATTCCGCTGGGAGATGCTGCTGTGCTGATGGCGACCTCACCAAAATCCAACTCCGGCCATGTGGCTCTTGACGCGGCGTTGGAGGATGTGCGAAAGGGTAGGGGCGGAGACTTTCCGCGGCATTTGCAGAATATGCATGCGGATACCTATACCATGGAGCGGGAGCAGGGATATCTGTATCCCCACAGTTTCCCGGGTAACTGGGTAAAACAACAGTATTTGCCCGATGCGCTTGTGGGAACGCGTTATTATGAACCCGGCAACAATAAGCTGGAGCAGGCTGCAAAGCAATACTGGGAAAGCATTAAGAAGGAGTAAGATCTATGGATGTGCGGTTGAATGACATCCTTGTGATGAAGAAACCCCACCCCTGCGGCAGTAAGCAATGGTTGGTATTGCGGACGGGCGCTGATTTTCGGTTACGGTGTACCGGGTGCGGCCATGAGGTGATGCAGCCCCGGTTTAAGATTGAAAAGAATATCAGAAATATTCTGCGGGAGAACTCATCGACAGAATCAAGCGGCGGCTGAGCGAATCAGCTGCCGTTTTTTTGTGCCCTGCTTGACCTTTCGCAGAAGATGCTGTGTATCAGCAGATTCTTGCTTCGGAATCGTATCACAGATGCGACCAACTTTTTCGGCAGCGGCAGATATACTGTCCGTACAAACTACGGTGGAGGTTTGAGATGCAGAGTTATTGGAACATCGCAATAATCCTAAATTTCGTGGTCGATTTGTTGCTGCTGATGGCAGCAAACCGGCTGGCCGGATATCCGCAAAAAATGATTGGGATCTGTTTGGGAGCAGCCATTGGGGGTGCATACGGATGTATTTGCCTGTTGCCGGGATTCTCGTTTTTGGCGAACATGCTGTGGCGGTTTGTGTTTCTTGGCTTGATTGGGGCAGCAGCCTTTGGTTGCAACAGAAACAGCATACATAGATGGATTTTGTACGCATTCCTTCGTATGGCGTTGGACGGGCTGGTTCAACTGGAGGGGAAGCGGGACTCTTTATCTGTGCTACTTGGTACGGCAATCCTTTTTGGAATGTGCGTTTTGGGATTTCGTGGAAAAATCGGTCAGCAGAGATTTGTGGATGTCGAATTGTGGAGAGGGGAAAAGCGAATGGAACTACTGGCACTCCACGACACCGGAAACGGACTGCGGGATCCGGTTACAGGGCAGCCCGTTTTGGTTGCGGATGCAGAAACGGCACAAGTGCTTTTAGGACTTACCAAAACACAGCTGCAAAGCCCGGTAGAGACTGTGGAGGCAGGCATTATACCGGGACTGCGGTTGATTCCGTACCGTGCTGTGGGGCAGGCGTCTGGAATGCTTGTAGCCATCCGACTGCGGCAAGTGCGGATTGGGCAGTGGAAAGGGAGTGCCCTGGTAGCGTTTGCTCCGGATGGGTTGGGAGAAGACAATACATATCGTGCGCTGATAGGAGGAATGGCATAATGGGAAAAGTGATGGGATGGATCATGGGGCTTGGTTTGCTGCGGCCTGCAGATATCCACTACATAGGCGGAACCGATGTGCTTCCACCACCACTGAAGGGAGAGGAGGAACAGGAAGCGCTGGCAGCCATGGAAAGAGGCTGCGAGGAAGCAAAGAGTCGGCTCATTGAACGGAATCTACGGCTGGTTGTGTTCATTGCAAGACGCTTTGAGAACACCGGCGTCAATCTCGAAGACCTGATCTCTATTGGTACCATTGGTTTGATCAAGGCTATCGGAACATACCGGAGAGACAAAAACATCAAACTTGCGACCTACGCATCCAGATGTATTGAAAATGAAATTTTAATGCATATCCGGAAGATTGCAAGTCAAAAGGCAGAGGTTTCCCTGGATGAGCCGATTAACATGGACTATGATGGAAATGAACTGTTGCTGTCAGATATTTTGGGAACAGAGGAGGACATGATCCTGAAGCCTTTAGAGGATGATGTGGATATTCGGCTTCTGCGTCAGGCGGTCAGAGAATTACCGGAAAGAGAACGGGAAATTGTTATGATGCGCTTTGGACTGGAAGGGTACAAGGAACTAACCCAGAAAGAGGTGGCACACAAGATGGGAATTTCCCAGTCATATATATCAAGACTGGAGAAACGAATCATGCTGCGGCTTAAAAAAGAGTTGATTCGGCAGACAAGCTGCGCATAAATGGAAAAGAAAGTTTAAAAATGGTTGTTTTTATCTTGCATTCTCAAAAATAAGTGTTATAATCGGTACATATTTATATCGATATAAAACTGTATCGAATGGGAATAAATGGAAGGTAACAACTATGGAGCGGAAGGAAATATCAAAATCAGTATTAAAGCGGCTGCCGGGATATCTGACTTACCTGCGCAGTATTTCCGATGCCGGATCACCCTATATTTCTGCTACGGCTCTGGCCAGCGCACTGGGTATGGGCGAAGTGCAGGTTCGCAAGGATCTGGCGATGGTGTCCGATGGTGGCCGCCCGAAAATCGGTTATCTACGGGAAAGTCTGATTGAGGATATCGAACAATTCTTGGGTTATGACAATACTACAGATGCTGTGCTGATCGGCGCAGGAAAGCTGGGGCAGGCGCTGCTGGGATACAGTGGCTTTGAGGCGTACGGATTGAATATTTTGGCAGCTTTTGATGCTGCTCCGACTGCAAACGCGACAGAAGACGGGAAACCGATTTATCCCATCTCCCAACTGGAAAGCTTTTGCAGGGCAAATAAGGTCTTGATGGGAATTATAACGGTGCCCTCTAGCCACGCACAGGGAGTCTGTGATCAGCTGATCGCCTGCGGCATCAAGGCTGTATGGAATTTCGCACCTACCCACTTGGAGGTGCCCGGTCATATCCTGGTCCAGAATGAAAATATGGCAACATCGCTGGCGGTGCTTTCCATGCACCTGCAGGCACAGATAAAGGAGAAAAAATAAAGAAATGGTCCGTACAGCTTTACTGTTCGGACCATTTTTGTTTATGTTTGAAAACGCGACAATCTTATTGCTTGTTATTTACTGCCGGAGGAGTGACATCCATTTGAGCCAGGTAATTTTTGATTTTTTTGCCATCATATCCGTTGGAAACGGCTAGCCTATAGTAGGACTCATAGTCGCTTTGCTTACCCAGTAATGCGCTACAGAGAGCGGCATTGCTCAAGGCCTGAACCATTTTCGCATCCATTTCCAAAACATCCTTGGATAATTTCAGCGATGTTTCGTAATCACCACGACGAAAATACAGAACGGACAGGTTGTTTAACGCATAGGTGTTTTTAGAATCCACCTGAAGGGCATTTCGATAGGCATCTTCGGCTTCTTCGAATTTACCTATGTGCTGAAAACATAGACCCATGTTGGAAAATACCGTACTGTTGTGACGAATTGCTAATGCTGCCTGATAGTGCGAAATGGCATCTTCATAGATACCCATATCATCACAGCAGAGCCCAAGAAAAACTGTGACAGCGTAGATATCATTTGTGCGCTGGCATTCTTTCCTGAGTTTAAGCAGTTTTGCATAGCTAGAGGAAGGCTTTTGGCGATAGTAATCATAGATTGCTGCATATAGTTTTCTTTCCTGCGTGGGACTATCAGAAAAGGCACCGTCTATAAACTCGCCGTAGGCTTTTTGAAAAAAGACCTTTACCTTAGGAGTACGACGCTTGCCGGCTTTGAAAATTCCCAGAATTGCACCAATCAAAATCAGCGCACATTTGATTATGTCAGAGGAATCAAAACGCTTCTCTATAAAAATATACCAGCAGAGCAATCCAATGGCAGCAAGGATAATCAATGCGTACGATATGTATCTGAAAGCTTTCATAGATGTGATTCCTTTCTAAGAGTCCCGCAGCTTTTTGCTGCGGGACGATTAATTTATTTACCGGGCTTGAAACTATCTTTCAAACCAACACTGCGGTTGAAGACCAGATGCTCGGGCGAAGAGTCCTTGCTGTCGGGGCAGAAATAGCCCAGACGCATGAACTGATAAGATGCGGGAGCCTTGGCATCGCGCAGGCTGGCTTCCACTTTGCAGCCTTCCAAAACTTCCAGGGAATTGGGGTTCAAGCAGGACAGGAAATCCTTACCTGCCGCATCGGGATCAGGATCATCAAAGAGATTGCTGTACTGGCGCACTTCTGCATCGACGCAGGTTTCGGCATCCACCCAGTGAATGGTAGCGCCTTTGATCTTGCGGCCATCAGCGGGGTCACCGCCCTTGGAGTCGGGATCGTAGGTGGCGAGTACCTCGATGACATTGCCGTCCTCGTCTTTGACGCAGCCTGTGCACTGGATTACATAAGCGCCCTTCAAACGGCACTCCGGTCCATTGGGGAACAGACGCTTGTACTTGGGAATGGGCTCTGCAAGGAAGTCATCGGCTTCAATCCACAGGTTGCGGGAGAAAGTGACTTCCCGGGAGCCGGCCTCGGGATCGTTGGGGTTATTCTCAACAAGGAA
>JAZNFH010000041.1:0-7926 GCA_045589055.1 Faecousia sp. | reverse complement strand
ACGATGCTGACCATTTCTCCTTCCCGAATGGTAAAGCTGATGTCCTGCAGAATCTTCCGGTGCTTGGTGTACTGGAAGTGCAGGTTTTTTACTTCCAGAATGGGTGGCTTTTCATTGACCGGAGCGGGGGAGATCCGACTTGCACTCCATTTCAGCAGGGGATCCTTTACTTTCTCTAACTGCAGGGTATCCAGACGGCCGGCACCCATTTCGGGGGTGATGGTTACACCGGCGTATTTCAGCGCAGTGGCGTACAGCGGTTCCCGGATGCCAAGCTGTGGCAGAATTCCCTTGGCGATCAGTTCATCGGGGGTCGTATCCGCAACAATGCGGCCCTCGGAGAAGACGATGATTCGATCTACATTCCGGTACAGCACATCCTCCAACCGGTGTTCAATGATCACTACGGTTTTATTGTACTGCTTCTGAATGTTGTCGATCAGGTCAATGGCAGTTTTTCCCGTCGCTGGGTCCAGATTGGCAAGGGGCTCATCAAAGAGCAGCGCATCCACATCACCCACCATAACGCCGGCAAAGGCAACCCGCTGCTTCTGACCACCGGAGAGTTCAAAGGGAGAAGATTTTAGCAGTTTTCCCATATCTACGATGTCGGCCACCTGCTGAACTGTCTGGTGTATTTCCGCTTGCGCTTTACAATCGTTCTCCAACGCAAAGGCAATGTCTTCCCCGACAGTCAGACCGACAAACTGGCCGTCGGAATCCTGCAGCACGGTACCTACATGCTGGGAAAGGGTAAAAATATCGGCACTCTTTGTTTCAATGCCGGCAACCTTGACACTGCCGATCATCTGTCCGCGGTAGGCAAAGGGAATCAGACCGTTGATGCAGTGTCCCAGTGTGCTTTTTCCGCTGCCGGATGGGCCCACAATCAGAACCTTTTCCCCCTCATAAATGGTCAGATCAATGTTATATAGGGTTGGCTCTGCCTGAGAGAAATACTGAAAGGTAAAGTCCTTAAATTCGATCAAAGGCTTTTTCATCGAAACACTCCTTACTCGTAGATGACTCTGGGTGCCTTGCGGATGCGGATCTTCCAACTGTTGCCGGTGCCGATATTGTAGGCCCGGGCAAAGCTGCCTTGATTGATGGCAACAGCCATGCAGTCCAGACTGTTCACATACACCAACGGTTCACCCACATAGACATCTGCGAAGCTTTTGGCATAGACCAGAATATTTTTGTACACGGTGCGGGTGCCGTTTTCAATACGAATCTCCACATGACTGCCATAGGTGACACCCAATTGCTCAAAAAGAGAGCGGGGGATGTTGGTCCATAGACTGCCGAAGCGTACATCCAGCACATCAATGGTGCCGTAGACGCCGGCATTTTCAAAAGTGGCTTCCACTACGGGCAGCTCAAGGATGCTTTCTACCGGCACCTCCGGTCCTACCTCTTCAAAGGAAATCACACCCGATGCAAGTCTGGCACCGGTGTAGGCATAGATATCCCGACCATGAAATGTATAGCTCTGGGCGGAACCCTCCAAACGGTTGGTGGTTTCATCAATAATCCGGGCCTCAGCAATACCACTCATTCGTTTTACATGGGTCAGCGTGCCGTTGTCCGGAGTGATGATGTAATGCCCGTCATCGGTGCGTACCGCAACGGAACGGCGTTTGGAACCGACACCGGGATCCACAACACTGACAAAAACGGTACCTTTGGGCCAGTAAGAAACTGTCTGGATCAAACGGTAGGAGGCTTCCCAAATATCAAAGGGTGTGATTTCGTGGGTCAGATTGGAAATCAGCAATTTGGGATCCACACCGTAGGCAACGCCGTACATAGCACTGACAGCGCCGTCTACATAACCAAAGTCAGATTGAAATACAAGGGGGCTGCTCATATTGCAAGTTCCTCCGTTTTGTAATTGCACACGGGTGATTAAAACTCTTATAATACTATACACTTTTTTTGCCGTTCCTGCAATAAAAAGATATTAAGATTGATTAATAAAACTTTCCATTGGGCGGTTTTTATGATAAGATACCCAAAAGGAGGATGTTTATGAAGTATTTGCTGGTTATTCTGGCAGCCTATTTGATCGGCTGCTCCAATATGGCTTTCTATATCGCAAAAGTAAAAAGCGTAGATCTGAAAAAACATGGCAGCGGCAATCCCGGGGCATCCAATGCGGCAATTTTGATGGGTTGGCGGGCCGGCGTGGCAGTGGCGGTTCATGACATGGGAAAGGCATGGCTGGCGGTGTTTTTGGCGGGACTGCTGTTCCCACAGCTCCCGGCGGTGCGGGAAACTGCAGGGATCGCCTGTGTGCTGGGGCATATCTTCCCCTTTTACATGCGGTTCAAAGGCGGAAAGGGATTTGCTTCCTACCTGGGTATGACACTGGCGCTGAACTGGAAATTTGCGCTCATTATGATGGCTGTGGTGCTGGTAGTTACGGTGATTGCGGACTACATTGTTTTGGGTACCTTCACGACCATTTTGGCGGTTCCCGTGTATTTTGGAATTTCCAACCATAGCTTACTGGCAACCCTGGTGTTGCTGATGGGAAGCGCAGCCATTTTTTGCCGTCACTGGGAAAACATTTTAAAGATCCGGGCCGGAACAGAGATTGGCCTGCGCAGTACGATCAAAAAAGAACACCGTGTAAAATAATGAGTCCCGGAAAATTTCCGGGACTTTTTATTGCAAAAGCATGAAACCGATGGTGTTGATGGCAAAATTGGCACACATATGCACCAGCCACGAGATATACACAGTTCCCAATTTCTGGTTGAGATAGTTAAAGATCAAGCCGCCTGCGGTGAGTCCCGCCATTACCAGCAGGAACAGTGCCGGAGAAAACCAGCCCAGCATCATGGCCACATGGTAGGCTGCAAAGGCCACAGCACTGAAGCCATAGGCAAAAGCGCTCGTGCTGGTGCGGCCTAAATTTGTAAACAGAAATCCCCGGAAGAAGAACTCCTCCAAGAGAGAATTCACAAAGGAAATGTACAGGGAAACATACAGAAAATTCTCTTTTGTGACACCGGCATTCTGGGTAAGCTTGTCAGCAATGGGAGAAAAATCAAAGAAAGGCCTTACCAGAAAATAGCCGCCCAGAATGATTCCATATACGGCAGCGCCCAGTCCCAGCGCGGTCAGAAAGCCCTTTTCCGGGAAGCGCAGCAGGGACAGGCAGGAAAGTTCCTTGAACCTTAGGGAGAGCAGCAGGGGGGCGCCTAAAAACAGCGCAATTTTAATAGTGGATTTCCCTGCGTAACCGGGTCGCAGAACACCGTCTACCAGTGCCATGGCACCGCAGCATAAAAGGGCTGTTACGAGAATCCACAGAAAATGCTTTCGTTTCATGAAGTTCATCCTTTCCTTGGGTATCGGAGGATCAAATGCTGAGCCGCGCCACGGCTACATCATTGACATTGGTGCCGGTAGGCCCGGTGATGATCAGTCCGTCACATTTTTACAAGGCGTTATAGGCATCGTTATTTTGCAACACTTGGAAAATGTCCATTCCCAGCCTGCCGAGAACCGGCCCGGAAATTCCCGGCCTTCCAATGCCCGCCTTACGGCTTCGTCCGGCAGCACAGCCTGTATGGCAGCTTAGATAATTTGATTTGCGTGAGATCTGAGAAGCTGGTCCATAAGAAATCCCTCCAGAATTATCATCACTATAGCATCCACAGGGGATCTTCGCAAGTGTGTTTTGCTCAAAAACAAAAATACGCATAGAAACGACAAAAAACTATTGACAAACGGTAAAAGCTGCGGTAAAATCATGGAAACCGTTGAGGCGGAGGGGCGGCGGCAATGCCCTTACAGAGAGTCCGGGGTGCTGGGATCCGGGCAGAAGGTAGGCCGCAAGATGGGCCGCTGAGGGTGCAGTCAAAGGCGAAAGCTGAGTATTCTGCAACGCGTGGGCATGCGTCAGTTGCCGGGGATATGTTGGTATCCCGCAGAGGGCACGATTTTTCGTGAATCAAGGTGGCATCGCGGATAAGTTTTTATTCGTCCTTGGCAGAAGTGGTACTCTGTCGGGGCGTTTTTCTTTCCCTTGACAGAGGTCAAGGGACTTTTTTATTTGGGAGGAAAACACTATGAAAATGAACGGCGTGGATTTTGAAACCTACTTTAACAATTACCCCGATGATAATGGCTTCTTCGGCCGTTACGGTGGCTGCTATATTTCCGATGAGCTGCGGGCCGCTATGGCAGAAATCACGGAAGCCTATTTCTCTATTGCCCAGTCCCGGAAGTTTATTGCGGAGCTGCGCCGTATTCGTAAGGAATTCCAGGGCCGTCCCACACCGATTTCTCATTTGGAGCGTCTCAGTGATGCACTGGGTGGCCGGGTGCAGCTCTACGCCAAGCGCGAGGATCTGAACCACTCCGGTGCCCACAAGCTGAACCACTGTATGGGCGAAGGTCTGCTGGCTTCCTATATGGGCAAGAAAAAGGTTATTGCAGAGACCGGTGCCGGTCAGCATGGTGTGGCGCTTGCAACCGCAGCTGCCTACTTCGGCCTGGAATGCGACATCTACATGGGCAGCGTAGATATCAAGAAGCAGGCTCCCAATGTGGCCCGTATGAAGATTCTGGGTGCCAATGTCATCGAAGTTACCCATGGCCTGCAAACCCTGAAGGAAGCGGTGGATGCCGCTTTTGATGCATACAGCAAGGAATATAAAAATGCCATTTACTGCATCGGCTCTGTCCTTGGCCCCCATCCTTTCCCTATGATGGTCCGGGATTTCCAGAGCATCGTTGGCATTGAGGCCAGAGAGCAGTTTATTGAAATGACAGGCCATCTGCCCAGTGCGGTGGTGGCTTGCGTAGGCGGTGGCAGCAACGCGGCAGGTATGTTTGCGGGCTTCCTCAATGACCCTGTGGATATTTACGGCGTCGAGCCTTTGGGTCGCGGTCCAAAGATGGGCGACCATGCTGCCAGCCTGAAGTATGGCACAGAGGGCATTATGCATGGCTTTAATTCCATTATGCTGAAGGATGAGAACGGTGATCCCGCACCGGTATATTCCGTTGCCAGTGGTCTGGACTATCCCTCCTCCGGCCCGGAACATGCGTTCCTGCAGGAGGTCGGCCGGGTCAAGTATGATGTGATCGATGATGAAGAGACCATTGATGCTTTCTTTAAGCTGGCCCGCATGGAGGGTATCATCCCTGCGATTGAAAGCGCCCATGCTGTTGCTTACGGCATGAAACTTGCCCAGAGACTGGGCAAGGGTTCTGTTCTGATCAATCTGTCCGGCCGCGGTGACAAGGATATGGACTATGTGATCGAAAATTATGGTATTCGATAAAAAAGTATCGGCATAATAGGAAAATTACTCCCCGTTTTGGGGGCAAGAATCGTCTATTTCGCATATTGTAATTTGATGCAGAAAGTGCTATGCTTTCATACAACTACAACTGTTTACCACCAACAGACAAAATGTAATATTGAGCAGGAGGATGTCAAATGGCAAGAGTGTATAATTTTTCCGCTGGTCCGGCGGTTCTGCCGGAAAGTGTGCTTCAGCAGGCAGCTGCCGAAATGCTGGATTATAACGGCATCGGTATGAGTGTTATGGAAATGAGCCACCGCAGTAAGGCGTATCAGAAGATTATCGACACCGCAGAAGCAGACCTGCGGGAGCTGATGGGCATTCCTGCAAATTATAAGGTTCTTTTCCTGCAAGGCGGCGCGTCCCAGCAGTTTGCTATGATCCCTATGAATCTGATGAAAAACAAGGTGGCGGACTACATTGTTACCGGTGCCTGGGCCAAGAAGGCATACCAGGAAGCGGCCATATACGGAACCGCCAATGTGGTTGCCAGCTCTGCGGATAAGACATTTTCCTATATTCCCGACTGTTCGGATCTTCCTATCAGCGAGAATGCGGACTATGTGTATATCTGCCAGAATAACACTATTTATGGTACGACATTTAAGGAGCTTCCCAACACAAAGGGTAAGGATTTGGTGGCGGATGTGTCCTCCTGCTTCCTGGCTGAGCCGGTGGATGTCAGCAAGTATGGCTTGATCTACGGCGGTGTCCAGAAGAATGTCGGTCCTGCCGGTGTGGTGATTGCAATCATCCGGGAGGACCTGATCACCGAGGATGTACTGCCCGGCACTCCCACTATGCTGCGCTATAAGACCCATGCAGACAATGGCTCCATGTATAATACGCCTCCGGCGTACGGTATCTATATTTGCGGAAAGGTTTTTCAGTGGCTGAAGGATATGGGCGGCCTGGAAGTTATGAAGGCACGCAACGAGCAGAAAGCGGCTGTGCTGTATGATTTCCTGGATAACAGCAAGCTGTTCCGCGGTACCGTAGTGAAGAAGGACCGTTCCCTGATGAATGTACCCTTTGTTACCGGCGATGCCGAAATCGATGCCAAATTTGTCAAGGCAGCAGAGGCTGCGGGTTTTGTGAATCTGAAGGGCCACCGCAGTGTGGGTGGTATGCGCGCCAGTATTTATAATGCAATGCCTCTGGAGGGCGTAGAGAAACTGGTAGACTTTATGGCCCGGTTTGAAAAGGAGAACTAAGCTATGTATCAGCTACATTATTTGAATTCCATCTCCCCCAGGGGTATGGAAGTTTTGACGGAGAATTACGAAAAAACGGAAAACTTGGCAGATGCACAGGCTGTGCTGCTGCGCAGTGCGTCCATGCATGAAACGGAGCTGCCGGAGGGGCTGCTGGCCATCGCCAGAGCCGGTGCGGGTGTCAATAACATCCCGCTGCAGCGCTGTGCTGAGGCAGGTGTCGTGGTCTTCAACACACCCGGTGCCAATGCCAACAGCGTTATGGAACTGGCTCTTTGCGGTTTGCTTTTGGGCAGCCGTGATATTATCGGCGGTATCAACTGGGTGCAGTCCATTAAGGATAGCGGCGATGTTGCCAAGAAGGTAGAAAAGGGGAAGGGACAGTTTGCCGGTCATGAGATCGCCGGAAAGCGGCTGGGTGTCATTGGCTTGGGCGCCATCGGCGGCCCTCTGGCCAATGCAGCCCTGAGACTGGGCATGGAGGTTCATGGCTGTGACCCCTATATTTCTATTGATGCAGCTTGGCACTTGAACCAGAATATCATTCCCACAAAGACCCGGGAGGAGATCTACGAGACCTGCGATATCATTACCCTGCATGTACCGCTGTTGGACGGCACACGGAAGATGATCAATGCAGAGGCTATTTCCAAGATGAAGGATGGCGTGATCCTGCTGAACTTTGCCCGGGATGCGCTGGTGGATGATGATGCGCTGGAAGCAGCTCTCAAGAGCGGCAAGATTGCCCGGTATGTCACAGACTTCCCCAATGACCGGACAGCAGGCATGGAAGGCGTAATTGCCATTCCCCACCTGGGCGCGTCCACCGAGGAGGCTGAGGACAACTGTGCGAAGATGGCAGTGCGGCAGGTGATGAATTATCTGGAAAACGGTAACATCATCAACTCCGTCAATTATCCCAACTGTGATATGGGTATCTGCACCAAGGCAGGCCGTATTACCATCCTGCACCGTAACATCCCCAATTCTTTGGGCCAGTTTACCACTGCTGTGGCGGCGGAGAATATCAACATTTCCGATCTGCTGAACCGCAGCCGGGGAGAATTTGCATACACCATGCTGGATCTGGATCATCCCGCTTCTCCCGGTGTCATTGAAAAGCTCCAGCAGATTGACGGTGTTCTTCGCGTTCGGGTCATTCGATAAAATTAAAATTGGGGTCAACCGACCCCAATTTTTTTAGGTTCTACCCCAACTATTGACATAGAACCCATTAAAAACGCCGGCAGATAGCTGCCGGCGTTTTTGAGATATCAGAATTAGTAACCGACCTTCTCCCAGCACTCGAAGGGAGCAGCCAGCTCTTCGGAGATGTAGACCTGGGTCTTCTTGGTCTGCAGCATGGAAGAGGGAACATAGGGGGT
>JAZNFH010000040.1:0-12287 GCA_045589055.1 Faecousia sp. | reverse complement strand
GCTTCGTCCAGCAGATCAATGGCCTTATCCGGCAGAAAACGGTCAGTGATATACCGCTCGGATAGCACAACACACTGCCGGGCAATTTCCGGAGAAATCACGACTCCATGGAATTCAGCATAGGCCTTGGCAATGCCCTGCATGATCTGGCATGCTTCCTCTATGCTGGGTTCCGCAACGGATACCGGCTGAAAACGCCGTTCCAAGGCTGCATCCTTTTCAATGTGTTTACGGTACTCATTAAATGTGGTAGCACCAATGACTTGAATTTCCCCCCGGGAAAGGGCAGGCTTCAGAATATTGGCTGCATTCATAGAACCTTCCGCATCGCCGGCACCCACCAGATTATGGACTTCATCAATCACAAGGATGATGTTGCCGCATTCCTTAATTTCACCGATCAAGCTCTTCATACGGCTTTCGAACTGACCCCGGAACTGTGTACCCGCTACCAACGCTGTCAGATCCAGCAAAAAAACTTCCTTATCCCGCAGCTTGTAAGGCACATCCCCGGCAGCAATCCGCTGGGCAAGGCCCTCCGCAATGGCAGTCTTACCAACGCCCGGCTCACCGATCAGGCAGGGATTGTTCTTCTGGCGGCGGTTCAGAATCTGGATCACACGCTCCGTCTCCACATCCCGGCCGATGACTTTATCCAGCTTTCCTGCCTTGGCACGGCCTGTCAGATCCATACAGTAGCTGTCCAGGAATTTATGCTTCTTATTCTTCTTTCCTTTGGGTGCATCCTCATTGGGAGCCTGTTCCGGCTCCTTCGGCTGCCTGGCAGGCAGATGAGATCCGCCAAACAACTGGTTCAGCAGAGGAAATGTCGCAGTTTGGGAGTCCACATCATCCTCTTCAGATTCTTCCTTCTGTCCAAACATGCTGACCATTTCATCGCTGAGGGCATCCAATTCGTCTTCTGAAATACCCATTTGCTTAACGGCAGCATCAATCTGTGGAATTCCCAGACTTCTGGCACACCGCAGGCAGTAACCCTCGTTCATGGTCACGCCATTCTCAATTTTTGTAATAAAAACAACCGCAATATTCTTTTTGCACTTGGTGCACATTTTCGGCTGCATAGCACTCACTCCTTCGCTGGGGAATTTTTTGAAGCAGTATAACACAGCTGCTTCAAAAAAGGAAAAACAAATTATTAAATATTCACGCCCAGTCCTTCGCCGGGACATTCAAAAATATCTGTACCGTTATCGTACCAGAGGTGACTCATGTATAGGCCACCGGGAGGTACCGTAGGCCCGGCAGCGGTCCGGTTTCCCGAATCCAGAATTGCACCGATTTCCTCCGGCTTGATCTTTCCTTCCGCTGCATAGACAACGGTACCGGCCATGGCCCGGGCCATATTATAGAGGAAGCCGTTGGCGCATACCCGCAGGTAGATCAGATTCCCTTTTCGCTCTACATTGTAATAGTATACGGTGCGCACAGTAGATTTAACATCCGTACCCACACTTCTTACGGCGGCAAAATCATGGGTCCCCACGAATTGAGCCGCCGCTTCCTGCATAATCTTCTCATCCAGGTGTTTGGGATAAAACCATGCTCTGTTTACATAGAAGGGGTCTCTGACACGGGAATTATAAATCAGATAGGTATACTCTTTCCGGGCACAGGAGCCGATGGCATTGAAATCGTCACTGACCTCAAAGGCTTTGGTCACTACGATATCCACCGGCAGATGGGTATTTAAGGCGTACGGAAGCCGATCCACGGGAATCGTGGATTCCGTGCGAAAATTCGCCACATAGCATTTGGCATGAACACCGGCATCGGTTCTGCCGCAGCCGGTAACATGCACACTGTGGTTTACGATCATAGCAATGGCCTTTTCCAATGTCTGCTGCACCGTTGCCAGGTTTTTCTGCATCTGCCAGCCGTGATACGCAGTACCCTCATAGGTCAAAAACAAAGCGATATTCCGCATTCCGCACCTCACAGGCCAAACCGGGCAAAAACCAGCACTGCGCACAGAAGCAGCGCAGCCGTACCAAAGCCCTTGAGATCCCCTCTGTGGTAGCGCAGCAGCTTCATTTTTGTTCTTCCCTCACCGCCCTGATAGCAACGGCACTCCATAGCGGTTGCCAGTTCGTCGGCGCGGCGAAATGCACTGATAAACAGCGGTACCAGGATCGGAACCAGTGCCTTTACCCGCTGCATCAAACTGCCGCTTTCAAAATCAGCACCTCTGGCCTTCTGAGCAGACATAATCTTATCCGTTTCTTCAATCAGAGTCGGAATGAAACGCAGCGCAATGCACATCATCATGCTCAGCTCATGCACCGGCACACGGAGCTTCTTCAACGGTCCAAGAAGTGCCTCCAAGCCGTCAGTCAAGGAAATAGGCGAAGTGGTATAGGTCAGCAAAAAAGTAGCTGTGATCAGCATTAAAATTCTGGCAACCATAAAGATTGCTCGAACCAAGCCTTCCAGTGTAATGGTAATCACCCAGATATCAACAAGAACCGTTTCACCCTCAGTGAAAAACAGATTCAGCAATCCGGTAAAAATCAAAATGACGACCAAAGGCTTCATACCCTTGACAATGGATTTTACCGGAATTCCGGAAATGCCGATGCAGACAGCAAGAAATGCAAAGCAGACACCATAAGAAACCCAGTTTTTCGCTGTAAAAAGCGCAACGATATACACTACCAAAACAATCAGCTTGGTTCTGGGATCCAAACGGTGTACCGGGGATTTTCCCGGGAAATATTGGCCGAGGGTAATATCTTTAAGCATCTGCGTTACCCCCTCTCAGCTTGCGCATAGCCTTTACGGCCTGCTCTACCGTATAAACCGGTCCGGTTTCCAGTCCCATCTGCTGAAGACGCAGGAACACTCTGGTCAGTTCCGGAATATCCAGCCCCATATCCAGAAGCTCCTGCGCATGACTGAACACCTCATCGGGGGTGCCGTCCATAGCCAGCTTTGCATCACACATAACCAAAAGCCGGTCCGTTAGCCGCGCGACATCGTTCATAGAATGACTGACCATCATAATTGTGGCATTTTTTGCCTTCCGATAGTCCTCGATGTTGGCCAGAATTCCCTCTCTGCCAACTGGATCCAGACCGGCGGTAGGCTCGTCCAAAATCAAGACCTCCGGCTCCATGGCAATAACGCCGGCAATGGCAACGCGCCGCTTCTGTCCGCCGGACAGGTCAAAGGGAGATACCTCCAGCTGCTGATCTGTAATACCCACAAAGCCCGCAGCTTCCCGGACACGGCGATCAACCTCTGCATCATCCAGGCCCATATTTTTCGGGCCGAAGGCAATATCCTTATATACAGTTTCCTCAAAGAGCTGATACTCCGGATACTGGAACACCAGACCAACCCGAAAGCGGCTCTGGCGGGTCGTTGCCTTATCCTGCCAGATGTCCTTACCCTCCAACAAGATTTTTCCGGAAGTAGGCTTCAAAAGGCCGTTCAAATGCTGCATCAGCGTGGATTTTCCCGAACCGGTATGTCCGATGATACCCACAAACTCCCCCCGCTCTACGCTGAAAGAAACATCACGCAGCGCAGCATGCTCAAAGGGGGTGCCCATGCTGTAAATATGATGTAAATTCTGAACCTCTAAAATAGGTGCCACTTTCTCTTCCTCCAGTGGGTCAGGCCTTTACGGCATCATAAAGTGCCTGCGCACAATCTTCTATACTCAGCTTGCCCAGCGGCAGGCTAAAACCGTTTTGATTCAACTCCCAGCACAGTTCCACTGTGTCCGGGGCAGCAAGACCAATGCTGTGAAGCAGCTCTACCTGTGAAAACACTTCCTCCGGTGTACCGTCAGCTGCTACTTTTCCCTTGTGGAGAACGATAACACGCTGCGCTTTTGCCGCTTCATCCATATGGTGTGTAATCAAAACAACGGTAATCTTTTTCTCACTGTTAAGCTTGCGGATGGTATCAATGACTTCTCTGCGGCCTCTGGGGTCCAGCATAGCAGTGGGTTCATCCAACACAATGCACTTCGGTTCCATGGCAATGACACCGGCAATGGCAATGCGCTGCTTTTGTCCACCGGAAAGAAGATGGGGCGCATGCTCCCGGTATTCATACATGCCAACCTGCTTGAGTGCCTTATCGACACGATGGCGGATTTCGGGACTTGCAACCCCAAGGTTCTCGGGACCAAAGGCCACATCCTCTTCCACCACATTGGCAACAATCTGATTATCCGGATTTTGGAAGACCATTCCGACACTGCGGCGAATGGCTATCAGCTTATCCTCATCGGCAGTGTCCATACCACAAACCCACACCTTACCGCCGGTTGGCAGTAAAATGGAGTTAAAATGCTTTGCCAATGTGGACTTTCCGCATCCGTTACTACCTAAAACCGCCACAAAAGTCCCATCTTCGATGGCAAGGTCCAGGTCCTCAAATACGGCAACGCCGGGCGTGTCATCCACGCCCGGATATGTGTAGGCCAAGTGTTCTGCACGAATCGCTTCGCTCAAATATCTCACTCCTTAGGTGTCCATCTGCCGGTACTTCCGCACGGGAGCATCAAGCCCGTGGACTTCACTTTTAAGCCCAGTTCTCCAACTGTTGTGCATCCGTTATGGACATTTCCAAAGACAACATCGGAAGCATAGCCAACAGCAGAAGGCGCAAGGCCGGTGGTATATGAATTGATAATTACAAACAGCGGGTCATCAGACAAAAGCTTTGCGACTTCCAGCAGGAAAGGATAAAAGCTTGTTTCCATCTTCCATATCTCACCGCTGGGTCCCCGTCCATAACTGGGTGGATCCATGATGATGCCGTCATAACGGCGTCCACGACGGATTTCCCGCTGGATAAATTTCGCACAATCGTCCACGATCCAGTGAATGGGCCGGTCTGCCAAGCCGGATGACTGGGCATTCTCTTTTGCCCAGGCAACCATACCCTTGGATGCATCCACATGCCAGACCTCAGCGCCACCGGCTGCAGCTGCCAAAGTAGCACCGCCGGAGTATGCAAACATATTCAGTACCCGCACAGGGCGACCCGCGTTGGCACACTTCTCCCGGATGAAATCCCAGTTGGCAGCCTGCTCCGGAAACACACCGGTATGCTTGAAATTCATCGGCTTTACATTGAAAGTCAGGTAATCCTTATACCGGATCTGCCAGCGTTCCGGCAGCTTGTGATCGGTCCAATGACCGCCACCGGTAGAGGAACGCACATATCGGGCATCGTATTTTTTCCACTCCGGTGCTGAATGCGGGGTGTCCCAAATCACTTGCGGATCCGGACGCACCAGAAGATACTTACCCCACCGCTCCAGACGCTCTCCGTTGGAAGCATCCAGAATCTCGTAGTCTTTCCATTCATCAGAAATCCAAATCATTCTCTTCCTCCATTACCCCACTGCACCGTCATCTGTATTCGTATCGCCGGTGGTCGTTTCCGGTTCCGTAGGTTCAACAGATTTCTGGTATTTTTCCCAGGCCTCCTTGGTATGCACCGGGCAGACCAGATAAGGCGCAGGTTTCCCTTGATTGAGATTCCCCTCGATTCCCTTGAACACACCGTCCGTGCCATTTTCGTTGACCAGATAGATATAGTCGTCCCGCAGATATTCGGGCATCAATCCACAGGTTTTTGCTTTAAACAGCTCATTGACTTCTTTCTGCGTCATTTTTACCAGAGCCTTCTGCTCGATCTTCGCCTGCACACCGGAATCCTCAGCCTCAGCAGCAAACAGCTTGCAGTACTCATTCGCAACACCTTTACCGGTTGTACAATAGTCGACCAACACATGCTTATTGCAGAGCTTTGTAGGACGATCTTCGGGATAAACATTGGCATCGCTGGTACGGTTGATATTGTCGATGCTGCGCACATCCTGTGAACAGGCAGCAGTCGCCACCATGCCGGAATCCAGGCACATGGTAACCTCGCGAAATTTACTATTATTGATTAACTGAACACGGCTGAGTCCATTATGAACCTTGGTAAGCACCTTGCTGAACAGGATACCTGCAGGATTATTGCCGTTGCCCATAACCAGATTCACAACCTCCGGGGTATCAAAACCAAACCACACAGCAGCAGTGTAGTGGCCGGTGTAGCCGCAGAACCAACGGTCCTTGTTGCTGGATGTTGTGCCGGTTTTACCGTAGACATTCTGTCCGTTGATACGGGCATTGCCGCCGGTACCGCCGACAGCCGCCGCCAGACAATAGTGCATATAGTTCACAGTCTTGGCACTGAAAGCTTCCCAGCTGTCCTGGGTATTATCCAAAACGATATTGCCGTTACTGTCATAAACCTTTGTAAAAGTTCTTCCCTCACGGTATGTGCCTCCATTGGGGAAAACCGCAAAGGCAGATGCCATTTCCCTGACTGTCAGGCCCTTTGTCTGAGCGCCCAGCGCCAAAGGTGCATAGTCTTCATCAGACATAACCTGTCCGGAAGCTGCCGTATAGCTCTCGATTAAACTTGTCAGTCCAAGCTTTTCTTTTGCAAAGCTGTAAGAATAACCGGTTCCAATGATTCCCAGCGTATTCACCGCCACTGCGTTGACAGAGGAAGTAATCGCGCTGAGGATCGTGCGGGAGTAGGAATATTTCTGGTTGTCATTCTTGGGCCAACCCACAGAGTCATTGTACTTCTGGGGCATATCCTTCACAACAGTCGCGGGGCTGATGGCACCGGACTCAAAGCCCGGACCATACACCGTCAGTGGCTTAATGGAAGAACCGGTTTGAAGAACCGAGTCCACTGCGCGGTTCAAGCCGTCATGAACCTTATCGGTACCAACACCGCCGATCAAAGCCACAATGTCACCGGTGCGGTTGTCAATGATGACCATGGCAGACTGGGGCTGCTGTCCGCTTCGAACCGCAGGAATCTGACTCAAATCCTGATACACGGAATCCAGGGCATTCTGCACACGCATATCCAGGCAGGAATAGATGTGATAACCACCGCTGGCAATCTTCTGCTTATAGAAGGACTTTGTGGCATCCGTCCATTCCACGCCGTCCTTTTTGGCCAGCGCCTCGGCAACATCCTCCAGCATGGTATCCATATAATAGGAATACACTTCCTGAGATGCATCCTTGCCCACCGGAATCTCAGTTCCGCAAACGGTGCAGTAATGCTTGCCATCGGCTTCACCAACAGCAAGATTCTTCACGATAGCCTTGTGTCCGCACTCCTCGTTGGGACATTTGGTCATCTTATCTTCATCCGCAATACCACGCTTAAATACCAGTTCCTGCGCCACTGCCTCATCATATTCTTCCTGCGTGATCCATTCCTGTTCCAGCATCTCCGTCAAGGTATCCAGCTGGCGTTCACGGTTACGCTCTTTACCGTTCATGCCACCTTTGTCCAGATTTTCTCTGTAAGGATTATACAAAGATGGGTTGTTGGTAATGCTGATCAGGCTGGCACACTCTGCCAGTGTGAGAGATTCCAGTTCCTTACCGAAATAGATGGCAGCAGCCATTCTGACACCGTTGGTGCGGTTACCCATATAGATCTCGTTGAGATACCACTCCATGATTTCTTCTTTGGAATAGCGGTGCTCATATTCTATGGCCGTGAATATTTCCTGTACCTTACGCTGAACCGTTACATCCCAATTGTCCGTAACATTTTTGACCAGCTGCTGGGTAATGGTAGAACCACCACGGTCACCGTTGCCGAAGAACATAAAGAAGCAGGCTTTCACAGTAGTGATCCAGTCAACACCCTGATGCTCATAAAACCGCTTGTCCTCAATGGCAATGGTCGCATGGAGCAAATCCTCAGGAATATCTTCATAATCTGCCCATTCCCGGTTGTTTTCCGCATAAATATTCTGCAGCTTCTGAATGTCACCGTTACTATCCACATAATAGGCATAGGAGTTCAGGTTCATGTCACGATTCTCATCATCGGCGGACTGAATCTTAGACAGAATCTCCTCGTCCAGATAGTCGCCAACGGAACCGGCCAGCACAACAATGCAAACGCCCAGAATAATCGCAACCGTCGCAGCAGCGCCCAGTGCGATCTTAATCGCGCTGAATGCAATCATCCATATACTTTCCAACAACCGCAGTGTCCAGTGCGGACGCCAGGACTGCCGCGGTGCCTTTTTCTTCTTCATTCTTTTCGCCATAATATTACCTCCATTGCCGGGAAACAAATCCCGAATGGTCATACATGTTTTAGGGGGAAGCACTACCCCATAATAAGCTTCATTGTATTATAGCATACCCAGAACAAAAACGAAACCCCCAAATTATTAATAATCCATAAACTTCATGCATTTTCCCTTCGCGGGATTGGAATAAAAAAAGAAGCTCCGTATACGATATAGTACGGTTACCGGCGCCGCATCTATAAAAGCACCCAACGCAAAGCTTTTTCAAATTTTACTTGATTTTGAAACCAACAGCTTGTAAACTATATATATCAAACGAAGGAGGTTGTGCTATGGCAGACCAGTTTGGCTCTGATTATATGACCATTGTTGATGAAGACGGGGAAGAATATGAACTGGAAGTTCTGACCACCATGGACTGGAACGGCGGCACATATCTGGCAGTTATTCCCGCCGGCATGGACGACGAGACTGAAGAAGATCTGGAAGTCAGCATTCTGAAATCCGTGGAGGAAGATGGAGAACCGATTTTATGCGCCATTGAAGACCAGCAGGAGCTGGAAACTGTCTACAATTTGATCATGGAACAGCTCTACGAGGAAGACAAAGACGACGAATGAATTGCTGCCTGCTTGGTGCGTGATGTGTTCTTTTGGACCCACATCTTATTATCGGGATGTTAGACTTCTGCGTTGGATTGCAGACCTCCCGCCTACGCTTTGACGATAGGTGGATGTTGGGAGCAGCTAAAACGCAGAGCGGCAACCCACCTGCCATTTCGTGCAGGTCATAAATGGATGCACACGGCCAAAGCGGGTATAGAAACCGGAGGATTTGCCTCCGGTTTTTCATATTTGTAAACTTTTTAATTTTTCCGTCAAAATCCCTATTCAGACTCTTGAAAATAGGCGAAAGAACCGTTATAATGGTGCAGTCTATGTGTTATCACATGATGTTACCAACCGGACTATGAGAGGAAATGATTACATGAGTGGATCCAGTAAGAAAAAAATCCGTAAGGAAGAGAATGCTGCACAATTGGCTGAAAAGCAGCAAAAAGAATTAAAAGACTTAAAGAAACTGAGAATCCAGACCATCGCATTCGTCGCTGCCGTATCTTTGGTTCTGGTAATCGGTCTTGGCGCGCTGTGTATTTCCGCCTACAAAAACAGCGGCATTGCCGAACGCAGCACCATTGCTTTGAACATCGGCGATCAGGCCTTGACCACAGCTGATCTCAGCTACTTCTACATTGACAATATTAACTCTACTCATCAGGAGTGGCAGCAGACTTATGGTGAGGGGTATGGCATGTATTTGTCAGCACTGTATCAGCTGGATATCACCAAGCCTCTTGGTGATCAGGCATTTATGGACGATTCCAAGAAGACCTACGCAGACTATTTCATTGATATGGCAATTGATCAGGCTGTGTCTGCATATGCAATGTATGCAGCAGCGGAAGACAACGGTTTTAAGCTGGACGACGATGCCATAGCTTCCATAGATGGCACCATAGCTGCGCTGGAACTTAGCGCTACCAGACTCGGTTACCGTAATATTGATGAGTATTTGAAAACATACTACGGCAAAGGCGCAACCAAAGAGAGCTTCCACAAGTATATTGTTGTGTCCGAAACAGCCGCAGCTTACGCAACAGTCGCATACGACAACTTCACCTACACAGACAGCGATTTGGAAGCGTATGACGCCGAACATTTCTACGAGTTGTCTTCCTACTCTTACGACACCTTCTATCTGCCTGCTAATCGCTTCATTCAGTGTACCGCGGACGAAAACGACAAAGATCACGAGCATACGCAGGAAGAACTGGATGCAGCCCAGAAACTTGCCAAGAAGGCTGCAGATGCCCTTGTGGCCGCAAAGCCCAAAACAGAAAAGGATTTCAACGCCGCTATCCAGAAGCTGGATGCATTTAAGGAATCCACATGCACTGTAAACAAAGATTGTCTCTACAGCGATGTGGCCAATGTGGACATCGCAGAATGGATCGCGAAAAGTGAACGCAAAGCTGGTGATATGATCATCGTTTCCAACGATACGGAAACCACCGATGCTGACGGCAATGCCGTAACAAAGTTCTACGGTTATACAGTTGCTGTATACCGCGGCCGCAACGACAACTATATGAAACTGGTCAATGTGCGTCATGTTCTGAAAGCCTTTGAGGGCAGCACCACCGATGAGCTGGGCAATGTCACCTACCCTGCTGGCTCTTTTGAGAAGGCAAAGGATGCCATTGTAGCGCTGGAACAGACCTGGATCAATGAAGGCGGCACAGAAGAGGCCTTCATTAAGCTCGCAGAAGAGAACACCGATGATACTGCCTCTGCCCAAGTTGGCGGTCTGTACGAGAATATATATCCCGGTCAAATGGTTCCTTCTTTTAATGATTGGAGTTTTGATGAATCCCGCATTCCCGGCGATTATGCGATCGTTGAATCACAGTACGGCTTCCATTTGCTCTACTTTGTTGGCGAGAGCGATGTTACCTATCGTGACTACATGATTGAAAACACACTCCGGGAAGCAGATTTCCAGAAGTGGTACGATGAAAACATCTCCGCCGCTAAATATGCAGTGGTAGACACCTCTAAGATGGACACAGACATCATTTTGGAAGTTCAATAACACATCTACCTGCGCCCTGTCCTTGCGTGGACAGGGCGCAATTGCATAAAACCAGCCTCCTGTGGAGAAAATTTCCGCAGGAGGCTGGTTCTATGCAAATCAAAAAATATCTGTTTTGTGCGTTAGCAGGTTTTGCTGCCGGAAGTGTCACCGGATTATTCGGCGCCGGTGGCGGCATGGTTCTGGTACCGCTCTTATGCTGGCTGACCGATATCGAAGAAGATGCCATCTTCCCGGCATCCGTATCCATCATTCTTCCGATATGTCTTACCTGCCTGTACTTCCGTTCCCGCACAGGTCCGCTACCGTGGGCCGAGGCTGCTCCATACCTGATTGGAAGCTGCGCCGGCGGTGTCTTGGCAGGCACTATTGGGAAAAAGATATCGGTTCAGTGGCTGCACAGGATCTTAGGTGTTTTAATACTTTGGGGAGGTATCCGGTACCTATGTTAGAATCCATTCCCGTTGCAATTCTTGCAGGAAGTATATTGGGATTTCTTGCCGGACTCGGAATCGGCGGAGGCAGTCTTCTGATCTTGTGGCTGACCTTAGTTCTCAACATTCCGTCGGAAACCGCCGGTGCCATTAATCTGTTATTCTTTATACCTTCTGCCCTTGTTGCCTGTCTGTTTCGTTTGAAGCAAGGTGTTCTGGATTTCAAGCGTATTCTGCCTGCATTGGCTGCAGGCTGCGCAGGTGCCGTTCTATTTTCCGTTATGCGCAATCATTTTGATACAGAACTGCTAAGAAAACCCTTTGGAATTCTGTTGCTGCTCACCGGCATCCGGGAACTGCTTTACCGTCCCCGGAATGTCAAATAACCTTCCAGAATCAAGGAAGCCGCAACCGCATCCACAGTTTCTTTTCGCTTTTTCCCATGGTAGTTATGCTCGGAGAGAATATTATGCGCCTCAACAGTCGTTCTGCGTTCATCCCACAAGGTTACGCCAAGGCCGGTGGCTTCCTCCACCGCTTTGGCAAATTCACGGCAAAGCTCCGCCCGTGGGCCCTCCGTTCCATTCATATTTTTAGGGAGCCCCACAACAATCTCCCCTACATCGTGGTCTTTTACAATGCGGCAGATCTCCTGAACTGTCTTGTCCATACGCCTGCTGTGGATCACCGTGGTCGTACCAACAATCGAGCAAAGCAGATCGGAAAGCGCAATTCCTGTGCGGGCATCGCCGTAATCCACACCCATAATTCTTTTCAAATTAATCACTTCCCTTTTATCTTCATTTGTCCTCATTATAGTGCAAAATATTCAAAAAATAAAGTATTTTTTTATTGACATTCCACACCCCCTGTGTTAGAATGGATTTACCTGTGAAAGAGGGCTTTTTTTGTGCGCCTTTTTCAGCTTCGGGCGGCTTTTGTAGTGAGTCGCATTCTAAATTTTTACTAGCCGGAGTGATACAGGGAGGCAATATTTAAGGAGGTGCCGTTATGCGCGTGAAAGTCACTTTGAGATGCTCCGAGTGCAAGCAGAGAAACTACAACACCATGAAGAACAAGAAGAA
>JAZNFH010000039.1:0-64340 GCA_045589055.1 Faecousia sp. | reverse complement strand
CCATATTGCACAGGATGCGGCTATGCAGGAGGCGTTCTGCGCCGGAAATGATATTCACACTGCCACAGCGGCTCAGGTGTTTGACGTAAAGCCTGAGGAAGTCACGCCCTTGCAGAGACGTCATGCTAAGGCAGTCAACTTTGGCATTGTTTATGGTATTTCCGAATTCTCTCTGGCGGAGGATATCGGGGTCAGCCGCTATGAAGCACGCGCTTATATCGACAATTATTTAGCCAATTACCGTGGTGTGCGGAACTATATGAAAAAGGTCGTGGAGGATGCCCGTGAGTGCGGCTTCACCACGACCCTTTACGGCAGAAAACGCTATATTCCCGAATTAAAGGCAAGCAATTTCAATGTTCGCTCCGGTGCGGAGCGGATCGCGCTGAATACCCCCATTCAAGGTACTGCCGCCGATCTGATCAAGCTGGCAATGGTCTGCGTGTATAAAGCCCTGAAAGAAAACTATCCGGAAGCTAAGCTTCTGCTGCAGGTACACGACGAACTGATCGTAGAATGTCCGGAATCCATTGCCCAGAATGTAGCTGCCTTGATCAGTCAGCGGATGGAGCAGGTGGCTTCGCTGTCCGTTCCGCTTCTGGCGGAAGCAAAATGGGGAAAGAGCTGGTATGACGCCAAATGATGGAAATTGTTAAGATGGACGAAACCCATGTTGCGGAAGTGGCAGCACTGGAAAAAATCTGCTTTTCTATGCCATGGAGCGAAGCCAGTGTCCGCAGTGAGCTGACAAATCCGCTGTCTGCTTGGGTGGTGGCGGTGGAAGATGGTTGCGTGATCGGCTATATCGGTTCCCAATCGGTTATGGGAGAAGCGGATATGATGAATGTGGCAGTGCTGCCTGCCCAACGCCGCAAGGGCATTGCGGAAAAGCTGGTACAAGCATTGGTGGCGACTCTTGCCCGGAACGGTGTGCATTGTCTGACTCTGGAAGTTCGTGCCTCCAACGAGCCTGCAAAGGCGCTGTATGAGAAGCTCGGCTTTGTTTCTGTGGGCCGCAGACCCAATTACTACCGCAATCCCAGAGAGGATGCGCTGATTCTCAGAAAGGAGTGGCAGCTATGAATATTCTGGCAGTGGAATCTTCCTGCGATGAAACCGCCGTTGCCATCGTTCAAGATGGCAGACATGTTTTGACGGATTGCATCGCTTCCCAGGTGGAGCTGCACCGGATCTACGGCGGCGTTGTTCCGGAGATCGCATCCAGAAAACATATGGAAGCGATCTATGCGCTGGCAGATGAAGCGCTGCTCCGGACAGGCCTTAAAAGAGGCGATATCGATGCCGTTGCCGTTACCTATGCACCGGGTCTGATCGGTGCAGTATTGGTGGGCGTGAATTTTGCCAAGGCGGCGGCACTGTCGCTGGGAAAACCCTTAATCCCGGTTCACCACATCCGGGGGCATATTGCTGCCAACTATCTGGCATATCCGGAACTGGAACCGCCATTTTTGTGTCTGGTGGTTTCCGGTGGACATACCATGATTATCGATGTACAGGATTACACCAAAATGGAAATCCTGGGCACCACACTGGATGATGCCGCCGGAGAGTGCTTCGACAAGGTTGGCCGTGTACTGGGGATGCCTTACCCCGGCGGTGCGGCACTGGACAAGGCTGCCCAGTTGGGTGACGATAAAAAGTACGATCTGCCCTGTGCAAAGACGGGAGTCAATCCCTATGATATGAGCTTCTCGGGACTGAAAACCGCAACACTGAACCTGATCCACCACGCCCAGCAGGTGGGCGAGGAATTGGATATCAACAGTCTCTGTGCTAGTTTCTGCCGGACGGTATCCGACACACTGGTGCCGCGGGTGACCCGTGCGCTGCAGGAAACCGGTCGGAATAAGGTGGCGGTTGCCGGTGGTGTTGCAGCCAATTCCCGGATCCGGCAGGATATCCTGGCAGCGGCTCAGGGCCTTGGCGCAACCGTGTATATGCCGCCCCTTTCTTTGTGCGGTGACAATGCCGCCATGATTGGTGCACAGGCATATTATGAATTTCTTGCAGGAAACACCGCAGGCATGGAGCTGAACGCCTATGCCACAAAATCCATTTTAGGAGAAAGTTTGTAACAAAATGCAGGAAGTTGAAATACTTCCTGCATTTTCCTTCAATTGGTCAATAATTTATAAATTACCGCAAAAAGTTCTGAATTTCAAAAGAGGATAGGGTAAAAAACCTATTGAAAAAGTTAGAATAATGCAGCATTCGACGGGGCATTTCCAAGTTCGACAGGAAATTACACGACAAAACCTGTGGAAAAACCTGTGGATACTGTGAATAACTTATTTGATATTGTTGGAAAAACACGGTTTTTGTAAAACTAAAACCATT
Organism: Faecousia sp.; assembly: GCA_045589055.1. Taxonomy (GTDB): domain Bacteria; phylum Bacillota; class Clostridia; order Oscillospirales; family Oscillospiraceae; genus Faecousia. Next base: position 61,982 of record JAZNFH010000039.1, on the reverse strand, counting down.
AAGAAGGGTGGAAAAGAGTAACAATTTTGTGAGAAATATGTTGTAATTTGCTGTAATCTTTCGAACTTCCTGCTTTGGCTGAATACTATTTCTGGAGGAATTGGAATGCTTCTGTTATTAAAAAGTTTGGCAGAGATACGGTTTGATAAGCTGATGTGCGTTTACACAGAAAGCAATGCCGAGAATGCGGCGGAGTTTTATCCCCGGGAGGAGAACGGAATTGCCTTAAACCGTGTGGAAGTGGATTTTTATCAGTATTTGCGGGAAGTGTTCTTTGCGGTGGACGGTGCGGTCTACGCAGTTTGGGCAGAGAAGGGGGAATACCGCTCGGCACTGCGGCTGGAACCTTACCGGGATGGTCTGCTGTTAGAAGCCCTTGAAACACATCCGGAGTACCGCGCAATGGGCTATGCCAAGAAGCTGATCCGGTCTGTCCAGAGTACCTTGCGTGAGTGCGGGGCTGTGGTTTTGTATTCCCATGTTGGTAAGGGGAACACAGCATCCTTGAAGACACACCTTGCCTGTGGCTTCCAACGGGTATCGGAGCATGCGGTGTATATTGACGGAAGTGTAACCAATCGTTCGTGCACGATGCTGTATATGCAAGAATAAGCGCAGATTTCATCAACATCCCTGGGGGATGCGTCTGAAATCTGCGGGACTCTCCCACGGCCTAAAAACATGCCACCGGCATGTTTTTATTACGGCCTTTCGAGTCCCATCTCTCGCACCAAAAAACCGGTCACCCCAGAAGGGTAACCGGTTTTTTGGTGCCTTTTTGCAAATTTCATCCACATCCCAGTGGGATGCGTCTGAAATCTGCGGGACTCTCCCACGGCCTAAAAACATGCCACCGGCATGTTTTATTACGGCCTTTCGAGTCCCATCTCCGCAAAAAAACCGGTCACCCCAGAAGGGTAACCGGTTTTTTGGTGCCTTTTCGCAAATTTCATCCACATCCCAGTGGGATGCGTCTGAAATCTGCGGGACTCTCCCACGGCCTAAAAACATGCCACTGGCATGTTTTATTGACGGCCTTTCGAGTCCCATCTCCGCAAAAAAACCGGTCACCCCAGAAGGGTAACCGGTTTTTTGGTGCGAGAGATGGGACTCGAACCCACACGGCGAAACCACACGCACCTCAAACGTGCTTGTCTACCATTCCAACACTCTCGCAAGTGACTTAGGTATTATAACCTGCTGCCTACTTTTTGTCAATAGCCTATTTCTCTATTGCTTTGTGCTTTTTATAGGAATACCGGGCGCAAAAGGCCCGGTATTTGACTTATTCAGCTTCTGCAGTCATAGGACGCGGTTCCAAGCCAAGAGCTTCCCGGCAGGCGTTCAGGCCTTCGCCGACGATCTTCATGGTGCGTTTGTATGAACCGTAGAGATAGTTCTTATTGGGGATATCAAAGCGGTCCCAGTCCTCATTGGCGATATCCAGAGGAATGGCATAATATTTATTTCCATTGGCGTTATTCCGGTTGCGGATGACCCAGACGGGCAGAATATCGATGACGGAAACATTGACGCTGCCATCGTTCCACTTCTCAAAGGTCACACCGAAAATCATGCTGTCCTCGCAGTGACCCTCGGGGGTCTGGCTGATATTTTCCCGACGCTGGTTGGAGATGGCGTTGCCTACAGAGTAGATGCAGTAGGTTTGATGGCCGGTGGAGGAGGTGAGGGTTTCAAAGGGCTGAATCACATGGGGATGGCCGCCAACAATCACATCTACACCAAGTTCGCAAAGATTTTGTGCAATTTCCGATTGCTGGGCGTTTTGCTTCAACTGATACTCTTCGCCCCAGTGGATATAGACCATGGTGGCTTCGGCACCTTCCTCGTACATCTTGTCCAGAACGGTGCGTACCTCCACATAGAATTCGTCCAGATGCTTGGGGTGGAAGCTGCTGATCAGATTGGTATCATCGTGGGATACCGGGATGCCGTTGAGGGTCTTACGACCGTCGGAGGTGTCGCCGGTTTCATAGGTGTAGCACACCATGCCCACCTTGATGCCGTTGATATCCTGAATGAGATAGGGGGGCGTATCTTCGGAAAGACGGGTACCCAGATGGGGCATACCCTTTTCATTCATAACTTCCTGTGTTCTTATAAAGCCCTTGTGGCCGTGGTCATAGGTATGGTTGTTGGCGTTGATCAGCAGGTCGATGCCAACATTCTTCATGGAATCTACGATGTCATCCGGGCAGTTGAAGGTGGGATAGCCGTTGTATCCGACATCGGCACCGGACAATGTGGTTTCCAGATTGGCTACCATGAAATCGTAGCGCTCATAGTAGTCGCTCATATAGGTGAACATGCTGGTGAAGTCGTATTCTCCGTTTCCCTGGTAGGCGTCCTCATAAACGGGAGAATGGATCAGCAGGTCACCGGTGACACCGACGGAAGCGGTGGAGACCACAAAAGGCTCCGTAGGTACTGTGGTTGGTTCCGTTGTGGGTTCTGTAGTTGGCTCCGTAGTGGGTTCGGTGGTTGGTTTTACAGTTTCTGTGGTAGGTGTGGTGGTCGTTTCGACAGGATCCCTGCCGCCCGGACCGAGGGAGAAATAGACACTGCCCATTGCAATCACAAGGGCAAGCAATACAAGAATCAAAATCCATCCGCCAAGATGGCGGCGGCGCTTCTGGAATTTTCCTGTTGCCATGGAGTACACCCCGTTTCTGTTTTTCTGGGGGTATTATACCGATTTTTCAGAATTGTGTCAACTCAACAATTCGTGCAGCGAAATTCCCGGAACGGAAACGGCGGGTTGCAACGAATTTCTGTGGCACTGCGGCGCTACAATAGCTTAGGGAGGTGTACAGATGAAAAATAGTTTGAAGGAGCTGGTCCTGGCGTTTTTGCTGGCATGGGGACTGCCTTGGGTTGCCATGGCTGTTGGGGAAGTGGTATTTTCAGAACCGGTTCCGGAGGAAACGATCCAGACAGAGCCGGTACAAACCCAGCCTGTCCTGATGCCAAAAGGGGAAACCATACAGGTTTGGCTGGACGGGCAGAAAGTAGAGATGGACTTAACGGAATATCTCACCGGTGTGCTGATCAGCGAGCTGCCGGGGAGCTTTCACCCGGAAGCCAAGAAGGCACAGGCGGTGGTGGCCCGAACCTATGCGCTGAAGCGGGTGGCTGCTTTGGACAAGCACCCCGGGGCTGTTTGCACTGACAGTACCTGCTGTCAGGGATACACAGATCCAAATGCTTTCAGCGGCGGAAGCGAAACGGTACGGCAGGCACGGGAAGCGGTGGAAGCCACAGAGGGCTTGATTCTGACCTATGAGGGCAGTTTGATCGATGCTACCTATTTCTCCTGCTCAGGGGGCTTTACGGAGGATGCTGTGGCAGTGTGGGGGTCTGATGTGCCATATCTGCAGTCGGTGGAAAGCCCGGGGGAGGAGTTTGCCAGTGTCTACACCGATACGGTGATTTTTACGAAATCGCAGCTGGAGAATGCCCTGGGAATTCGACTGAAAGGCAGTGCAAAGGGATGGTTCGGGCCGGTTGTTTATACAGAGGGCGGCGGTGTTTCCTCCATAACCATTGGCGGGAAGCGATTTGAAGGAACGGAGCTTCGCCGCTTGCTGCAGCTGCGTTCCACTGTCTTTACACTCTCGGCATTGGGGGACAGTGTTACAATTTCTACAAAGGGATACGGCCACAGGGTGGGTATGAGCCAGTACGGAGCCCAGGCTATGGCCCTGGCCGGTGACAGCTACGAGAAAATATTGGCCCATTACTATTCAGGCGCAAAGCTGAGCCGGCGGAATACCGGTATCGTTTCATCGTGAAACATCGATATTGCATCAAGGCTGGAACGGTATCTGCTAACTTAACAGGCTAACTTAACAGTAAGAATTTTCTTGCATCATAGGGGTTTCCGTGTTATAATAAACAAAATATTGTCTATGATCTTTGGAGAAGCTTATGTCACAACCCCAGTACCGTTTGGAGGGAATCGTCCATACCCGCAGTGAGGAAATGGAAGACTTTCAAGGCCCTCTGGATGTTATCTTCCTGCTTCTGAGTAAAAATAAAATAGAAATCCAGGATGTATCCATTACGGCGATTCTGGAGCAGTATCTGGCGTATCTGGATGAAATGAAGCGCATGGATATGGAGATTGCCAGCGAGTTTATCACCATGGCCAGCCACTTGATGCTGATCAAGACCAAGATGCTGCTTTCGGAAGCGGAGCGGGAAGAAGCCCAGTCCGAACTGGATGTTCTGCGCCAGAGTCTGCTGGAGCGTCAGCGTAAGGAAGCCATAGAACAGATCCGGACTGCGGTTTCCTGGCTGGAACCCAGAAACGACATCGGCAGATCGGTATTTACCAAGCAGCCGGAGCCGTTGCGTAAGGATACTGCCTACCGATATCAGCATAAACCGGAGGATCTTCTGCAGGCCCTGGAAGCGATTTCCGAGCGCAACAGCCGCAGACTTCCGCCGCCTACGGTGAATTTCAAGGGTATCGTTGGCAAGGAACCTTATCCGGTAACCAAGAAGGCCGGGCAGATCATCCGCACCTTATTGATGCGGGGCGTAGAGCGGCTGAAAAATCTCTTTCAGGGAAATCGCAGCCGATCGGAGATTGTTGCCACCTTTTTGGCAATTTTGGAGTTGTGCAAAACCGGCTCTGCCGCACTTGAGGACGATGTATCCGGTGAGAATCCCAATGTAAAACTATTAAAAACACCGAAGGAAATGGAGGAGGAAGCAAATGGAACAATCGGATCTGCAGCGGGCCATTGAAGCGATCCTCTTCGCTTCCGGTGAGCCGGTGGAAACGGCGCGGTTGGCCTTCGCGCTGGAAACAGACGAAGCGGATATTGCTGCCGCAGCCGATGCACTGGCTAACGAATGGGCCTTTCAGCGGAAGGGTATCCGCATTCTGAAACTGGAAAATGCCTACCAGATGGTATCTTCCGGCGAAATGTCTGAGTATGTCACCAAGGCTTTGGAAACCCGGAAGCCCCCGAAGCTTTCCGCATCCCAGCTGGAATCTCTGACCATTATTGCTTACTACCAGCCGGCCACCAAGGCCATGGTGGAGCAGATTCGCGGCGTGGATTCTTCCTATTCCATCAGTGCGCTGCTGAATAAAAAGCTGATCGAAGAGGCAGGCCGTTTGAATGTGCCCGGTCGTCCTATCCAGTATCAGACCACGAAGGACTTCCTGCGTACCTTCGGCCTTTCCTCTCTGGAGGAACTGCCGGAGATTGATCTTGTAGATTTTGGTATCCCTGTTCAGGAGGAGATCAAGGAGGCGCTTTGATGGGCTGGCTCATATTTCTGGGTGTCCTCCTTTTACTGCTGCTTCTGCCACTGGGCGTTGGTGCCGTATATGACAGCGACGGTCCACGGGTGGCGATTTTAGCCGGTCCGGTTCGGATCCCGGTCTACCCAAGCAAAAAGAAGGATCAGAAACCCAAGGCGAAAAAAGAAAAGAAAAAGACAGAACCCAAGGCAAAGTCTGCGAAACAGCCTAAGAAAGAGAAAAAGGGTGGTTCGTTGACGGATTTTTTGCCGCTGCTGGAGATCATTCTGGACTTTATGGGAGATTTTCGCAGAAAACTGCGGATTAATGATCTGGAGGTCAATCTGGTGCTGGCCGGTGGTGATCCCTGCGATCTGGCAATTCAGTACGGTAGGTACTGTGGGGCTATGGGCAATCTCTGGCCCAGGCTGGAAGAGCTGTTTGTGATCAAAAAGCGGGATATCAAGATCCAGTGCGATTTTGAGGGTTCTGAAAAACGGATTTATGTCCGTCTGGATTTGACCATTACCCTTGCCCGGGTCTTCTCCGTAAGCCTGCGGTACGGCCTTCGGGCACTGAAAGAACTGAAGAAGATACTGAATAAACGAAAAGGCGGTGCAACCACATGAGCAATTCCTTACCTAATATGCTGGAAAATACCATCGCGAAGATCCGCGAGATGATCGATGTCAATTCCGTTGTTGGCGATCCCATTACCACCCCAGACGGTGTAACCATTATTCCCGTGTCCAAGGTCAGTGTCGGCTTTGGCGGCGGCGGCAGCGATTTTGTTTCCCGGAATGTCAATAAACAGGAAAATCCTTTTGGCGGCGGCGCAGGCGGCGGTGTGAAAGTGACTCCCATTGCGTTTTTGATCGTCAAGGACGGAACGGTACGAATGCTCCCGGTGGCAACCCCTGCCAATACTACCGCAGACCGTCTGGTGGAAATGGTTCCGGATGTGCTGGACAAGGTCTCTGCTTTCATCGACAGCCATACCAAGAAGGAACAATAAATGTATAGATTCTCGTCCGATGCGCATACTTTCCATGGGTGAGAATTATGATGAATCGTATTTTTAGGGCGGTGGCTGGTATCATAGCTGCCGCCTTGTTTCTGGCAATACCGGCCAATGCCATTTCTGCAGAGAAGGCCATCGTGATGGACGGGAAGACGGGACGGGTACTCTACGAGAAAAACGCTGACAGTCAAAGCCTCATTGCCAGCACCACCAAAATCATGACGGCGCTGATCATCTGTGAGCAGTGTAATGTGCTGGACCGGATGCGGATCCCCAAAGAAGCCGTGGGCATCGAAGGTTCCTCTATGTATCTGAAAGAGGGAGAGGTGCTGACATTACAGGAACTGCTGTATGGTTTGATGCTCCACAGTGGTAATGATGCGGCTGTGGCGCTGGCGATCTACTGTGGCGGCACCGTGGAAGGCTTTGCGGCACTAATGAATGACAAGGCCCACGATCTGGGTATGACGGGCAGTCATTTTGTCAATCCCAACGGTCTGGATGCACCGGAGCATTATTCCACAGCCAGAGATCTGGCTGTACTCAGCGCCTATGCCATGGACAATCCCATCTTTGCCAAAACCGTTTCATGTAAAAGTGTAAAAGTAGGGCAGCGGCATCTGACAAACCATAATAAGCTGCTCTGGCAGGTGGAAGGTGCCAACGGTGTGAAAACCGGCTATACAAAAGCCGCCGGCAGAATTCTGGTCAGCGGTGCCAAGCGGGAAGGTCGGCAGCTGATCGCTGTGACCATCAATGCGCCCTCGGATTGGCAGGATCATGCGCATCTTTTGGAGGATGGTTTTTCCCGGTTTTCGGTTCAGACAATTCTTCGGAAAGGGCAATCCGTCGGCGCGCAGGCCATCGCCGGGGGAACAGTAGGCCATGTGACACTGGTGGCAGGAGAAGATTTTGTGTATCCGGTTGCCGACGGTGAACAAATCAGCATTGAGCTGCCCGGCTGCGGTTTCGTCTATGCGCCGGTGTCGGAAGGACAAAATGCCGGATATGCCCACATTCTGCTGGACGGTGCGGCGGTTGGGAAGATACCGCTGATCTACGGTCAGTCTGTTGAGCAGACAAAGGAACAAAAGAAAACGATTTGGCAAAAGTTGCTATTCAGATAATGTCATCTTTTAGTATTCAGCGGGCAGTGCCCGCTCTACATAAGGAGTCCCTATGAAAGAACGAATCCAGAAAATTATATCTGCCCGGGGGATAGCATCCCGCCGGAAAGCGGAAGAAATGATTGCAGCCGGTCGTGTTTCCTGCAACGGCATTCCCTGTGTATTGGGTGATACAGCGGATCCCGACATGGATAGCATTGCTGTTGACGGGGTAGTGATCGGCAGTCAGCCGGAATTTGTGTACATCATGCTGCATAAGCCCCGGGGATTTGTAACCACCCTTTCCGATGAAAAGGGAAGAAAGAATGCTGCCCAGCTGGTTGCAGATTGCGGTGTTCGGGTCTATCCGGTAGGACGGCTGGATATGGATTCTGAAGGGCTCCTGCTTTTCACCAATGACGGTGAATTTGCCAATACCCTGATGCATCCGAAGCATGAAGTTGAGAAAACCTACCGCGTGACAGTGCTTTCATTCTGTCCTGAGGGCCTGGAAGCGCTGAAACAGCCCATTACACTGGATGGATATACCATCCGCCAGCCAGAAGTGTCCTTGCTGGAAGTGAAAGGAGCAACGGCGCAGTTGGAGGTAACCATCCATGAAGGCCGCAACCGGCAGGTGCGGCGTATGTGCGCCGCTGCCGGAATGACGGTTACCCGGTTGGTGCGGATCCGGGAGGGAGCAGTTTCCCTCGGCAATCTGCCTAAGGGCAAATGGCGTTACCTCACGAAACAGGAGATTGCGGTACTGAAAGGCTAAAATGCAATTTTTTGCAATTCATCTTGCAAAAAATGCAATCCTGTAGTATCATACCTACAAATTGCTTTTCGGAGGAAATGTGTATGAATATCCTCTCCAAACTTCAAAATGAATCCTACAGTTTTTCCAAGAGCCAACGGGCCATTGCGGGGTTTATTGCCAAGTCCTATGATAAGGCTGCCTTTATGACGGCTAATGCACTGGGAAGAGCGGTGGGTGTTTCTGAATCTACAGTTGTGCGTTTTGCGGTGGAACTGGGGTACGACGGTTATCCGGCCATGCAAAAGGCGCTGCAGGAAATGGTGGTGAACCGCCTGACTTCCGTTCAGCGGATCGAAGCCATGGGAGGCCGGTTGGGAAATCAGGATGTTCTGTCTATGGTTATCCAGTCGGATATGGAAAAACTGCGGCAGACCGGCGAAATTGTCAGCCGCAAGGATTTCAGTGCTACTGTGGATGCGGTTCTGGGCGCCCGGAGAGTGTTTATTCTGGGTGTCCGTTCTACCGCACCGTTGGCCAACTTTCTGGGATATTACTTAGGCCAGATGCTTGACACGGTTCATATCGTTACAGCTTCCGGTAACTCTGCGGTCTTTGAGCAGATCATCAGCGTGGATGAGCGGGATGCGGTTATTGCGTTCAGCTTCCCGCGGTATTCTACCTCCACCGCACGGGGGGCGGAATACTGCCGCAGTAAGGGTGCCAAAGTCATCGGCATTACCGATTCCAGCGCTTCTCCCTTGGGCCGCAACTGCGACCATGTACTGCTGGCGAAAAGTGATATGATCTCTCTGGTGGATTCTCTGACAGCACCGCTGAGCATTGCCAATGCGCTGATTGTTGCCATTGCTGCAAAACGGGAGCGGGAGCTGGAAAAGAAATTCTCTGAGCTGGAATCCCTGTGGGAGAAGTACAATGTTTATGAAAAGCACGGTGAAGTATGACATTTGATGGTATCGTTATCGGCGGCGGTCCTGCTGGACTCTATGCTGCCATTCATGCTGCCCGGCAGGGAAACCGGGTGCTGCTTCTGGAACGCAATGACCGTCTGGGAAAAAAGCTGTTGATTACCGGTAAAGGCCGCTGTAATGTGACCAACGACTGTGATGCACAGGAGGTTCTGAAGAATATTCCCCGGAACGGACGCTTTCTCTACTCTGCTATGGAAAAGCATCCGCCCAAAGCGGTGATGGACTTCTTTGAGGGCCTTGGCTGCCCGCTGAAGACGGAGCGTGGCAATCGGGTATTTCCGGTATCGGATAAATCTCAGAGCATTCTGGATACGCTGAAAAGTGCAGCAAATAAGGCTGAGGTCACTGTCCGGACGGGCAGGGCAGTGGAAATTCTCACAAAGGACGGCTGCGTCAGCGGTGTCCGTACCGAGAAGGAAAATCATTCCTGCCGCTGGGTCGTTCTGGCCACCGGAGGACTCAGCTATCCCACCACCGGTTCCACCGGTGACGGCTACCGGATGGTACAGGCCTTGGGACACATGGTAACGGCCTGTGAAGGCAGTCTGGTGCCCCTGGAAACGGATGGGAATGACTGCCCCGACATGCAGGGGCTTTCCCTGCGGAATGTGGGCGTGAAGCTGGTCAACGAAAAGGGGAAGATTCTTTATAAGGACTTCGGAGAGCTTCTTTTCACCCATTTTGGCATTTCCGGACCTACCGTGCTTTCGGCATCGGCCCATTTGAAGGGCGACTGCCGTCTGGTCATGGACTTGAAACCGGCACTGGATGAAGGTAAACTCAATGACCGGATCCTCCGGGATCTGGAAACCTACCGCAACCGCACCATGGAAAATGCGCTGACAGACCTGCTGCCGCGGTCCATGATCCCGGTTGTGTTGCGTCGGCTTGGGATAGACCCGCAGCTGCAGGCCAACTCTCTGAAGAAAGAAGACCGTCGAGCCTTGGTGGAGCTTTTGAAGAATTTCTCGGTTACCATCACCGGTAAGCGGCCTGTTGCGGAAGCCATCATTACATCCGGCGGTGTGAAAACATCGGAAATTGATCCCAAAACCATGGAATCAAAGCTTGTTCCCGGGTTATACTTTGCAGGGGAGATTATTGACTGTGATGCCTACACAGGGGGCTTCAACCTGCAGATCGCATGGGCTACAGCTTTTGCAGCCGGCAATGCCGCCGGCAAAACAGAGCATTGACAAAAAGGCTATCCTGTAATAAAATAACCAATAGTATTGATTATCACCGTATACGGAGGTATTTTTATGTACGAAAAACTGGTATCCTACGCAGCAAAACAGCTGGAGCTGGAAGCGGACGAGATTACCCCTAACAGCACCTTCGAAAGTCTGGGCATCGACTCTCTGGACATCGTTGAGATGATCATGGATCTGGAGACGGAGCTGGGTGTTGAGCTGGAGATGGAAGATCAGCAGATTACTACATTTGGTGAGCTGGCTGAGTTTATCGAATCCAAGCTGAACTAAAACTGCATACCCTTGTTGCGGCAGACCGGCTTGTAACAAGGTCGCACTAGTCGGGGAGATAGCGGTGCCCTGTTACCTGCAATCCGCTATAGCAGGGATGAATTCCCACACCCGGGCTTGTCTTAGTATTGTCTGAACCATGTAAGCGGTGTTGATGGATCGGTCTTGCGCAACGGAATCCCGTGAACCATGTCAGGTGGGGAACCAAGCAGCATTAAGCGGACCTTTCCGTGTGCCGCGAGGCTGCCGTTCCTGAGCTGGCTGCATGGTGTCGGATATTAAGCCTGCACAAATGTGGGTGTGCGATCTTGTTATGAGCCGGTCTTTATTTTACGGGAGAGGAGGATTCGTATGTATCAAGCATTATACCGCAAATATCGCCCACAGACCTTTGATGATGTTGTGGGTCAGAGCGCAGTAACAACAACACTGAAAACCCAACTGCAAAGCGGCAGGCTGAGCCATGCGTATCTGTTCACCGGTTCTCGTGGCACAGGTAAGACCAGCTCTGCTAAAATTTTGGCGAAAGCCGTCAATTGTGAAAATCCCCAGGATGGCAACCCCTGCGGCATCTGCCAGGCCTGCAGAACCATCGATTCCGGTGCCTGTATGGATGTATTAGAGATCGATGCTGCTTCCAATAACGGTGTCGATAATGTCCGTGATTTGCGGGATGATGCCGTTTACACCCCTTCCCAAGTGAAAAAGCGCGTGTACATCATCGACGAGGTGCATATGCTGTCAATCTCGGCTTTCAATGCGCTGCTGAAGATCATTGAAGAGCCGCCGGAGCATCTGCTGTTCATTCTGGCAACTACGGAGCTGCACAAGGTTCCTGCCACCATTTTGTCCCGTTGTCAGCGGTTTTCCTTCCGGCGCATCAGCCAAGAGGATATCGCAGCCCGGCTGCAGTATGTGGCCTATAAAGAAAACATTGATCTGGATGACAGTGCTGCCCGGGTACTGGCCCGTCTGGCGGACGGCGGCATGCGTGATGCGCTTAGTCTTCTCGACCAGTGTGCCAGCGCCACTACCGGCGAACTGACAGCTGACGCGGTTTACAGCTGTCTGGGAATTGCCGGCATCCGGGAATGCAGCGCTATGATGGCAGCCATTGCTGACCATGACAGCAAGCGTGTGCTGACCCTTTTAAATGAATCCTATTCCCAGGGCAAGGATATGGGCGCGCTTCTGGATGAGCTTGCCTGTCTGACCCGGGATCTGATGATTCTGCAGTCCGCGCCCAAGGAAGGTATCAGCCTTCTGTCCGGTGTGGCATCGGATACCGATGTCAAGGGCCTGGCTTCCCGGTTCTCTTCCGGGGAACTGGTATACATGATGAATACCATCCAGAAGACGCTGGCTTCCTTTACCCGCAGCGCATCCCGCCGGGTGGATACGGAGCTTTGTCTGTTAAACCTGTGCCAGCCGGAGCTGAGTCTGGACGCGCAGGGATTAAACGCAAGAATTGGCCGTATTGAAGAGCAACTGAAAAGCGGTCATTTTACTGTCCGTGAGGCAACGGACAGGGAGGAACCGGAGGAAGAGCTTCCACCTATGCCCGATGATGCGGACGCACCTCCCGCGCCGGATGAAGAGATCCTTGTGCACGCACCTGTGCCGGATCAGACGCCCGTTGGCTTCTGGCCGGATCTGGCTATGGAGATCCGCAAGGAACTCAAGCCGCCGGTATCCGGCTTCTTCGCACCCACACCCAATGCCCCGGTTCAAGGGGCGCTGGTTGGCAGTACGCTGGAGCTGCGCTGTGCCAATTCTTTTACCGTGGATGTTGTCAATAAGCCGGAAATTCTGGCGCTGGTTGCCCGAAAGGCAACTGCAAAGCTTGGAAAACAAATGCAGGTGAAAGTCGTGGATAAGACAGCCGCACCTGCCGTTTCCAAGGGCATGGAGCAGCTTTTACGCTTTTCACAAGCGCACAGTGATGTAGTTAAGATCAGAAAAGGAGATTGATTGATATGGCAAAAGGTGGATTCCGGGGTATGCCCGGTGGAATGAACCAGGCTGCAATGATGAAGCAGGCCCAGAAGATGCAGCAGGAAATGCTTCGGATGCAGGAAGAAATGGAGAACAAGACCTACACTGCCACTGCAGGCGGCGGTATGGTCACAGCTGAGGTTACCGGCAAGCATCAGCTTGTGAATTTAACCATCAAGGAAGAGGCAGTGGATCCTGAGGATGTGGAAATGCTGCAGGACATGGTCATTGCTGCGGTTAATGAAGCCATGCGCACTGCTGATACCGATGCTGCCAACAACATGTCCCGTCTCACCGGCGGACTGAATCTGGGCGGCCTGTTCTGAGGTAGAAAGCGATGCAGTATTTTCCCGCGGCGCTGCAGAATTTGGCCGACCGCTTTGCCCGGCTGCCGGGGATCGGCGGCAAGACTGCCCAGCGTTTAGCTTTTCATGTGCTGGAGCTTCCCCTGGAGGAGGCACAGGACTTTGCCGATGCCATTCTGGCAGCTAAGAGGGAAGTCCATACCTGTCCGGAGTGTCAGAACTTGACGGATAGGGAAGTGTGTCCTATTTGCGACAGTGACAGCCGGGACCACAGCATCGTCTGCGTGGTTGCGGAACCCAAGGATGTGATCGCCATGGAGCGGAGCCGGGAGTTTAACGGCGTGTATCATGTGCTCCATGGTGTCATCTCCCCACTGAACCATGTTTCACAGGATGATATCCGTATTCGCGAACTGCTGACCCGGGTTGCCCGGGGCGATATTCGGGAGGTCATTATGGCTACCAATCCCGATACCGAGGGCGAAGCCACAGCCATGTACATTTCCCGTCTCCTGCGCCCCATGGAGATCAAGGTAACGCGCCTGGCCTATGGCGTTCCTGTCGGTTCCCAGCTGGAATATGCCGATGAGGTCACATTGTCCAGAGCATTGGAAGGCCGCCAGGAGATTTGATAAGCCCCACAACCCTCCCATACGGGAGGGTTTTCTTCTGCAGTGATTATACTATATCATGATTGAAAAGTCATACCGCTTTTGTATCGCAGCTTATTTTCAAAAAGTCGTTGTACCGCAACAGCTTTTCATTTTTATCCAGAAAAATGCGTGAAATTTTATCGCTTTTTTATCGCATACACCCCTGCGCGTAATAGACTGTCGTCCTCTTACTCTATCTCATTCTCTATCTCATTCTCTATCTCTATCTCTATCTCTACCTCTTTCTCCCCCTTGCTTACTACATCTTAGCTTTGTCTTTGCTTTCCCTTTGCTTTCTCGTTGCTTTCCCTTTTATCCAAAACAGAAAAAGCGGTACCGAAGTACCGCTTTTTCCTATCGATATTACAGCTTTGCGTAGGTTTTATCCAGAAATCTCTGGGTCGTGACAACAGCACGCTTGTGTTCTGCTTCACCGATTTTGCCTGCTTCGTCATAGGCGGTGATGGAGAAGGTAATGATCTTGCCATCTACAGCGGTGACCTCCGCTTCTGCCCGAACCTCCATACCCACAGGCGTCGCCGCCAGATGCTTCAAGTTCAGCTCGCAGCCTACTGTGGTCGTGTCCTCGTCCAGAAGACCTTCCAGCGCTTCACAGGCAGCGCCTTCCATCAGCGCGGCCATGCAGGGAGTAGCATAGACCAGCAGACTGCCGGAACCCACTTCCAAAGCAGTGTCTTCCCGTTCCACAAGTGCGGAAACCTCACCCTTTGCACCGACTGTAATGTTCATACCGAATGCCTCCTAATGAGATTTTTTCTGTTACTATACTGAAAAAGTATCATACTGTCAACAAATAATGCACATTTTTCAGGAACGCCTTGCAAAATTAGATGCCCTGTGATCTGGTTACCTAAGATTCCTCCCATGTTGATTTTGAAAGGGGATCCCTATGAACCACAATGGCTGTATTATAACAGCTCTGACAAAGCAAAAGACCCAACAGACTTGACTGTCGGGTCTTTTATGATTACAGCTCTTCACTCACTGCCAGCAACAGGATGCCGATGATGACCACACCGATGAACACATAGGTTTTCCAGGAAAGCTTTTCTTTCAAGAAAATCCGGGAAAGCAGCAGGGAAACAACGCAGACAGAGGAGAGAATAGGTGCGGCAACCGCATCTACGCCACCCAGGGCGTACACATAAGTAAACTGGCCTGCGGTCTCAAATACAGCCGCCAGAATCTTGTCCTTGTGCTGGGGTACGGGGCCAAACTTGACCTTTTTGGCTTTCATGAAGATGAACAGGCCCAAAGCAAACAGAGCAAAGGTCAGCTCATAGCTGGTATTGGCGACAGCTTCGATGGTCTCTTCGGTTACATCCACCAGAGGGGAAGACGCCACATCCTCAATCAGGAAAAACGCATCATCCAGGAAAGTGCCGAAGGCATCCAGCAGGGCATACACAAAGGGCATGCAGAAAGCGACAATAGCAAGACCCTTGCCCAATCTTTTCTTTCTCTGGGTCTCACCGTGGTTTTCCAGGAAGCTGACGCCCAAAACGCCGATGGTAATGACCGCAATGGCAATCCAGGTGAATGCGGAGATCTCTTCCTGCAGGAAAACAACAAACAACAGTGTGCAGATGACACCGGCGGTGTTTTCGATGGGGTCAGAGATAGACTCTTCCAAAAACCGCATTCCGAAGTAGGAGAATGCCATGGAAATGATGTAAAACAGAGAAACGGGCAAATAGCGGATTAGGTTAACGGG
Organism: Faecousia sp.; assembly: GCA_045589055.1. Classification (GTDB taxonomy): domain Bacteria; phylum Bacillota; class Clostridia; order Oscillospirales; family Oscillospiraceae; genus Faecousia. The sequence goes on along the minus strand of JAZNFH010000039.1, from coordinate 46,656 downwards.
ATTGTAACCGATATTCTGGGTCAGCAGGGTGAAGATGGCATGGGCTCCCATGACGACACCGACCCAAACGCAGATCTTCAGGTGAGAATACTTCTCAGTTTCGACAGCACCTTTTTTGTAGAAAAGTTCCGCGGTGCCCCACAAGAGTGCGGTTGCGATGGAAAAGAATAGCCAAGACATATAAGTTTCCTCCTTACAGTGTTATGAGACCTGCATCAACCATTTTCTGCAGGCTCATAAGAATACCAAGTTTTGCATGATACCAGGTCAGACCACCCTGGAAGTATACTGCGTAAGGCTCCCGGATGGGGCCGTCAGCGGAAAGCTCCATGGTGCTGCCCTGGACGAATGCGCCGGCAGCCATGATCACCTGGCTGTCATAGCCGGGCATGTCACCGGGGATGGGGGTTGCGAAGCTGTCCACGGGAGCGGCAGCCTGGATGCCCTTGCAGAAAGCGATCATGCCCTCGGGGCTTCCCAGTTCCACAGCTTGAATGATATCGTGGCGGCTCTCGGTGGCATTGGGAACGCACTTGAAGCCCAAAGGCTCATAGAGATTTGCCGCGAAGATCGCGCCCTTTTCGGCGTTGGCGGTGACGGTGGGGGACAGGAAGAAGCCCTGATACAGCTGACCCATGAGGCCGAAGTTTGCGCCAACCTCCTGGCCAAGGCCGGGAGCGGAGAGCCGGTAAGCGCAGCGGTCAATACACTTTTGCGTGCCGGCAATGTAGCCGCCGGAGGAAGCCAGACCGCCGCCGGGGTTCTTGATAAGGCTGCCTACGATCATGTCAGCGCCAACATCGGAAGGCTCGATGGTCTCTACGAATTCGCCGTAGCAGTTATCCACCATCACCATCACATCGGGCTTGATGCTCTTGCAGAAGGCGATGAGTTCGCCGATTTGGTTGACGGAGAAGGTGGGGCGGGTGGCGTAACCCTTGGAGCGCTGAATGGTGATCAGCTTAGTCTTTTCGTTAATGGCATTGTGGATACCCTCGTAATCGAATTTGCCGCCTTCCAGCAGATCCACCTGCCGGTAGCTGACACCGTACTCTGCCAGAGAGCAGGGGCTGGGACGGATGCCGATGACCTCCTGCAGGGTATCATAAGGCAGACCCACGGGAGACAGCAACTCATCACCGGGCAGCAAATTGGCGCTGAGGGCGATGGTTAGAGCATGGGTGCCGCAGGTGATGTGGGGGCGCACCAAAGCAGCTTCTGTGTGGAATACATCCGCATAGACCTGCTCTAACTTATCGCGGCCCTCATCGTTGTAGCCGTAGCCGGTGGAAGCGGCAAAGCAGGTGGCGGAAACCCGGTTTTTGCGGAATGCGGTCAGCACCTTGGCTTGGTTGTATTCGGCCACATGGTCGATGGCATCAAAACGCTCTTTCAATTGAGCGATTGTTTTTTCACCGTAGGCATACACAGCAGGGGAGATGCCCATATTTTCATACATAGCAGTCATTTGGTTCATATTCAGTCCTCTGTTTCTACGGATCGGAAGATCCGGTTTGCCAAATCATTCAGGGTTTCCGGCTTGGTTACGATCAGACCTGTTTCGTGTTTTCCAAGGATCAGCAGGGTGTCCCCGGGTTCAATGCCAAAATACTCTCTGGCTTCTTTTGGAATTACGATCTGCCCACGGTCACCGACCTTGGCGGTACCGAAAACCTTTTGGGCATTTTGCTTTCCAAGGATGTGTTTTCCACCAGCCATGGATTACCCCTCCTTTCACACTTTTCATACTTTTCATACCAGCAAAGTATAATACATCCCGCTTCGGCTGTCAAGCACAAAGCGGGAAATTTTGATTAATCACGGCGTCTGCGACCACCAAAAATGACAAGTAAGCGAAGAAGCTGCGCCAGCGAAACCGCTGTAGCCGCCACATAAGTCATGGCTGCCGCTGTCAGAGTTTTCTTAGCGCCACGCTGTTCTTCTTCAGTGAGCATTTCTCCGGATTCAATGGCGGCCATGGCTCTTCGGCTGGCATTGAATTCCACAGGCAGGGTAACCAGCTGAAACACCAGCGAAAGACCAAAGCATGCGATGCCCAGATATACAAAACTGTAAGAAAGATCTTCAAAGGCGGCCAGCAGCAGACCAATCAGAATCAACGGCATTGCCAGCCTGGAACCGATATTGGTAATGGGAATAATGGCAGCGCGCAGTTTGATGGGTCCATAGCTTTGGGCATACTGTACTGCATGACCCGCTTCGTGGCAGGCAACGCCAATGGCAGCGGTAGAGCTACTGCCGTAGACACTGTCCGAGAGGCGGATCACATTGGTTCTGGGGTCGAAATGGTCTGTAAGATTTCCGCTGACCCGCTCAATGCGAACACCGGAAACCCCGTTACTGCGCAATACCCGCTCAGCAGCCTGAGCGCCGGTAATTCCCCGGCGGGAATGCTGTTGGGAATACCGCTTAAAAGTGCTGTTGACGCTGCTGCTGGCCCATAGGGAAAGCAGAACGCAGGGAAGCACCAGTACCACATAAGTCCAATCAAAATACATACAATTCCTCCTTGATACCATAGGATACCCAGATTGTTTTTCTATATTATAGCCAAGCAATTGCCCCTTGACAAGTGCTGTGGTAAGAACTTTACAATTCCTTTATAAACTGCTATAATAAACGAAAATGCAGGAAAGGCGGAATCGTATGGAATTTTTGTACTTTCTGGAACAACACCGAAATCCGGTTCTCAACAAGCTGATGCTGGCTTTGACAACATTGGGTGAGGAAACTGCTTTTCTGGTCATTGGCCTAGTTGTGTTCTGGTGTGTCAGCAAGCGGATGGGTTACTACTTAATGGGGGTTGGCTTTCTGGGTACCATTGCCAGTCAGGCCATGAAGATTGCCTGCCGGATACCCCGTCCGTGGGTAAAAGACCCGACATTTACCATTCTGGAGGAAGCGCGGGAAGCTGCTGCCGGTTATTCATTCCCCAGCGGACATACGCAGACTGCTGTGGGTACATTCGGTGCCATTGCCCGTTATACAGGAAAACCCGCCATTCGCTACGGCAGTATCCTTCTTGCACTGCTGGTGGGCTTGTCCAGAATGTATATCGGTGTCCATACACCGGCGGATGTTTTGGTGGGAGCTGCCATCTCTGCTTTCTTTGTTTTTCTGCTGTACCCACTGATGATGGGCCGCAAAGATCGTACCTTTATTGTCCTGCTGGCACTGTCGGCTATCAGCCTGGTATATCTGCTGATCATGGAGCTGTCCTCCTTCCCAGCGGACATCGACGAACACAATCTGGCTTCCGCAATGAAAAACGCCTACACCCTTTTGGGTGCAACTGTTGGCCTGGCAGTGGGATATCCCATTGAAAAGAAGTATATCCAATTTGATGAGCGTGCTGTCTGGTGGGTGCAGCTGATCAAGATTGTGGTTGGTCTGGGTCTGGTGCTGGCTGTGAAAGAGGGTCTGCGTGGGCCGCTGGATGCGATCTTTGCCGGTCATCTGGCAGCAAGAGCGGTCCGGTATTTTCTGATCGTTATGGTTGCGGGTCTGCTGTGGCCTATGTGCTTCCGGTTCTTCTCCGGTCTTGGAAAATCAAAATGATAGGGAAGGGTTAATAGAATTATGGATAAAATACCTGTAAAGAAGCTGAGAGACAATGCTGTACTTCCCACATACGGTTCTGCCTGGGCAGCGGGTGCTGATCTGTATGCCTGCCTGGATGCGCCTGTGGTGATCGAACCCGGTAAGACCGTATTTATTCCTACCGGACTTGCTATGGAGATTCCTGTTGGCTATGCGGGTCTTATCTATGCCCGCAGCAGTTTGGGTACTAAGCGGGGCCTGGCACCTGCCAATAAAGTTGGTGTTGTAGATGCGGATTACCGCGGCGAGTTTATGGTGGCACTCTATAACCACGGATCCGAGTCCCAGACCATTGCACATGGAGAGCGCATTGCCCAGCTGCTGGTGACACCGGTGATTACCCCCGGTTTTACGGAAGTAGAGATTTTGAGCGAGACCGTTCGTGGTATTGGTGGCTTTGGCTCCACAGGAAAGTAAAAAATTTTGTAAAATTTTGCTGTACAACCGGTTGAAAATCACTTATAATTACTCTGGTGAATTTTGAAAGGGAGGGTCCCTATGGAAATTGTATCTGCAATCGTACAGATGCTTGGTGGTCTGGCCATGTTCCTGTACGGTATCGAGGTCATGGGTGACGGTTTGAAAAACAGTTCCGGTGCCGCATTGAAGCGCGTACTGGAAAAGGTTTCCGGTAATCTGATCACCGGTGTTCTCACCGGTACCTTGGTTACTGCGGTGATCCAAAGCTCCACGGCAACCATCGTTCTTGCGGTTGCCCTGATTGGTGCCGGTGTGCTGACACTCAAGCAGGCCGTGTCCATTGTCATGGGTGCCAATATCGGTACTACAGTTACGGCGTGGATTACCAATCTGGCCTTTATGGAAGGCGGCGGAAGCTTCATCCTGTGGCTCTTTGACACTGATACCCTGGCGCCAATTGCGCTGTTTATCGGTATCGTGATGATCATGTTCGTTAAGACCAAGAAAGCCAAGATCGTGGGTGACATTTCCATGGGTTTTGGTATTCTGTTTATTGGTTTGATGAACATGACCGGTGCTGTAAAGGGCTTTGCCAATTCTCCTGCTTTTATGGAGCTTTTGGCCGGCTTCTCCGATAAGCCTGTTCTGGGTATCATTGCCGGCTGTGTGCTGACGGTTATTGTCCAGAGTTCTTCCGCTACCGTTGCCATGCTGCAGTCCCTGTCCGCAACCGGCGCCATGGACTTCTCCGGTGTGTACCCCATCATCATGGGTATCAACATCGGTACTACTTTGGTTACTGCATTTTACTGCTTCGTGGGCGAATCCCATAAGGATTCCCGCCGTACCGGTCTTGTCCATGTTGTCTTTAACTCCATCGGTACCGTGGCCTTTATGATCATTCTGAGTATCATGCAGCATTTCCAGGTATTTGGAGAGGCTTTCTGGACAATGGAAGCAACTTCTACGGTGATTGCGACTTTCCAGACAGCTTTTAATGTGGCTACCTGCTGCCTGCTTCTGCCCTTTACCAATCAGCTGGTTAAGATGTCCGTGATGGTGGTCAAAGACGATCCTGAGAAGGCGCCTGCCCATCCGGAACTGCTTACCCTCAACGAGAATTTGTATATTTCTCCCGCTGTTGCACTGGGCGAAGCTACCAAGGCAGTTGCGGCTATGGGCTGCGTTGCCAGAGAGAACTTTGCTCGGGGCTGTGAGCAGCTGATGTGCTACGATGCGGCAAGAAACGCCGTTATTGATGAAGATGAGGAATGCCTGGACCGGTTTGCCGATGCTTCCGACCACTTCCTGATCGGCCTTTCCAAAATTATCGAAACAGAGCGGGAAGACCGTCAGCTGGACATGCTGATGCAGTCTGTTCCTAACTTCGAGCGTATCGGTGACTATGCTACGAACTTCTCTGAGATGGGTCAGAAGCTGCAGGACAACAATGCGGCCTTCTCCGAAAATGCCCAGAAGGAACTGCGGATTCTCTTTGATGCAGTGAACGAGATCATTTCTGTTACCATTGACGCCTTCTCCCGGAACGATAACCAGGCTGCCAAGGCTGTGGAGCCTCTGGAAGAGGTTATCGACGATATGATCATGCTGCTTCAGGACCGTCATACCCAGCGCCTGAAGAAGGGTGAATGCAATGTGGATACGGGTCTGGTCTTCATGGAATGTCTGACCTATCTGGAGCGTGCATCCGACCAGTGCTCATCCATCGCCGTTATGATGCTGGCTCGGGACGATGATGCCATTCTGCAGAACCATCACGATTACCTGCGCAGTGTTCACGCTGGTGATGATGTCTTCTACAATGCAGAAGAAGCCCGCCGCCGTGAGCAGTATATCGAACCTTTGATGAAGATATATTAAAAATAAGGAGGCCGGATTTCCGGCCTCTTTGTTATATCAAGAAACTGGCGTATTCTCAGTAAAGAGAATACGCCAGCAATAAATTAATAGAACAGAATATCTGCGTAGGTGGGGAAGGGCCAGTAGCTCTTATCTGTCAGAACTTCCAGACCGTCAGCAAAGCTGCGGACAGTATTCATAGCAGGAACGATAACACTATGGTAGTATTCCGTGCTGCTTTCGCTGTCGGTGGGAACTGCAGCCAGAGCTTTTTTCAGTGCTTCACAGGCAGCATAAAGCTGATCGATACCTTCGCTGAGCCGGGTGATCAGATCCATTTCGGCACTGTGAGTCACATGAAGCCGCTGCTTCAAGTCAGTTCGCTGGCACAGGTCTCCGCAGTATTTGCTGACAGCGGGCAGGATCTGCCGCATGGCAATATCCACAGTGGTCTGGGCCTCAATCCGCAGAAGCTTGCAATAGGCTTCCAGATGGATCTCATGACGGGCGCGGTACTCACTTTCCGTGAAGATGCCATGTTTGGTGACAAGATCGATGTTCTTCTGGCTGATGTACTGGGGCATGGCTTCAAAGGTGGAGCGGTAGTTGTGCAGCCCCCGGGCAGCGGCTTCCTTTTCCCATTCCGCACTGTAACCGTTGCCGTTGAAGATGATCCTGCGGTGCTCCGTAAAGGTTCGGCATACCAGATTCTGCAGCGCAGTATCAAAGTCTTCAGCGCCTTCCAGTTCGTCGGCAAACCGACTCAGCTCTTCAGCCATGATGGTATTCAGCGCGATATTGGGTCCTGCTACAGACTGAGAGGAGCCCAGCATACGGAACTCGAACTTATTGCCGGTGAAGGCCAGGGGACTGGTACGGTTGCGGTCAGTGGTGTCCTTAGGAATGGCCGGCAGCACATCCACACCGATGCGCATAACGCTCTTTTCAGGATCCTGATAATTGGTGCCGTTGATAATGGATTCCACCACAGCGGTCAGTTCATCGCCAAGGAAGATGGAAACGATGGCGGGCGGCGCTTCATGGGCACCAAGACGGTGATCGTTGCCGGCAGAGGCTACAGAGCAGCGCAGGAAGTCCTGATACTCGTCAACACCGGCGATGAATGCAGCAAGAAATACTAGGAACTGGGCATTCTGTCTGGGCGTCTGACCGGGGCGGAACAGATTCCGACCGGTATCCGTTGCCAGAGAATAGTTATTGTGTTTGCCGGAGCCATTGACACCTAAGAAGGGCTTTTCATGGAGCAGACATACCAAGTTGTGTTTGGAAGCGCACTTTTTTAGAATCTCCATAACCAGCTGGTTGGCATCGCAGGAGACATTGGCATTTTGGAAAATGGGAGCCAGCTCATGCTGACAGGGTGCTGCTTCGTTATGCTTGGTCTTAGAGAGAACGCCCAGCCGCCACAGCTGCTCATCCAGATCCTTCATGAAGTTGGAGATACGGGTGCGGATGGTGCCGTAATAGTGGTCATCCAGCTCCTGCCCCTTGGGCGCGGGAGCGCCGAAGAGGGTGCGGCCAGTCAAACGCAGGTCTTCACGCTGGGCGTAGAGATCTTTGGGAATAATAAAGTACTCCTGCTCGGCACCAACGCAGTTAATGACCCGATGGGTGTCGGTATCTCCAAACAAGCGAAGAATCCGAAGCGCAGCCTTGGAAACCTCATCCATGGAACGCAGAAGGGGCGTCTTCTTATCCAGCGCATCTCCGGTGTAGGAGAAGAAACAGGTGGGGATATACAGGCTGCCGTCTTTTACAAAGGCATAGGCGGTAGGATCCCATGCGGTATAGCCACGGGCCTCAAAGGTTGCCCGCAGACCGCCGGAAGGGAAGGAACTGGCGTCCGATTCACCTTGCACCAATTCTTTGCCGGAAAACTCCATAATGACCCTACCGTCACCGGTGGGTGCAATAAAGGAATCGTGCTTTTCTGCAGTGATGCCTGTCATGGGCTGAAACCAGTGGGTAAAGTGGGTGGCACCCTTTTCGGTGGCCCAGTTTTTCATAGCCTCAGCGATTTCGTTGGCAACACTTAAGGGCAGGGGGGTACCGGTAGCGATGCATTGCTTCCATGCGTGATAGATATCTTCAGAGAGCCGTTGCTGCATGGTAGCCTCGTTGAATACATCACAACCGAAAAACTGGGGAACATTCATAATCCCGCTCATAGAACCCTTCCTTTCCAATAAACATATCTTATGAAATTTTATGCGAAATCCCGGAAAAAAGCAAGAGAGCAATAGTGAAAAAATTCTAATTTCTCTGACAGCAGCATTTGTGGATTCGTACAAATATTTTCCTGTGCTTGCATTTTTCGGGAAAGAGACATATAATAGTTGCGATTTCAACGGAAGGGGATTGTTGTAATGAAAACCTATGATTCTATGACTCGCGAAGAATTGACCCGTGAACTGGCTGTTCAGCAGCGTGCATTTGAAGCCTGCAAGGAGAAAAGACTGAATCTGAATATGGCCCGCGGTAAGCCCGCCAAGGCACAGCTGGATATCTGTGCGGATATTCTGACAGTTATCAGCAAGCCGGAAGATTGCTTTGACGGTAATATCGATGCCAGAAATTATGGTGATCTGGCAGGCCTGCCGTGCGCAAAAGCCTATTGGGCAGATGTTCTTGGCTGCAAACCGGAGCAGACCTTTGCTGGCGGCAGTGCCAGTTTGAATCTGATGTATGATGTGATCTCCAAGGCTTACACCCATGGCTTGCTGCACAGTGAGCGTCCCTGGTGTAAGGAAGAAACCGTGAAATTCCTGTGTCCCGCTCCCGGTTATGACCGTCATTTCCGCATTACGGAATCCTTCGGTGCTGAGCTTGTGACGATTCCGATGACTGAGTATGGTCCCAATATGGATCTGGTGGAAGAAATGGTAAAGGATCCCCAGGTCAAGGGTATCTGGTGTGTTCCCAAGTATTCCAACCCCGACGGCATTATTTATTCCGATGAAACCATTGATCGGTTTGCAAATCTGAAGCCGGCAGCGCCCGACTTTGTGATCATGTGGGACAATGCCTACTGCATTCATGAGTTTGAAGGAGAGTTCGTTCCCTTTGCGGATATTATCTCTCTGTGTGAGCGCGCCGGTAATCCCGACATAGTTCTGGAATTTGCTTCCACCTCCAAAATCACACTGGCTGGCAGCGGCATCTCCGTGATGGCTGGATCCCAGGCCAACATTCAATACTTAAGCAAGCTCTGGGGTGTGCAGACCATCTCTTATGATAAGGTCAATCAGCTCCGACATGTCCGCTTTCTGAAGGACAAGGCGCATACTTTGGAAATTATGCAGGCTCACGCTGCCATTATGGGTCCCAAGTTCCGCTGCGTTCTGGAAATGCTGGATGCGCAGGTGGCGCCTGTTTCTATTGCGCAATGGAATAAGCCGAAAGGCGGTTACTTTGTGAGCTTGAATGCCATGCACGGCACTGCAAAGCGGACGCTGGCGCTGTGTAAAGAAGCTGGTGTGACTATGACCGACGCCGGCGCGACCTTCCCCTATGGCATCGATCCCAACGACAGCAACATCCGTATTGCTCCCAGCCTTCCCCCTGTGGAAGAGCTGAAGCAGGCCATGGATGTATTTTGCATCTGCCTGAAGCTGGCTGCTCTGGAAAAGCTTCTGGAGCAGTAACATGGTCAAGCGGATTATCGATCTGATCAAGAACCACTGGGATATAGTTTCTTACCTTTTTTTCGGTGTGTTGACAACACTTGTCAATTACGCGGTTTACCTGCCTTTATATAATATTGCACAACTTTCTGCGACCGTCAGCAATGTGCTTGCATGGGTGGTGGCAGTTGCCTTTGCCTTTCTGACAAACAAGCCGTGGGTATTTGGCAGCCGTGACTGGAGTCTTGGGGTTCTTTTGCCGGAACTGGGAAAGTTTGTTGTATGCCGCATTGGATCTGGTCTTTCAGAAACAGCGATTCTGTTTTTAGCAGTGGATCTTCTGGCATGGAACGGAAATCTTTGGAAACTGATTACCAGTGTTTTGGTTGTTATTTTAAACTATGTCGGCAGTAAGCTGCTGGTGTTCAAAAAGAAATAATAAGAAGAGCCGTGCTGCTTTGAACTGCACGGCTCTTTCTTAATCATTATTTATCAGTCATTTTAAAGTTCTGACTATGGACAAAGGCACCGTTGAAGTAGATGCTGATGGTGTAGTTGCCTGCCTTATCGGGAAGTGCCGGAATGTCCAGCTCACAGTAGCGCTTGTACCACATATTGGTCCAGGTCTGCTGGGTAATGTTGCTGCTGATAAGGGTGCCGTCCTCTGCGTGGATCACATACATGGTGGTGATCACTGTGTTGGAGGTGTTGTAGTTTCGGCTGGTGTAGAGCAGGAAGGAACCCTTGGTACCCACCTTGAAGGAGTTGGTATATGAATCCATGGTCAAATCATTGCGATCCCAACCGGCCTTGTCAGGCGTTTTGCACATACTTGCGGTGATGTAGTCAGCACCGGTCAAATAGCCGGAGAAGCGTGCTGCCGCCGGAGCGGTGTAAGTAAAGGGCTCCGTGAATACGGTGGTTCCGTCGTCCAGCAGAATGGAAATGGTGTAAGTCGCGCCGGGAACCAGGGGGGAGATGGTCGCAGTATTGGTGTTGGTGCGAACCATTTCATCATGGGCAGCACCATCTACATTATAGGTCAGAATCCACTGACCGGCGGGCTTGTTGCCGGTATAATCCCAAGACAGTGCCAGATTGGAAGAATCCTTCCGAGTCACTTTGATGTTGGATACGGTTACAGCATTTGCGGTCATGTAGCAGCGGCTGCTTGCGCTCATGCCGTTGGCAATAACCTCCACGGTATGTGCTTCGTTTCCGTTCAGGCCTGTAAAGGTCACGGTCGTATCCTCGGTGACGACGGATTCGGAGTATCCGGTATCACTGTAACAATGCACAGACCAGCTTTCAACAACAGCACCCTCGGGTACCTGCCAGCTGACGCTCAGCGTGTCAGCGGTACAGCTTGTGATGGCAAGATTTTCTGCAACTACCGGGTCAACTGCGTGATACTGCAGTGTATCCATACCGGTTATGTACATGTTGGCACCGGCATCCAGCTTGAATGTATAGGTCTTACCGGAAACCAGTCCGGAAATATTGACCATGTGACCCCCAAAGATCTCCTTTTTCTCTTCCTCACCATCTGCCCAGTAGGTAACAGACCAGGCAGTGGAATCCATGCCGTCAACCGTGAAGCTCAGAACGGCTGTTCCGGGTTCGGTGCCTGTCACAGCGGTAAAAGAAAGAATATCGGTCTGAACAGGGGTGGTATAACTGTCTTCAATCTTGCCGGTAAGCTTGTGCAGACCGTCAACCTGAATTTTGACTTTGTAAAGGGTGTTGGGGTCTAATCCTGTAAATTCAGCTTTTCCGTCGGTAACGGAAGAGGTTTTGGTTGTGCCATAGGTATCGACACACAGGACAGTGAGAAGTGACTCATCCACATTGGCAGATACTTTTACCACCAGATGATCTTCGCTGCCTTCCAGTGACAGGCCGCTGACGGACCGGAGGTAGTAGTCTCGATAGAACAGGTAACTGCCAACAACCAGTGCAAGAAGAAGGACAACGACAATCGTCAGCGTGATCCATTTTCTGGACAGCTTCTTATCGGATTTCTTCCGTGCGGAAATTCTCTGCTCAGACTTGCGAAGGGCGGATTTACGGCGAGCGAACTTTAGATCGTCTCTGCCATCGTCTGGGGGTGCGTCCTCACTGTCTTCGGCAGGTTCCGGCCAATCCTCCTCGTCATCGTCAGAATACGGATATTCTTCTTCCTCATCTTCATTGGCCTCTTCCATGGCTTTCGTATTCATAAGCGGTTCCTGAATCACTCTGGTCGCACCATCCATCACGGCGGTGGATTCTTCAGAAACAGGGGGGGTCTGGGTGTCTTCTTCCGGCTGTTCATGATTAATAAAGTCATCTGCCATGGATAGAATAGAGGATGCGTCTTCAGAAACATCTTCATAGCTGAAATCTACGGCCATGTCTGCATCCGGCACAGTATCATCACTAACCAGATCATCCAGGAAAGAAAGGTTCAAAAAGTCCTCTTCCAATGGTTCGGGTTCGGGTTCTTCCGTGACATCCGGTTCCGGTTCTTCTTCAGAAGGATCCTCTGCAGTAAGGTAGACTTCAAACTCATCCAGACAGATCTGCTCATCGGCCGGTTCATCCTCCTGCAAAAGCGCAGCATGCTCCGGTTCTTCTAAGGAATCCGGCTCCTGTGACTGCTGCTCAATCAGTTCCTCGTGAGGCTGCGGGTTTGTCAGAATGGGCGTGTCATTGACACCGTTTCTTTGCATATAGGAAACCAGTGCCTGTCCCATTTCCATGGGATCCTGCCAACGGTCCTTGGGATCCGGTGCGCAGGCCTTCAAAATAATTTCCGCCAGTTCGTAGTCAGCATAGGCCGGGGCGGGCAGAGGATCCATGGTTGCCCGGTCAGTGAAGGGCAGTTCTCCGCCATTATAGATCTGATATAGAATGATACCGGCGGAATAGATATCTACAGTGGGATTCACATCCGAGAATGCGTCGATAATCTCGGGAGCGGTATAGCTGCTGATGCAGTGTTCCGGCATGGATGTGAATTTCAGTGCGTCCAGTTTCAAAAATCCCAGATCTCCGATCCGGAATTCCCGGTCATTATGGATAAAAATATTTTCCGGCTTCAAACCCGCATACAGATAGCCGGCTTGCCGGCAAACAGCCAATGCAGCGCACATATCCAGACCCAGATTCACCGCAGTCAGATGGGTGATGTTGGTTTTGCGCAGATACCGGGCAAGACTGCGCCGGTAGCTGCTGAGCAGATATACATCGTAACCAACCTCATGATCCATTGGAACGATTTGACGATCCTCAAAGGGTACGAATCCTCCCAGCTTGGAGAGCTTGGCTAAAACATCCGATTCCGCAAGTACCCCCTGCGCCAGTTCCAGAAAATAGTCGCGGGCAGCAGCCTCATTCTGGTAGGCGCCAGTCAGCAAAAGTGCCTGGAGTTGTACCTGGGATGCGGGGATGGAAATAATTTTTACAATGTATCTACTATCAGAATTGTTACGCATAGCGGGGCAGCAGCGAACACCGTGGTGATTGCTGATCGGTTCGCCCATGGAATAATCATCCAGCATTGGGGAGATCAGCTTCAGTTCTGACAAATCCATCGCCTCCTTATAGTTTCACTTCCAATATCATAAGGGATAACAGGAAAAAAAGCAATAACTTTTCCATGATATTTTCCGTGGACGCAAATATGAAATTATTTTGAATGATACAGAATACTAGTTGTATTTAGTGTAGAAATATGTTACAATACGCAAGACATAGTACCTAAGCTTCAAACAGGAGGACTATTATGAGTAAGGTCATTTGTGAAATTTGTGGCACCACATACGCAGATACAGAGCAGGAGTGCCCTGTCTGCGGTTTTGAAAAACCCGAAAGTGCTGAGTTTGCGCCTGACGAGCCTGCTGCTGACGCAGCTGCCTCTCATCACCGCGTCAAAGGCGGAAGATTTTCTTCCGGTAATGCAAACAAGCGGAATGTTTCCGCAAGTGCTGCACCCAAGAGACAGGCAAAAGCAAAAAAGAAAAAGAGCAAGTCAGACCTCGGTTTGATTATTGCTGTTATTTGCCTGCTGCTGGCAATTGCGGTCACAACCGGCTACATCTATTTCCGTTACTTTGCACCGGCATCGGATCCGATTGAGACAAATCCTCCCACTGAAACCACTGAAACCACTGGAAACACCCAGACCAACCAGACGGAGCAACCGCCCCAGACACAGGGTACTACGGTTCCTGAGGACCTGCCCTGCACCAGTCTGACTGTCTATGAAGAAACCGTGTCTTTGGACCAGGCGGGCAGTCAGTGGCTGTTGAATGTGGTTCCCGTGCCTGCTAACACCACCGATACCATTACATATACTTCTGCCAATGATGATGTTGCCAAGGTATCTGCTGACGGCAAAATCACTGCTGTCGGAAATGGTGAAACCACGATCACAATTACCTGCGGTGCTGTCAGTGTGCAGTGCAAGGTAGTCTGCAATTTCGGTCCTGCAGAAACAAAACCCCAAGAGACGAAACCTGCAGAAACAAAACCTGCTGAAACCAAACCGCAGGAAACCAAGCCTGCTGAGACCAAGCCTCAGGAGACAAAACCGCAGAATACCGGTGACCTTAAGCTGAAAAAATCGGATATTACCTTTGATGCCAAGGGTCAGAGCTATAAGCTGTATGATGGCGATATCGATATGTCCAAGATTGTCTGGACAGTTGGCAACTCTAAGGTTGCGACTGTTAAAGACGGTGTTGTCAAGGCTGTAGGCCCTGGTCTTACCAATGTCTATGCCGAATACAACGGTGTGAAGGTAAGCTGCGTCATTCGCTGTGACTTCTAAGTACAGACATAAAAACGGCAGCACGAACAGTGCTGCCGTTTTCTTTGTCATTCGCCGTCAGCATGCTGCCCTTTGCGAAACAGCAGTGTGATGCACCATAATCCTGCCAGACCGACTGCCGTATAAATAATCCGGCTGACAACAGAACCTTGACCACCAAACAACCATGCAACCAGATCAAACTGGAAAATACCGACCAGACCCCAGTTCAGGCTGCCTATGATGGACAGAATCAGCGCCAGTGTATCCATAATGCTACCTCCATTTCTAACAGTGGCTGAATGTAGGATTTCCAATCTGACAAAAATTATGCAGCTGGCTACTTGCAAAAAGGGTATTTTTACGGTAAAGTATAAAAAGAAAAATTTAAAGGATGAGAAGATATGACAACACTCTATGAGGCTGCCTATGCCAAACTGAACCTGACGCTGGATGTTCTCGGAAAACGCAGCGATGGTTATCATGATATTAAAAGTATTATGCAGACGATCTCCATCCGGGATGATATTGAAATCGACATCGGTACCGGAAAACCGTGGAAGCTGCTTTGTACTGACGAAACCATTCCGACGGATGCGCGCAATCTGGCATGGAAGGCTGCCAAGCTGTATTGCGATACCCTTCATAAAGACCCGGATGGACTGGAAATCCGTATCACAAAACGAATTCCCCAGCAAGCGGGAATGGCCGGCGGCAGCGCTGATGCCGCAGCAGTCCTGCGAGCGCTGAACCGCCATTACGGCAACCCGCTTTCTTTGCCGGCACTGGCGGAGCTGGGCAGCGAGATTGGCAGTGATGTGCCGTTTTGTACCATTTGTGGTACTGCTGTGGCAGAAGGACGGGGAGAAAAGCTTCGGCCGCTGCCCAATATCCCGGACTGTATCTTTGTGATTTGCAAGCCGGACTTTTCTATTTCCACACCGGAACTCTTTGCAAAGATCGATCAGACACCGATCCCCAGGCATCCGGATCATCAATTGATGGAATCTGCGATTTTGGCGGGGGATTTGGGTAAGCTATGCGAAAATGTGTACAATGTTTTTGATCCGCTGGTAACGCAGGAGCATTTGGAATTGAATTACATTAAATCAATCTTTAACAGCTATGGTGCTGCAGCTTATCAGATGACCGGTACCGGCTCTGCTGTTTTTGCCATTGTTCCGGAATTCGAATTTGCAGCCGTTATTTGCAGTATGCTTAAAGAGAATTATCCGCAGGTTTATATTGCCAAGCCTGTGTAACGAAAAGTGTCCGTCTGTGCAGATATTTCTTCTGCACAGACGCTTTTTCTGTGAAAGACGGTTTTCTTTTCTTCACTGCTGTGATAAAATACATTTATTATTTGGAAGGAGGTGCAGCTGTGCTGAAGCTGATTTTGTGCGAGGATTGGGTTGTGGGTCGTGATGCAGTTTTACAGCAAATTGCGGAGGATGTCCGGCAGAAACAGGGAAACCGGATTCTGATGGTCCCTGAGCTGATCAGCCACGATATGGAGCGTCGGCTTTGCCATGCTGCAGGGGATACCGCCAGCCGATATGCGGAGGTTCTGTCTTTTACCCGGCTTGCCAGAAGGGTTGCAGACAGCGTAGGCGCAGCTGCCAGAGTTTGCCTGGACAACGGCGGACGGGTAGTTGCCATGGCAGCGGCAGCACGACAGCTGCACAGTCGCCTGAAAGCGTATGCTCAGGTGGAAACGCGGCCGGAGTTTCTAACGGGACTTGTGGATGCAGTGGATGAATTTAAGCGTTGCTGCATAACTGCAGAGGACCTGAAGACAGCTGCCGGGCGGACCGATGGTGGCTTTGCGCAGAAGCTTGAGGAGCTTTCCCTGCTGCTGGAAACCTATGAAGGTCTTTGCGCCCGGGGCAAAATGGATCCCCGGGATCAGATGACATGGCTGTTGGGACAACTCTATGATAGTGATTTTGCCAGGGATCACACATTCTATATTGATGGATTTCCGGATTTCACCCGGCAGCATCTGGCAATTTTGGAATATTTGATCCAAGTGTCACCGGAAGTGACTGTCTGTATGAATTGTGACAGACCGGGCTCTGGTGCAGTTTCTTTTGAAAAGGCTGGAGACACTGCCTCACAGCTGATTCGGTGTGCCGAACGGGCCGGTGTCCCGGTGTCCGTTCAGTATCTTCCGGTTTCGGAGTCCCCTATGACGATCCTGCGCCGGAAGCTGTTTCAAGGTACCGTTAACGCAGAAGTAATCCTTGAAGAGCGCGTCCACTGCACAAGAACCGATTCTCTGTACACCGAGTGCGTGAATGCCGCCTGTCGTGTGCTGCAGCTGGTGGAAAGCGGATGCCGTTTCCGCCGTATCGGTGTGGTATGTACGGATATGGCGGCGTATCGCCATGCGCTTTCTATGGTGTTTGAACGCTGTGGGATTCCGCTGTACCAATCCGGCACGGAAGAAATTTTGCAAAAGACCGTGATTAGCACGGTGTTGTCAGCGCTGGATGCGGCACTCAGCGGTTTTGAGCGGCAGGAAACCCTGCAATACTTGAAATCGGTTCTTTCTCCCGTGGATATGGAAACCTGCGATGAACTGGAAAACTACGCAGTGATTTGGGATATCCGTGGCAGCCGGTGGCTGCAAAACTGGGAGTACCATCCGGATGGTCTGGGTGCGGAATGGACGGAGGAAGCCAGGCTGAAACTGGAAATGCTCAATACTGCCAGACAGTATGCCTTGCAGCCCCTGGCCGACTTGCGGCAAGGATTCCGGTCTGCAGTCAAACTCAGTCAGCAGGTAGAGGCGGTCTATAGGTTCTTTGAGAGAATTGAACTTGCAAAACGGCTCAGTGAACTGGCCGACTCTATGGATGCACAGGGGGATAACCGCAGTGCCCAGATCCTGAATCAGCTTTGGGAAATCTTACTGACGGCATTGGAGCAGCTGCATGCGGTTCTTGGGGATACTGCGTGGGATACGGAAACCTTCGTCAGACTGTTTACCTTGCTTTTAAGCCAATACGATGTTGGTACGATTCCACCTGTACTGGATGCGGTAACAGCAGGTCCTGTCAGTGCCATGCGCTGCCAGGAAGTGGATCATTTGATCCTGTTGGGTGCAGAGGAAGGTGCTCTGCCCGGCTATTGTGGC
The DNA here is from genome assembly GCA_045589055.1 of Faecousia sp. Taxonomy (GTDB): domain Bacteria; phylum Bacillota; class Clostridia; order Oscillospirales; family Oscillospiraceae; genus Faecousia. The sequence goes on along the minus strand of JAZNFH010000039.1, from coordinate 29,180 downwards.
AGCAGTGGTGTGCTGACCGATCAGGAACGCAATGCTCTGCGGGAAATGGGTGTCCCGCTGACAGGCGGTGGCATGGAAGGCCTGCAGGCTGAATTCTCCGAGATCTATGGTGTGTTCTGCGGTGCGAGAGAATCGGTTGCGATCTCTTACTGCGGTTCTCAACCGTCGTTTATATATCGGCGCTTGTGTATAATGGCCGGTGGTGAGCAGGAAGCAGAGCAGTTTATTGCAGGTGGCGATGAACTGGACACAGCTGCATTTCTGGTTACCAGAAATGCCAGAGAGACAGCGGCTGCTTTGCAATTGCAGGAAGCATATGACCGGATTCTGCAGAAGAAAAACTACACTGTGGGAAATGTGTCCCAGGAGAATATTCGAAAGCTGTACGGACGAAGTCTTCGTCTCTCTGCATCGCAGGCTGATCTGCAGGCAGAGTGCCGGATGTCCTATTTCCTTCGTTACGGTCTGCGTGTCAAGGAACGAAAGGAAGCAACCGTGGATCCTGCCGAATTTGGTACCTATGTCCACGCGGTCCTGGAGCACACAGCCCGGGAAGTCATGTCACTGGGTGGATTCCATGGGGTCTCACTGGAGAAAACCATGGAAATCGCCATGGAATTTTCAGAGGAATACACTACCGAGCGCTTTGGACAGCTGGAATCAGAACGACTGACCTACCTGTTTAAACGCAACATTCAAGAGGTTGCTATGGTTGTGGAGGAACTGTGGCAGGAACTGCGCACTTCTGAATTTGTACCTGTTGGCTTCGAGGTCGCTTTCGGTGACGGAGGGCAAATGGATGCGGTTTCTGTCACTGGTGGGGCTATGGATGCGCAGCTTCGGGGATTTGTAGACAGGGTGGATATCTGGAATCATGGTCAAACCAATTATTTCCGGGTGGTTGACTATAAAACAGGCCGTAAGGACTTTGACTACTGTGATATTTTCAACGGAATCGGTCTGCAGATGCTTTTGTACCTCTTTGCTTTGGAAGACAGCGGACATACCCTCTTAGGTGAGAACACAAAGCCGGCAGGGGTTCAGTATTTTCCTGCCCGGATGCCGTATTTGAGCGCGACTGGACGACTGGATGCTGAGCAGGCAGAAGCAAAGCGCAGTAAAGAACTGAAGCGAAAGGGCTTGATTCTAAGCGATACCGATGTGATCGCTGCCATGGAGCCGGAGGGAAGTCCCAGGCGCTTAAACTGTAAGCAGGGAAAAGACGGAAGCCTGTCCGGTGATATCGCTGACAGAGAGCAGCTGGCACTTCTCAAGGATTTTGTTATGCAGATGCTTCGGAATCTGGTAAACGAGATCGCATCCGGTAATGTGAAACCGAACCCGTACAGCCGCGGCACAAGCCACGATGCATGTACCTACTGTCCCTATAAGTGTGTATGTCATAACCAAACAGTGGAAGACCGCAGAAATTATAAAACAATGACCGCTCAGCGTTTCTGGGAATCGGTCGGAAAGGAGATGGACCGCCATGGCTGAAAAGCTGACACCGCAGCAGCAGATGGCAGTGGAAAACCGCGGCGGTAAGCTGCTGGTTTCCGCGGCCGCCGGTTCCGGTAAAACCAAGGTTCTGGTGGACCGTCTCCTGAAATACATCCAGGATCCGATAGATCCTGCCAATATCGATGATTTCTTGATCATCACCTACACCAAGGCGGCAGCGGCGGAGCTTCGCAGCAAGATTGCGGCAAAGCTCTCGGAGCATATTGCCGCGGATCCGGGGAACCGGCATCTGCAGCGACAGCTTCAGCGGCTGTATCTGGCAAAAATATCCACAGTCCATTCTTTCTGCTCCGATATTCTGCGGGAATATGCATATCTTCTGGACATTTCAGCAGATTTCCGTGTTGCAGATGAAAATGAGATACTGCAGCTACGCAGCCGTGCCATGGAGGATGTGCTGGAAGCTGCCTACAACGGCATCGGCACAGATCCGGATCTGCAAGCCTTTGTGGATACCCAAGGCATGGGACGCAGTGACGGTCTGGTGATCCAGATCATTGAAGCAGTGTATGACAGTGCGATGTGCCATATTTCTCCCAAAGTCTGGTGCGAGCATTGTGTTGCGGACACCGCGGTAGAGAATATTGCCGACCCCTGCGAAACTATCTGGGGCCGCTTCCTGCTGGAGGACTTATTTCTCTGTCTTGACGATCAGATTCCGGCAATGGAGCGCTGTGCCGATACGGCAGCCGGAATACCCGGCCTCGAAAAGCCTGCCGCGCTGCTGCGGGATACGGTAAATCAACTGATTTCTTTGCGGCAAAGCACTACATGGGATGAAGTTACAGCCAGGAGGAATATTGATTACGGTCGTCTTCTCTTTCCCAAAAAAGCGGATGTTCCGGAGCTTACGGAACCGATTAAGGCTGTTCGTGCTGCCTGTAAGGATGCGGTAGAACAAAAAACAAAGGTTTTTGCGGATTCTGCAAAACAGGTTCTTTCCGATTTGTCCCAGTCTGCCGCTGCTGCCCGTGGTCTGATGGCACTGGTTACGGCGTTTTCCCGGCAGTTCAGCAGACTCAAGCGGATGCGAAGGGTGTTGGACTTCAGTGATCTGGAGCAGAAGACGCTGGATCTGCTTGTGGGAAAGAGCCGCAGCACCGTTACTGCCGCGGCACGGGAAATCGGGGATCGTTTTCGGGAGATTATGGTGGACGAATATCAGGACTCCAATGGTGTTCAGGATGCTATTTTCTCGTCACTGACACAGCGCAGAAATAATCTGTTCATGGTTGGAGATGTGAAGCAGTCCATCTACCAGTTCCGGCTGGCAGATCCCGAGATCTTTTTGAAAAAGTATTCTGCTTATGAAGATGCGGCATTGGCGAAACCCGGCGAGGGCAGAAAAGTGCTGCTGTCCAGCAACTTCCGTTCCGGTGGGGGTGTTATTTCCGGTGCGAATCATGTGTTCGCTGCCTGCATGACGGAAGCTGTAGGTGGAATCGATTACACGGAGGCGGAAGCTCTGCGGGAAGGCGTACCGCATATTCAGCTGAATGAACCGGAGGTAGAGCTCTATGGGATCCGCGTGACAGAAGATACCTATGCCGAAGAGGCTGCTTTTGTGGCGGACAGGATATGCCAGTTGACGGATGGAACCCATTTTGTGCGTCAGGGGGATGCACTGCGTCCCATCAGACTGGAGGATGTGGTGATTCTGCTGCGTTCTCCCGGTTCTGTTGGTGGAGAATTCGTGTCTGCACTGGCGCAGCGGGGCATTCGCTGCGCCTCCGGAAGCGGTACAGATCTGCTGCAAACACCGGAAGTGCAAACATTTCGTTCCATTTTGCAGACCATCAGCAATCCCCGGCAGGATATCCCGCTGCTGGCTGCCTTGGCAAGTCCTGTGTTTGGCTTGACTGCGGATGACCTTGCAGCGATTCGCAGTGAAAATCGTAAATGCTGCTTTTACGATGCATTGATCCGAAGCACCCACCCCAAAGCAATCTCGTTTCTGGACATGTTGGACATCCTGAGAAAAGCATCGGTGATGGAAACACTACCGGTACTTTTGGGAAAGGTATTTCATGTAACGAGGATTGATACCATCTATTCCGCCATGGAAGACGGAAGATGTGCAGTGGAAAATCTGCAGGCATTTTATCAGCTGGCCACGGCATTCAGTGGCAGCGGCGGTGGGGATTTGGACCGGTTTCTTGTGCATCTGGATGCTTTGGACGAACGGGGACTTCCCGCCAATGGTGCGGAGAGTGCAGCCGGCTGCGTAACGATTATGAGTATTCATAAGTCCAAGGGTCTGGAATTCCCGGTAGTATTTCTATGCGGTCTTTCCAAGCGCTTCAATCAGGAAAGCTTGCGGCAGAATGTACTGTGCCACAAGGAAATGGGCTTGGGCCTGTCCTGCGCAGACAACAGCACGAGAGTTCGGTATCCTACGATTTCCAAGGCCGCCATAGCGGCGAAGATGGCCGGAGACAGCCTTTCTGAGGAAATGCGTGTACTGTATGTGGCTATGACCCGCGCCCGTGACCGGCTGATCATGACCTATGCCTCGCAAAGCCTGGATAAGGACATAACGGATATTGCTCTGCGAATGGATATTTCCGGTAAGGTGGCAATGACCCGGGATGTCAGCTGCCCCGGTCAGTGGGTGTTGTACAGCGCGTTGCAGAGAACGGAAGCGGGAGAATTCTTCGCTCTAGGTGGTAAGCCACAGAAAGCAACGGTAACGGAAGACCCGTGGCTGATCCGCGTGGTGGATGGCTATGCTGGCAATATTGCCCGGCTGGAAAATATAGAAGAAATGCATGATAGCGGAATTTCAGAATCTGATGTTTTGCGTATGCAACAAAGGCTCAGCTTCCGGTATGGACATACTGCAGCGACGGCAACACCTTCCAAACAGACTGCCACCCAGCGGAAAGGTCGCATGAAGGATCAGGAGGCTGCTGAGGCGGCCCAGGAGTCTAAGCAAATGCACCGCAGCTGGCGTGTACCGGAATTTGCGGCCACAACGCAGCAGGGGACTGCTTACGGAAGTGCTGTCCATGCGGCTTTACAATATATCCGGTATGAAGCTTGTGAAAACGAAACCGGTGTTCGTTCAGAAATTATGCGGTTGGTAGAGCAGCAGTTTATAACGGCGGAGCAGGGAGCGATGATAAACAGTTCGGACATCGCCCGGTTTTTCCGGAGTGACATCGGAATCAAACTGCGCAAAAGCAAGGATGTTCTTCGTGAATTTAAGTTTTCCATATTGGATGATGCCAGTCAGTATGGAGAAGGGTTGGATGGAGAGCAGGTACTGCTGCAGGGCGTGGTGGACTGTGCCTTGCTGGAGCCGGACGGTATCACTGTAGTAGACTTTAAAACCGATTATGTGACAAAAGACAGCGTCTTTTCTGTTACAGAGCGGTACCGCTCTCAGGTAGAAACCTATGCAGAGGCGTTAAGCCGTATTTATAAGCTTCCGGTAAAATCGAAAGCACTGTACTATTTCCATCTTGGCCAGTTAGTCTGGTTATAAAATATGCGGGGCGTCCTCTTGTGAGGGCGCCCCGTATTGTACCGTTATCGGCTGTTGCGATTCTGATTCTGGTTGTTCTGATTGTTGTTCTGGTTCTGGTTGTTGTTCTGGTTCTGGTTGTTGTTCTGATTCTGGTTGTTCTGGTTGTTATTCTGGTAATTGTTCTGGTTATTCTGATTTCTGTTGCTGTTCATGATTTTTCCTCCGTCAATTCTTTCTGCGGCTGAGCCGCTCTCCTAGCTTACCCAGAAAATCAGCTTTTATCCTTGGCTTTGAAAAGCAGGCTGGCAAGAAGTCCTGCCGTGATTGCGGCTGTAATGCCACCGGCAGATGCTTCCAAGCCACCTTTGAGAATCCCGATAAAGCCATCTTTATCCACGGCTTCTTTGACACCTTTTGCCAGATTGTAGCCGAAGCCCGTTAACGGAACCGTCGCACCGGCTCCGGCAAATTCTGCCAATTTTTCGTACAGACCAACCGCGCCAAGAAATACACCCGCAACCACATAACACACGAGAATTCTTGCCGGGGTCAGCTTCGTTTTGTCAATCAGGATCTGGCCGATAGCGCACAAAATGCCACCGACCAAGAATGCTTTAATATAGTCCATGTTACTTACCTCCGGAAATACTCACAGCATGACATACACCGGGAATGGGCAGTCCCTGCTGCGTGGAAGTGGGAGAGAGCAATGCTCCCGTTCCACAGAACAGAATCCGTTTCAGTTTGCCGGATTGCAGCTGATTGAGCAGGTGAGAGCAGAGGGTTATGGCACTGCAGCCGCAGCCGGAGCCACCGGAATGCACATCCTGCTTGTTCAGATCAAACACCATCGTGCCGCAGTCTGCCAGTTTGCCCCCAAGAGAGAGCCCTTCTTTTCTGGCAATGGCTAAGAGCGCCTCTTTCCCAAGCTGTCCAAGATCGCCTGTGACGATTAGATCAAAATCGCTGTCGCTGGTATGGCAATCCTCAAAATGGGCTTTGATGGTAGCCAGGGCAGCAGGTGCCATGGCGGCACCCATGTTGTTGGCATCCTTGATACCGAGATCGGTTACAGTACCGACAGTAGCGGATTCGATGATCGGGCCTCTTCCTTCTGCGCAGACCAGTGCTGCGCCGGAACCGGTTACAGTCCACTGGGCAGTCGGTGTTCTCTGCCCACCGTAGCCCAGGGGAAAACGGTATTGCCGCTCAGAGGAAGCAAAATGAGAGGAAGTCATGGCGACTACTTTCTCGGCGAATCCTCCGGAAATGGTCATGGAAGCCAGAAGCAAGCTTTCTGCCATGGTCGAGCATGCGCCGTAAAGACCAAGATGGGGGATTCCGGTATTGCGCAAGGGAAAGGAAGAACTGATACATTGATTCAGAAGATCACCGGAAAAAACCAAGTCGAGCTTTTCATGACCGATTCCGGCCTTTTCCAGCAGCTTTTCCAGCGCTAATTGCTGGATTCTTTTTTCTGCCTGCTCCCATGTTTTCTGCCCAAAATAACTGTCTTCCTGGGTCAGGTCAAACTCCCGTCCAAGAGGTCCTTCTTTTTCTTTTTTTCCTGCAACTGCAGCCCAAGTTGAGATTACAGGCTTTTCCGGAAAGAGAAAGCTTTGCTTTCCCTGTTTTCGTTTTTCCATTGGTGCACCTTCCTGCGTTTTTGGAAGTAGTATGTGACAAAACAGGCGTTTTATGAATACACAAATTTAAGATACTCTTAATTTGCCTAAATACAAATGCTTTGCTATAATGAGGCGCAAAGGAGGAAGCCGTTATGAATGATTTTTTGCGTTTGGTTTTGAATCGACTCCAAAGCAGCATTATGCTGATCGTATTAGCAATTCCCTTGATTGTTATTGGTATTTTGGTTCCATACTGGACCTGTAAGAAAAGAAAAAAATCTTTTCATTGGAAAAAATGTTTAGGTATTGTGATGCTGGCAGGATATCTTCTGGCGCTGCTTTTCTTGACATTGGTACGCGGGGATTTTGGGATCCGCTCTGTAAACCTGCACCTGCTGCGAGCATGGCGGGAAGCATGGAATAACTTTTCACTTAAAAGCTGGCTGAATGTGCTGCTGAATGTGGGAATGTTTGTACCTCTTGGCTTTTTGCTGCCATTGTTTTTTGCTAGGTTCCGGCGGTGGCATTGGACATTTATCTCCGGTTTTTGCATTTCAATGTTTATTGAACTGATACAGTATTGGCGGGGAACCGGCGTATGCGATGTGGATGACCTGTTTGCCAATTCCCTAGGCTGCATTACCGGTTATTTTGCCATCATGTTTATTCTTTCAGCACTGCAAAAGAATAAAAAATGGAAGACTGTCGCAACCTATGGCTGCCTGTTTTTGGTACCGGTGGTTGCTGTCGGCAGTATTTTTGCGATATATGAGATCAAGGAATACGGTAATCTGACAGATGCCCCTACCTATACCAACCAAACCAAAGGTGTGGTTTGGAACTTGGAATGCCAGCTGCCGGATATCGGGGAAGAATTTGCAGTTTACCGTACGCAGTCACTAACAACAGATCAGTGTGATGCGCTGGCGGAAGACCTTGCACAAACCCTTGGCAAGTCCATTGATATGGGCAGCTATTATCAGGAGATGGCCTATTATCATCTCAGGCCTACCGGTATTTTGTCTGTGAACTACTTCGGCGGCGGGTATGGCTTGTCCATTGGATGGCTGAAAGAGGACGAAACGAAGTGGATTGAGGCAGACAGGGCTTCTCTGGAACAGGCATTGGAAAAATTCCCGCTCATGATACCCAAAGCAGCAGAACTTGTCTATGAGGGTGAGGGCTGGCACAGCTTTTCCCTTGACCGGGTAACAGACGGTGCAATGATGCAAGATGGCGTTATCCGCGTACGATACGCGCCTGATGGAGAAATTCTTGCGATTAAAAACAACCTTCTGTCCTATACCTACTATGGGGAGGTTTCTATCATTACTTCACAGGAAGCATATGCGCGGCTTTGTGCCGGAAAGTTCCGGGACGAGGGTTACTTTGAACGCAAAGAGCTGCAGAAGGTTAATGTAACATCCTGCGTTCTGGACTTCCAAATTGACACAAAAGGCTTCTGCCAGCCGGTATACATATTTACATTGGAGGCTCCAGACGGAAGCTATAGCGAGCAAAAGATGATTCCGGCCATGAAGTAGGGAAGAAAAAGCTGCAGCATTTTTGTAAAGTGGCAAGTGTTAGAATTTCTCCCGTGCGGCAGAAAGTACCAAGTTCCGGTTTCGGGTATTTCTTTCAGTGTCAAGCGGTTGGAACTGGAGCTTGGAAGCAGCTATTTATGAGAAGTACCAACAACATCCGGCTGACTGCTGAGGGAAAAATCTTCTATGATAGTACAAAACGGACCCTTGAGATTCTGGATAATGCCAAAAGGCAAAAAAAGAAAGCCCACCCTGTGGGTGGACTTCCATATTTGGTCGGAGTGTAATTATAGGGTTTCACCCAATGGACAAGATTCCTTTCAACCCACATCCCTACGGGATGCGTTCTGAAAGAAATGGATTCTCCCACGGCCTAAAAACATGCCACCGGCATGTTTTCTTAACGGCCTTTCGAATCCCGATACGAGGAAAAATCCGGCGACCACGAATTTGGTCCCCGAATTTTTGGTCGGAGTGTCGGGATTCGAACCCGAGGCCTCTTGGACCCGAACCAAGCGCGATACCAAACTTCGCCACACCCCGTCAGCCTAGCTATTATAATGAATAACCGTGCACTTGTCAAGAGGTATGTGTGTACACGATTCCTAATCGTGTACACTGGTTATCCAAAACAACGCGAAAAAACTCCCCGATACGGTTCTGGGATTTTTCTTATATGAATAAAACAACAACCCATCCTAGCGGATGGGCTGTTATTATATGGCGGAGAAGGAGGGATTTGAACCCTCGATACCCTTTTGGGGTATACACGATTTCCAATCGTGCGCGCTCGGCCAGCTACGCGACTTCTCCAAGTGCGCTGTACGAATCAGCTTGCTTATAATACCCTATACTGGGCAATTTGTCAAGCTATATTTTTCAAAATTCTGCAAAATCTTATCTCATATGCCGGGTTGCTATTGGTAGGGGCTGCCCCAAATTCCTGCTTAGAAGTGTTACGGAAAGCATAAACGCAAGAATGGTTTAAAAGTTCAGCTATCTGTGTTTTTGTACGGTTAATTAAATAATGGGTTAAGCAGATGCCCATATCACGGCATCCGCTTAAAAAATTGGCATATTCCGGATATGGCAGCATATATATCAAAGAGAACTCTATGACATCGCAGGTGAGAAAGAGTCCGGTGGAGGGTGTTGATGTCGTGGAAAGATCTGCGGATATGGCGACAATGCTTTCGTGACACACTGGGCATAAACAACCACTTGAGCCGGCGTTGCCGGCTCATTTTTTATAAAATAATCCCGGAGGAGATCTCCGGGATTAGGATTCGTCGATTATGTTGAAAATCTTCTTATGTTTTCCAAAGTATGCGAGGATATAACTGATAAAGGATATGATCATAAAGACAGCATCCAAAGCAATAAGCAGTTGAACTAACCTATAATCCATTTCCGGGAGCATTACCAGCAGAATCAAGCTGACAAACAGGACAGTAGTACAGATTTTGCCTGCAAAAAGCGCACCCTGAAGCATCATACCTTTTCTAAGGGCAAATCCGCCCGCAATTAGCTGAAAGCCCTCTTTTATCACAAACAGGATTCCAAGGTGCAGTAGCTTTGGATACCGGACAGCCAAACACAAAATCAAAGAGAACTGTGTTGCTTTGTCTGCCAGTGGATCCAGTATTTTCCCGACAGTTGAGATCATATTAAAGTGACGCGCGATTTTTCCGTCAATCAGATCAGTCATGCAGGATACAGCAAGGATAGCAGCGGAAAGATAGTAATGGCTGGCATCCTGTGCATTGAGATAGACGATGATATATACAGGAATCAAAAGCAGACGGAACAAACTCAGAAGATTTGGTATGGTTAATATATCTTTTTTCCAATCTTTAATGATCATGATCATTCCTCCGAGGCATGGTAAATTATGCCTTGATAGGTATTATACGCATTTTGTTCTGTTTAATCAACCCTAAACCAATGCTATTATAGAAAATTAACAAATATATCATAATTGGTCCTGTCGGTTCGCATTCAGTGTAAATTGATTCACAAGGTATTTCCATGTTAGCTTATCCAATTCTCCTGTTGGGGGCAGTCCTGCCAGTAATTGGAAACCGGCCAGCGCTTCAGAGGTAGGGGAGTCCAGGGTACCGTTATGGCTTGGTGTATCAATACTGGGGTGCAACTGCGATAAAAACAGCAGCATACTTTGCAGCAGGTAGAGATTGGGACTGTATTCTCCCAGACGGTAGACTTTTCCGGGATCCATAATGATTTCAATTGGTTCTGCCTTGGCTATACGAACATAAGCCTTCTCGTAGGCATCTACAATTGCATCCCATGTTTGTTGATCCGTAACGCCGGTCACAGGAAGGCCGGTTCTTCTTTGAAATGCAGATACAGCAGTGATAGTTGGCTGCTCATAGATTCCGTCCGGCACAAGGGTTGGCAGGGTTGGATCGTCCTCCGCAATAACACGAAGCATGGTTTGCAGACTTCGGATTGGCTGCGCGACAAAGGATTCTGCGGGTCTCATCGAACCACCTCCTGACTGATGGGATCCTGCATACCAACCCTTAGATCCATGCCTGGGAATTGGGTAAGGGTTGTTGTCCTTCTATAGGGGATGCGGTCTCCTTCTTGCGATGGCTGCGGAGCAGGTCTTCTGCCGTTGCTGCGAACGGGGAAATTTCCAGCGGTTACGGCTCGGGCATTTGCTGCTGACTGAGGTGCAGTGTTTGGTTCCGGGAAAGTTTCTCTGCTGCGAAGGCTTGTGTTTTCAATACCTGAGAACTGGTCATATATCTCGTTCCATGTTCTGGCATCTACGACACCTGTTTCCGGAAGGCCAAATCTTCTCTGTGCAGCCAGAACCGCACTTCTTGTTGCCTGCCCATAAACACCATCGATTGTTAGTGGAGGTATAGATGGTATAAAGTCAGACAGGATGGAAAGCATGTATTGCAGTTGACGAACCTTCTCTCCGGTATTGCCTTGCTGTAATGCGTTTGGCGGCGACCAGTTGATGGAATAGAATTGCTGTCCTTGACTTCGCAGCTCAGCAAGTCTTGTGACTGCGGTATAGAGTCTGACAATCGCATACCAGGTGGCCGGACCGACGATTCCGTCCGGTGTAAGATTAAATATCTGCTGGAAAGCCCGAACGGTTGCCTCTGTACGGCTGCCAAAAATGCCGTCTGCGGTGGGTATTTTGGGGATGGCCGGATAACTCTGGGCAATTCGATTCAATGCTACCTGCAGTGTTACAACACTTGGCCCGGTACTGCCAACACGCAGCGGCGTGCCGGGATATGAGGATACAAGTCCTCGGATCGGTGCATTCAAGACAGTTTCCACATTTCCGTAATAACTCTGCAGGATCTGTGCGGAGTTATACCCCTGCTGCGCCAGATTTTGGCTGCCCCATTGACTTAAACCTTCGCAGGTGACAGTGGTACCGTTGCAGAATTTTGCCGCAAGCGGTTCTACAAAACCAGGTCTGCGCAGATAATCATTAAACAGCTCATCTACCAACCGGGAAACATTTTCAAAGTAGCTTCTGCCTTTTACGAAAAACTGGTCATAGGCCGTGGAACTGGTAATATCAAAATCATAACCACGGCTTCTGTAAAACTCGGTGTATATCCGGTTTAGTGCGAAGGATACAATTGCCAAAATATTGGCCCTTAGTGCGCTTTCGTCCCATGTCGGGTAGATTTCGCTGGATGCGACATTTTTTACATAATCGGAAAAGTCTACAGTAACATTCTCTGCATTGGAGGATGGCGGTCCGAGATGGACGGTGATCTGCTCGGGTACATAAGGTGTTACGACCGGCGGCATGTTATACCTCCTATAAATTCTGAGGTGGAGTTTTGAAAATTTCTGCTTTCGTCCATTGATCCGGGAATTCAGCCAGTGGAATCATTTCCAGATTCTGATTGGTGATGGTTCCTGCAAAAACCTGCACATTTTCCGCTTCAATTTGCTCAAAATTTTCCAATCTTGCATATATGTTTACGGTGGTAAAGGGTATGATTCCGGTGTCCGGCGACTGGCTGGATGCTTTGTCCGGTACCGGAATGGGAACCGGTTCAATCTGGCCGCTGCGATTTGTAAGCCGCATAGCAATGGCGCTGCCATCCGGTTGCGTTATCATAACGGCTACATTCTCCAATGGAATTCTGGCTCTGCTGGTGAATGCGCTGACTTGTATGTATCCGGTGGATGCCAGGAAAATCCCTCCTTTCAAGGTTCAAAATATAGTATGCATGAGTAATAAAAAAGTGCAGGGATCACAAGTATCCCTGCATTTGCTGAATATTGACATGCTCACAGTCCAAAAGCTTTTGGGAAAGACCTTTGACATCACTGTCGGCTCTGGGAAATCGGTGCTGGTCCTTAAGTCCAATGATCATGCCGCGGGTGTTACCTTGGATCATCATAGCTGCAATTTTAGAGTCATTGCCGCCAAAACTTAGCCGCATTCTTGCCATAGCCTCCGACATGGAACGAACCGCAGGATTTACTTCCTTAAGCTCCCAGCCCCTGGCTGCAGCAATGGCATGGGCTTCTGTTTCAACGGTATCGTATTCCGCAAGCTGAGATTTCAGCGCCTTTTTAAAATCCGTTCGCACGGCCCGGTCCATGACGCTTCGAATGCCGATCTGACCCATTTGCACAGTAGAGATAATGGAATCTAATAATTGTTTGCTTTCACTCATTTTAATCACCGCTTACAGTATACCCCGGTTGATGTGTATCATACTGCTGAAAGAAGAAAATCCGTTACGCATTTATCAGCAAGTGCATACACTGTATCAGGAAAGGAAGGGAATTTGTTATGTGCGCAATTGCGGGAATTTTGGGACTGGACTGCGATGATCGGACAGCAGAGAAGCTTTTAGCAACTATGTCACGCAGAGGTCCGGACGGAAAAGGCGTCTACCGATCCGATGACTGTACACTGCTACATACAAGACTGGCAATTATCGATCTTCTAGGCGGCAGGCAGCCGATGACCGTATCGTTGGAAGGGGAGGTATACACCATTACCTATAATGGTGAACTCTACAATACGGAAGAAATCCGCCAGACATTGACTGCGCTGGGGCATCGATTTGAGGGTCATTCTGATACAGAGGTTGTGCTGCATGCGTACATACACTGGAAAGAGGTGTGCTTGCAGCACCTCAATGGCATATTTGCCTTTGGGGTGTATGAAGAAAAACGCAGAAGATTGTTCCTTGCCAGAGACCGTATGGGGGTTAAACCATTATTTTACCGCGAGCATTGCGGCGGTTTGATGTTCGCTTCTGAAATAAAAACAATTTTAGCATATCCTTCTGTTTCGGCAGAAATTGATGCTGCCGGAGCAGCAGAGCTATTGCTCCTCGGACCAGGAAGAACACCGGGCAGCGGCGTGTTCAAAGGGATTTATGAACTGGAACCCGGCTGGTGTGCCTGGTATGAACAGGGAACCATGAAAAAGCATCAATACTGGAAGCTAACTGACAGAGAGCACCGGGAATCCTTTGCCGAAACAGCAGAAATGGTACGCTATCTGGTGACAGATGCTATCCAGCGGCAGATGGTATCCGATGTTCCTATTGGGACATTCTTGTCCGGCGGATTGGACTCCAGCTTGATCAGCGCTGTTTGCGCGCAAAAGACGAAAGAAAAGGGAGGGAAGCTTGACACATTCTCGGTCGATTATGCGGATAATGATAAATACTTCACACCGAATAAATTCCAACCTAATTCCGACGGGGCATACATTCGATTGATGCAGCAAGCACTAAACACGCAGCACCACTGGACAGTATTGGAATCAGATGCCCTTCTTGGTGCACTACAGGATGCGACCTGCGCCCGTGATCTTCCGGGAATGGCAGATGTGGATTTTTCCTTGTTATTGTTCTGCGGTGAAATACGAAATGATGTGAAGGTTGCCTTGTCCGGAGAGTGTGCGGATGAGATATTTGGTGGCTATCCTTGGTATCGTGACCCGTCGGTTCGTGCGGCAGAAGGCTTTCCCTGGGCGCAGAATACCGCTTATCGGGCATCGTTTCTACATCCCCAATTCAGAGAAAGCTTGAATTGCGAGGAATTCGTAATGGATCGATATCGGCAGACGGTTAAGGAAACCGACATTCTGCCTGGGGCGGAACCACTGGAGCGGCGGATGAAAGAAATGGTGAATCTAAATTACCGATGGTTCATGCAAACATTGCTGGACCGGAAGGACCGAATGAGCATGTACAACGGTCTGGAAGTGCGGGTTCCGTTCTGTGATTACCGGATTGCTGAGTATCTGTACAGCGTTCCATGGGCATATAAGGATCATCAAGGAAGAGAAAAGGGGTTGCTGCGTACTGCAATGACTGGGTTGCTTCCGGACGAAGTATTATGGAGAAAGAAAAGTCCTTATCCAAAAACATGGGATCCTCGGTACCTGTCAATGGTTATCGGTGAATTGAAACATTTATTGGAATCTCCGCAGCGACCGTTGTTCCAATTAATAAACATAGATACCGTGAAAACACTGCTGACAGAGGAACATCTGTGGCCTTGGTATGGTCAGCTGATGCGCCTGCCCCAGACCATTGCCTATATTCTGCAGATCGATTTCTGGATGCAGCAGTATCATGTTAAGGTTGTGTAGATTTCTGCTCTAATTCGAGTAAGAAGGTTTTCCTGTCAATACCACCGGCATAACCGGTCAGCTTTTGCTTCATGCCGACAACTCTGTGACAGGGAATCAGAATACTGATAGGATTTTTTCCAACAGCATTCGCAACGGCATGGGCTGATGTTCTTTTGCCGGTGGTTTCTGCGATATGACCGGCAATCTCACCGTAGGTGACCGTTGTGCCGTAGGGAATCCGAAATGTTTTTGTCCATCCATCCTAAGTCCGATGATTTGCTGACCATTACTTACAATGGTCAGCAATCCCAGAGGAGAGGAATATTGTGTGTAATACATGTTTATACTCCGTTCTGCATGTGAATCTGTTGGCTTCTGATCAAAGGATATGAGACGAGATTCATCCCTTCCAAGTTCTCTTTATGCATGTTTATGCAGCTGATTTGGCTGTTCTCATAGGTGGTATAGTAGAACAGTCCCTTCTCGGTATTACAGCAGCTGCTGTAAACAGTATACTCAAATTCATTATCTGCCACTTCTGTCAGTCCTTTTTGTTGTGCAACACTTCCTAATATGTGGAAGAACTGACTGATGCTTTCGACTTCTGTTTCTTCACAAACTGAGTTCAGTTTTGTAAATGTTGCCTTAACAAACCGTGAAGGCGAAGAAAGATCACCCGGAAGGCCGATCCCGCCCATGCCGAGACTGTAGGGTCTCAGCGAGATCTTTCCGGAAAAACGGTTTTGTGGAGTCTTTGCAGTGACATTCATATAGTCTGCCAGATGATACATGTGATAATCAAATGGGGGATTGTTTGTAAGGATGCCAACGGGATTCTCATGGATTTTTAACCCCTCTGACATGGGCTCCAGCACAAAACACTGCTGCTTGTCTGCCAGGATCCAGTGAAGAGGGGAGAGCGAATACTTTTCGTTGAAGGGTGTTTTCCAAAGATTTAGTTTACTTAGCATCTGGAGTGCTTCCGCTGCAGTTGCACACTGTCCGAGAATCCAGGGAATCAATTCAAAGGGCGCAATATTATCCAACCCATCAATATTGGCATAATAAACTGCGTTTTCCGGAAAGTTCAAGCCGGCAAGACTCAGACCTTTTTCGTTTGTTGCGTCATAATACAGAGGATAACCATCCGCCACAGTGGCAACGCCGATCAAAGCGTAATGCTTTTCCAGTTTCTTTCCGCAGCGGAACAAGAATGGATATGCTCTTGGCGTGATGGTTACGGCCTCCTGATAGGAGAAATGCAGGTCAAGATTTCTGCCGAAATAAAAGTCCTTTGTTTGGTAGGTCAGCGCTGTACACATAAATGAAACCTCCTGATAGTCTTTATCATAGAATACCCAGAGTTGGAATATTCATCCTTTTTAGCGCATAGAATATATCGGAACACTTTGTGTGTCAAGCAATGGTACTTTGGAGGAAAAATAAATATGCTTTGGCTTCTGGCAGTAATCGTAATCATTATGGGCGGGATTCTGCTTATCAGCAGATTTTGCTACCGGATGGCTTTTTATAGTTTAAATGAAGCAGAACAGGATATCTATGCGATACCCCCAGGGAAGCAATATGAGGCTGTAGCAGACAGGATTCTGGAATTGATCTATGAGGTCGATCAGCTTTCTTACGAATTGGTTAGCATAACGGCCAAAGACGGACTGCATCTCGCCGGCAGATACTACCACTTTAAGGATAATGCACCAATTCTCATATTGTTCCACGGATATCGGGGGAATGCCAAGCGGGAATTCTCCGGAAATAACCGTCTTGCCATGAAACTGGGCTTTAATGTCCTTTCGGTGGATGAGCGTGCGCACGGAAAAAGTGGTGGGCATACCATAACTTTTGGAATTAAGGAGCGATATGATTGCCAGGCTTGGGCGAATTATGCGGCAGAACGATTTGGCCACGATATTCCTATTGTATTGTCCGGCGTTTCCATGGGAGCGGCCACAGTCCTAATGGCATCCTCATTGGAACTGCCATCAAATGTGGCTGCCATTGTAGCCGATTGCCCATACTCCGATCCGGAGGAAATCATAAAGAAGGTGAGCAGAGATATTAAGCTTCCTCCAGGTATTTCCTATCCCTTTGTTGTGATCGGAGCATTGATTTTCGGCAAGTTTAAATTGTGGGAATCCAGTCCGATAGAGTCGGTTAAAAGAACACGCATTCCGATTCTGCTGATCCATGGGGATGATGACCGGTTTGTGCCTTGCGATATGAGCCGGCAAATCTACGCTGCCTGTAACGGTATGGTGGAATTGGTTGTATTTCCAGGTGCCGGTCATGCGCTCAGCTACTTCACAGATCCTGAGCTATATGAAAAAACAATTTATGATTTCCTGTCGCTTTCCGGTGTGCTGAAATAAAAAGCCCGGTCCTTTTGGACCGGGCTTTTGTTAGATTTTCGGTACGGGAGTGGGACGGGCATCGTCAAAGACATCTGCAACTGTGAAGAGATCCTCCAACCGCTTGGGGTGATGCCACATGCGGTAACCGTCCAGATTTCTGCGTCCGCCGCGGTAGTAGTTTGCCCCCAATTGACTCCAGTATTTATTGCTGTCTACATTGAAGAAGTAACGGTATCCGTCCTCATATAAAGCAGCAAATTTGAGATTCTCAAAGGTATAAGGATTTGCGTCAGAGATATCCGAGCCATGGGGATAGAGAATAATATCCGTATCGCCGATGATCGGCTGCACAGTGGCTTCCCACTTGTCGGAATCAACGCGGACATTTTCTGCTTCAATATTGCCATATGCAGGATGTCCGTAGGAGTGGCTGGCAAGAATCCAACCATGATCACGCAGGCACTGGGCAACCTTCTTTGCAGCTTCTACTTCCTGCTGATACTTTTCACGACCAAGCGCAGCCTCATAGCTGGGTTTGGTGCGGTAGCCAAAAACGCCTTCGTAACCGGTCATGCCTAGGACAGCGCGGGCACCATGGTAGGAGAAGTCGGGATGCAGCTGAATGAATTTCTCCAGAAGAGGAACTAGGTCGTAGTCACCGGTGGTTACATTGCCGTCCTTATCCATATATTCACAAGTCGGATAGCCATCATCACCAATCACAATTCGATGGGCAAAGCCGTCGCCGTTGGTATCTGCAAAGACTGGTGTTTCGTTGACACCGCTGCCGGTGCCGATCATGTAACCGTAATAGTTCACATCATCCTGACTCATGATAAAGGGAATCCTGCCTTCCGGGATGCGGATATCGCCCCATGAGAAGAAGTTTCCGTCTGGGCTTTTTACCTCATAGGCGACATCATAAGGACTTACCAGAATATATCCTCTTGCATACATTTCTTCCAACATGGCCCAGAATTCATCGCAGGTTGTCATATACTGGTTGTAACCCTTCTGGTCTGCATCTTTATCAAATGCTCTGGAAGTATCATAGATCAAGGAGTGGAAAAAGACATGGGTTACCTTTCCCATATCTCCCCAACTGACAAGCTTGGCATCCTCGGTTTCATATTTTTCGATCATCGTTGCCATCTGCGGAAACTGTTCATAGTATTCAAAGGTTTCCAGCATATTGATCGCACCACGGTAATCAAAGCCCAGGGTAGCCTTTTCTGCATCCTTCATCAATTGCTCCGCCAGAGAATTGATTTCCTCTTGAGAAAGGGTGGGTTCTGTAGTTGTTTCTACCGGTTTCGTATCATTGTGATCATTTGCACTGCCAAGACGAATGCCATCTACGATCGCGCCAATGCCCCATGAGAGCACTGCCACAAAAGCAACTATAATCAGGCCAAAGCGAACGGGAGGCCAGTATTTACGCAGCATGCGCTTCCACTTAGGTACCTTCTTTCTGCGTCTTACCGGAGGGAAGCTTTGCTGGCGTTCTTGTCGTTCATCCATACAATCACACCTTCGCATTTTTCTTTAGTATACCGCATTCCGTCATTTTTTGCAAGCGGACAATTCTTAAGTATTTTAGTATTTCCCAAAAAGATACTGCCAACACAAATGTGCTGGCAGTTTTAACCTTATTTACCGGCAAGGGCTCGTTCCAGCCACACACTGCCAAAATCAAGAGCAGTGTATAAACCGGACTTTTCGCCTTTTTTAACCACACGGTCGCGGCTTCTGACAGCAGAATCCGTTAATTGCAGCTGTACGGATACTCTGGAAGCAATTTCGGTGTTGCCGACGGTCTTTGTTTCCAGAATTTGCAGCATCACAATGTGGCTGTCAGCCATAGAGCCGTAGTAAATCAAATTATCCATACGCATCAGTGGCCGGCCTTTGTACATTAAAACAGTCTTCTCTTCAGACATGGGAACCTCCTTGAAAATGAGTAGGGGGCTTTTACCGCAGCAAAAGCCCCCGGCATGGATCAGTTCTGGTCAAACAGATAGCACTTGACTAAAGCCTGCATCAGCTCATCCCGGTCCAACTTGCAGATCATGCTGCGGGCATTGTTGTAGTTGGTAATATAGGTGGGATCTTCCGTCAGCAGATAGCCAACGATCTGGTTGATGGGATTATAGCCCTTTTCGTTCAAGGCGTCGAACACTGTGCGGAGAATTCGACGCATGTTCTCCTTGTCGTCACTGGGAACTGTAAACTTAATGGTGCTTTCCGTCATAGGATCGACCTCCTTCCGAATATTGAAAATATTATACCCTAAAAGTTTATCTGTGTAAAGTCCTCTTGGAAAAAATTTATCAACGCAGAGTGGCGCCCAGCTGTTGCTGAACGGCTTCCAGGACCTTGCTCATGACGGCTCCGGAATCAGCATCCGTGAGTGTACGGTCATCTGCACGCAGCTCCAGAGAGAATGCCATGCTCTTTTTGCCTTCCGGCACGCCGGTACCGCGATAGATATCGAACAGACTGACACTGCGCAGCAGCTTGCCGGCAGAAGCTTCAATTACGGCTTCCGCCTGTGCAACAGTAATCGCTTCGTCGCAAACCAGTGCCAGATCCCGGGATACGGTGGGATACTTAGGCAGCGGTACATAGGAAGGCTCGGGCCGCTGCAGGTCAAAGAGCTTCGTCAGACTGACTTCGGCACAGTAGACCTCTGCATCGATTCCGTAATTCTTTGCAACCAAAGGATGCACCTGGCCCATATAGCCAATCTCGATGCCGTCGATGGAAACAAGGGCACAGCGGCCGGGATGGTAGCTGGGATTATCCTTCACAGCGGTGTAGGAAGCTTTCTTCAACCGCAGACCGGCAAAGACTGCCTCCAACTCGCCTTTGATCGTAAAGAAGGTCTCTTCCGTACCATAGGTTCCAAGAACCAGCATCTTGGGTTCTTCGGGCAGTGTTTGTCCATCTGCAGGCAGATAAATCTTAGCCAGTTCGTACAGCTTTGCTGACTTGTTCTGATAGGCGTTATTTCTGCCCAGAATGTCCAGCATGGAGGGCAGGGCAATGGTGCGCATAACGGAGGTATCTTCACCCAGAGGATTCTGGATTTTCAGTGTATTGCGCAGGGGAGAGCCTTCCGGCAGACGAATTTGATCAAAGATTGCAGGGGAGACGAAGCTGTAGGTGATGATCTCACTATAGCCCAAACTGCGGCATAGCTGACCTGCTGTGCTTTCAAAGATCATTTCCGGTGCGTAACCGCCCTGGGTAGATGTCTTAAACGCAACCGTGGGAATGTTGTTATATCCGTAGGAACGGCCAACCTCTTCTGCAATATCAGCCATCAAATTAAGGTCAGGACGGAAGGAAGGAACCTTAATGGTATCTCCCTCGACTTCAATTTCCAACAGATTCAGATATTTCACCATGTCTTCTTTGGGAATATCGGTGCCGAGCAGTCTGTTGATTTTCTCAGGTTCCAGAGTCAATGTCTTTTCTTCCGGAACATAGTTGATGATGTCGATGGTTCCATCCATTACATCACCGCAGCCTAACATCTCAACCAGTTCGCAGGCTCTCTGAACAGCAGGAACAGTCATCATGGGATCCAGATTCTTTTCGAATTTACCGGAGGACTCGGTACGCATACCAAGAGCCAGAGCAGTCTGCCGGATGGAAGTACCGTTAAAGTTAGCAGATTCAAAGACAACGGTGGTAGTATCATCCTGGATTTCGGAATTCTCACCGCCCATGATACCTGCAAGGCCAATGGGTTTGGTTTCGTCGGCAATTACCAGCATGCCGGGTTGGAGCTGACGCACATTGCCGTCCAGAGTAGTCAGTGTTTCGCCTTCTTCACTCTCTCTGACAACGATCTTACCGGAACCCACGTAGCGGTAGTCAAAGGCGTGCATGGGCTGGCCGTACTCCAGCATGACATAGTTGGTGATATCAACGATATTGTTGATGGCGCGGATGCCGTTGGCACGCAGACGCTGCCGCATCCACTTGGGGGAAGGGCCGATCTTTACATTGGTGACCATACGGGCGGTATACCGGTTGCAAAGATCCTCTGCAGGAACTTCTACATCCAGCATTTCGTACATAGAACCGGCGGTGCTGCCCTTGACAACAGGCTCATGATGACGCATGGCCTTACCGAAGGCAGCGGCTGATTCTCTTGCGAGGCCGATGACACTGTAACAATCGGGGCGGTTGTTGGTAATTTCAAATTCGACTACCGTATCATCATTGCCGATAATGGTATTGATGTCGTCGCCGGGCTTGCAATCTTCTTCAATAATCCAGATACCGTCCTCGATAGCATAGGGGAAGTCACCAAGGGTCAGATTCAACTCCTTCAGGGAGCAGAGCATGCCGTTGGAAACCTCACCTCTGAGCTTGCCCTTGGTGATGTGCACACCGCCGGGAAGCCAGGAATTGTGCAGAGCGGCAGGAACAAGATCGCCCTCTTTTACATTCTGGGCACCGGTGACGATTTGAACAGGTGCTTCCTGTCCCACATCTACCTGACAGACCCACATGTGATCGGAATTTTCGTGACGGACAATGGAAACGACCTTGCCGACAACAACATTCTTGATCTCGGCATCCATCCGTTCCCAGGTTTCGACCTTTTGGCCGAAGACGGTCAAAGTTTCAACATATTCTTTATCGGAGACGCCGGACAGATCCACGAACTCCTCATGCAGCCATTTTCTGTTCAGATTCATAGTCTATCCCTCCTTAGAACTGGTTCAAGAACCGTACATCGTTGTCGAAAATCAAACGCAGGTCTGTAATCTTCAAGCGACCCATGGCCATACGCTCCAGACCCATACCAAAGGCAAAGCCGGAATACTTTTCAGAATCGATTCCGCAGTTTTCCAGAACCTTAGGATGCACCATTCCGGCGCCAAGCAGCTCAATCCAGCCTTCGCCGTGGCAGGTAGAACAAACATGACCGTCAACTTCTCCGGTACCATGGCACTTATGGCACTGCATATCCATTTCACAGCTGGGCTCCGTAAAGGGGAAGTGGTGGGGACGGAAGCGTACCTGAGCGTCATGTCCGTAGATCTTGCGCATAATGGTAATCAGCACATCCTTCAGATTGCCCATAGTGATGTTCTCCGCAACCACAAGGCCTTCAATTTGGTGGAACATGGGGCTGTGGGTAGCGTCTGCTTCATCCTTACGGAAAACGCGGCCGGGAGCCAGCATGCACAGAGGAGGCTTGTTGTTTTCCATGAAGCGGATCTGCATAGGACTGGTCTGGGTGCGCAGCAGGACAGAATCATCTTTCGTGAAGTAGAAGGTGTCACTGCGATCCCGGGAAGGATGACCCTCCTCGATGTTCAACCGGGTGAAGTTGTAGGAAGCCAGTTCCACTTCGGGACCGTCAACGACGGTATAACCCATACCCACAAAGATGTCCTTTACTTCCTGCAGAACCTGATTCATAGGATGCTGATGTCCCAGAGCAACAGTTTCCCCGGGAATGGTTACATCAATTGCTTCACTTGCCAACTTTGCTTCCAGTGCTTTCGCGGTGACCGCTGCTTTGCACTCTTCCAGCTTTGCCTCAATTTCTGCACGAACGGTATTTGCAAGCTGACCCATAACAGGACGCTCTTCAGCAGAGAGTTTGCCCATCTGCTTTAAGACGGCAGTCAGGTCACCTTTTTTTCCAAGGACTTTGACGCGCAGTTCTTCCAGAGCGGCAGGGGTATCTGCGGCTTCCAGAGATGCAAGCGCCTGCTGTTTAATTTGCTCCAATTGTGCTTTCATGTATTGTATTTCTCCCTTCCGGTGTTATATATAAAAAAATACCTTCCATCCCAAAATCGGGACGAAAGGAGTTCCTTCCGCGGTACCACCCGCAATTCGCCATAGGCGCAGCTCTAAGATGCCAACACATCTGAAATCGTTAACGGAATTACCCGGCGCACCCTACTGATCGTTCAGGTGGAAGCTCCTGGGGGAAAGCCCGGTACCATGTGTAAGTGGCTCACACCATTCCACTCTCGCTTGGATCACATTGCCGATACAAGGCAGCCCAATCACAGCCTTTTACATATCACTAGGGATAATAGCATATCCACTTTCAAATTGCAAGGATTATTTACTTGTTTTTCATAGACGAATTCATCTCTATATGTTATTGTTAAATAAGGATGTTCAAAGGGGTGATATCGATGAGGGAATTAACACACGAGGATGTTTTGAAACTGTTGCCGGACAGGCATCCGGAAGCCCATAAAGGTGATTTCGGAAAAGTACTTTTACTGTGTGGAAGTCAGGGATACACTGGAGCCGCAGCCTTAGCAGCCATGGGTGCCTTGCGCGCCGGCTCCGGATTGGTGTATCTCGGTGTTCCGGAAAGTATTTATTTTATTGAGGCTGTGAAGCTGACAGAAGCCATTGTTTTTCCGCTGCCAGACAATAGCGGGGCAATGGATGCATCGTCTACCGAACTTGTTTTCCGGATGCTTCAAAAGATTGATGCAATATTGATTGGACCGGGAATGGGGCAATCGGAGGGTGCGAAGGCAGTTCTGGAAACGGTACTGCAAAATGCTTCCTGTCCTGTTGTTGTGGATGCCGATGGCATAAATATTTTATCCAGGCATAAGGATATACTGCGTGGAAGAACGGCTCCGACGGTTTTGACACCTCATGAAGGGGAATTTCAAAGACTTGCCGGAGGTCCAATCCTTGAATCTCGTGAACAGGCTGCAGCCGCTCTTGCAAGAGCACTTGATGCAATCGTTGTGCTGAAAGGCCATCATACTGTGATCACAGATGGAAAGAATCACTTCCGTAATCTTACCGGTAATCCGGGAATGGCTGTTGGCGGCAGTGGGGATGTTCTAGCCGGGATCATTGCAAGTCTGCTGGGTCATGGTCTGGCACCTTTAGAGGCTGCTGCCTGCGGTGCCTGGCTTCATGGTGCAGCAGGGGATATCTGTGCAGCAGAAATCGGTCAGTATGGTATGCTCCCGTCAGATATGCTTGAGGTACTTCCACGACTTATGAAATAGGGTGGGGATACCTTGAAACGCATACTGTTCGTGCTTCTTCTTTTACTATTTCTTCCGGCCTGCGGTCATCAGGACAACTGTTTGCAGCAGGGGTTACAGCTTCGTCAGCAGCTTCTTGAGAATACATACAGTTTTGTTGCGGATATTACCGCCAATTATGGCGACAAAACATACACATTTTCGGTTGGCTGCACTGCTGAACCAAATGGAGATATCCATTTTATTGTGATTTCACCTGAATCCATTGCGGGGATTTCCGGTAAGTTGGCGAACGGCGATGGATTTCTTACATTTGATGAAACGGTGCTGGCCTTCCCGATGCTTGCAGACGGTGAAGTATCGCCGGTCAGCGCTCCGTGGCTTCTGGCGAAGACATTGCGAAGCGGCTATCTGACCTCTGCCGGAAAAGATGGTTCTGGAACGGTCCTGACAATTCATGACAGTTATGAAAGCGAATCTCTGCAGTTGGATATCTGGCTCAATGAGGAAGGATACCCCCGCTATGCGGATGTTTTGTGGCAGGGACGGAATGTTTTGTCGATTACTGTTAAAGACTTTTCTATTGTGTAACATTTCCGTATTTTGTGCATAGGATATTTTGCAGGCAATGTTGTATATTTTATCTGTGTGCGTGGGAGAATATGGTTAGCCGCGTTACATAGATTGCATATCCAGTAACGCCGGTAATGTTACATCGGAGTGTGAAGCACATGGACAGCACTGTCAAAAGAGGGGATATCTATTATGCCGATCTTTCGCCTGTTGTAGGCAGTGAGCAGGGAGGCACGAGACCGGTATTAATCGTTCAAAATGATACTGGAAACCGGCATTCTCCAACCGTAATTGCAGCTGCAATTACCAGCCAAACAGGAAAGGCACGGTTGCCAACCCATATTAATATTGCCGGCGGAAGTGTAGGACTCAGTAAAGATTCCGTGATCCTGCTGGAACAAATCCGCACCATAGACAAGAAGAGGCTGCGGGAGCATATGGGGAGACTGGATGATAAGCAGATGACTTTAGTCGATGAAGCAATTGCAGTTAGTTTTGGACTGCATGACGACAGAACAGTTTGAATTATAATACCCCTTGCCGCATAGATTAGTGGCAAGGGGGCGTTTTATATATGGAATATCCGATATATCTGGGAGAAGATGATGTTGGAACTGCATTGGTCAACCGGGAGGGACTGTATTATCGTATCAAATGCACCTGTCACCTTAGCGGAGATGTTCCCCTGCGGATTACTGCTTGTGCAGAACACGCGGTAGACTTGGGGTTGTGTATCCTTGACGGCGACCTTTCCGGTCTGGAGGTAAGGATTCCAATGAAGAGATTGGGAGAGGGGAAACTTCAGTTTTTTATAAAAACCCAACATAAAAAACTACCGGAAAACTGGTTTCCCATATCACCGGAAGAACCGTTTCATTACATCAAAAGATTGAAAGATGCTTATTTGGTTGTGAATGATGGAAGTCCTGGGATTGCTATCAGAAATTTAAATCAATTTCAAGACCCACCGGACAATGATCTGAACCCATAACATCAGAATAAATCGGCGCTGCAATTATCTTATCCGCAATTCGGTTCGATACAAGAAAATAGTCAATGCGCCAGCCGGCGTTTTTCTGCCGGGCTTGGAACATATAGCTCCACCAGGTGTACGCACCCGTCGTGTCAGGATACAAATATCGGAATGTGTCCGTAAAGCCACAGGCTAATAGTTCAGAAAAACTTTCCCGTTCTTCGTCAGAGAAACCGGCATTTCCACGGTTTGATGCGGGATTCTTTAAGTCGATTTCCTTGTGCGCCACATTTAGATCACCGCAAATGATTACCGGCTTTCGTAAATCCAGATCTGCTACATAAGAGCGGAATGCTGAATCCCATTCCAGCCGGTGATCAATTCGCGCAAGCTCTCTTTGCGCGTTGGGTGTATAACAGGTCACCAGATAGAATTCCGGATATTCCAGTGTGATCAAACGGCCTTCTGTGTCAAGTGATTCAATTCCGATGCCGTTATGGACAAATTGTGGGAGTCTTTTCGCAAAAACAGCGGTACCGGAATATCCTTTTTTGATGGCATAGTTCCAATACTGCGTGTATTGGGGAATATCCAAGCTGATTTGTCCATCTTGCAGTTTGGTTTCCTGCAGGCAGAGAAAATCTGCATCGGCTTCGGTTAAAAAATCAAGAAAGCCTTTTTGAAGGCATGCCCGCAGGCCGTTTACATTCCAGGAAATCAGTTTCATGTCATACTCCTATCCATTTGTTTCCGTGACAACCAGATCGTCAAGAATTATCGCATCTGCTTTCATAATGATGTACTTTTCGCCGTTTAGCAAAGAAGAGTTGCAGCTGATATATACAGTTGAGGTGTTTGTCAGCGGCATTGCAGTCTGTGCCATGCATGTGCAGGCAATTACAAGAGGTATATCACGAAGCTGTGCCAAATGGTCAGAAACCGTAAGATATAGTTCCTCTCCCTGTATGTCAAGATCCATTATGCACAGGTCAGCAGGAAAAGGATTATACAGTGAAGGATCCAAAGGGCCTTTCAAATATGCAGCCATGATTTGAAGGATGCTTTCAGAAGAAATATCATTCCGCGATTCTGTTTCGATTGCACGGTCAAAGAATTTGCTTTCCTGATCATGATAGCCGAGATCGTTTCTCGGATAGAAGAATGCATAGTGTGTTACATTATGATCACCCTGACAACCAAGCAAGAGAAAAAACAGAACAACTGACAGACACAGGCAGATTAGGCATTTCATCAATTATCAGCCTCCGTATCAAAAATCGGGAATAAGACGGTAAAAACGGATCCCTTTTGCGGAGTACTCTCAACTGAAATGGACCCACCGTTCTTTTCAACCATGCTTTTGACGATGGACAACCCTAGACCGCTTCCGCCTGTCTTTCTGGAACGGGCTTTATCCACACGGAAGAATCGTTCGAACAAATGGGGAACCGCTTCCTCCGGAATACCCACACCGGTATCAGCAACGGAAAGAACAGCATCATCACCTTGTCTGTACAAGGAGATTGTAACAGACCCACCGGATCGATTATACTTGATACCGTTTTCTGTAAGATTAAAAAGAATCTGGTACAGGTCATCTTCCGGTATCAGAATCGGTGAGTCTTGAAGAAAATGGGTAATCATTGTTACGCTGTTTTCCGCAGCAATACTTGAAAGCATCCGAATAACCCGTTCTGCTGTTGGAAGAATATTGACGATTTCACTTTCTACTTCGTCCACAGATTCGATGCGTGAGAGGGAAAGGAGTTTTGAGGACATGCGGTTTAGTCGCTCCGCTTCGTTACCAATATCGCCGACAAATTCCTTTACGGTACCCATATCCATTTCATTCTGGAGAATAGAATCAGAAAGAAGCTTGATGGATGCCAGCGGCGTTTTCAACTCGTGTGATGCATCGGATACAAACTGGCGTCGTTGACCTTCGGAAGCGTTGAGTTTTTCGGTCAAATCATTGAATTCATCCCCAAGAAGTGTCAGTTCGTCATGGCCGCCAACATTCACTTTGTGAGAGTAATTACCGCTTCTTATGATGCGCATGGATGTTGTAATTCGTTTCAATCGGCGGGAGAAGCGGGAGGAAAAAATAACCGAAAACAGTATAACTGCAACTTCCAGAACCAAAGTAATGGAGAGGATGTTTCTTTGCAGGGAAGAAATCAAAACCCCTTGCTGGGCATCGTTTTCCATCATATACACCGTGCCGGCCAGTGTGCCATAGGAGTAGATTGGAACGGCAGCCCGGGAAACCATCGTGCCTTCCTGAAAAGACCAGGAAAATACTTTATTACGATTTAAAGCCTGCAGGATTTCGGGCAGCAACGCATAAGAGCCTGCCGGTGTTCGGGAATTGGAATCGTATATGACATGCGCCGTATGATCGGTAACAATCAGTCGTGTGGCGGACAGATTGCCGATTTGGCCAATGACAGCTGAAACTGTTTCTGTGTTCATAATCTCAATGTCACCGATACCGGAAGCCGTAATTAAGCAGCGCTCAATCATAGACGCTTCCTTGCTGCGGTAAAACAGTTCCTGGCTGCGCCCTGAGGAATAAATATTCAGGAATAGCAGGACAACAAATGTGATAATCACATAAATTGTCGCATAGCGGAATTGGGAATTGCCATACCGCTTAAAAAAAAGGGAATCATTTCCGGAAGTAATAACCAACGCCCCACTTCGTCATAATGTATTGCGGCTGTGCAGGATTTAACTCAAGCTTTTCCCGCAGACGCCGGATATGAACATCAACAGTACGGATATCACTGCGGTATT
The DNA here is from genome assembly GCA_045589055.1 of Faecousia sp. Taxonomy (GTDB): domain Bacteria; phylum Bacillota; class Clostridia; order Oscillospirales; family Oscillospiraceae; genus Faecousia. Next base: position 690 of record JAZNFH010000039.1, on the reverse strand, counting down.
CATAAGCCCATATGGTATCAAGCAATGCTTCTCTGGAGTAAACGCGGTTAGGGTTGCGCATTAAAAACTCAATTACATCAAACTCTTTTGCTGTTAGATCAGCCAGTTGGTTACCATTATAGGCGTTCCTTGCGTCCAGATTCAGCGTAATGCTGCCGATTGTAAGTGTGTTGCTGCTATTTTGATTCAGTGCTCCGGAGCGTCTGAGCAGGGCACGAATCCGTGCCTTTAGTTCAAGAATGTTGAAGGGTTTTGTAAGATAATCGTCTGCTCCGTGATCAAATCCGATGAGTTTATCCATATCATCTGCTTTCGCTGTCAGCAGGATAATAGGGACATCAGAAAATGATCGGATTTTTGTACATGCTGTCAGACCGTCCATCTCCGGCATCATAACATCCAGTACGATTAAGCTGGGATTTTCGTTTTGCGCCAATGTCACAGCATCAATTCCGGTAGAACCGGAAATCACTTCATATCCTTCATTTTGCAAATTAAAACGAATCCCCTTAACCAGCAGGTCTTCGTCATCAACTACCAGAATTTTCATTGCTATCCTCCGATCACAATCAAGTCCAAAATTACTTCCAGTCTCTTTTTTCCAACTCCATCCACATTCAGCAATTCCTCCGCAGAAGAAAAGAAACCATTTTCTTCCCGATAATCCAGAATTCTCTGCGCCAGAACATC